>NZ_QULX01000026.1:0-34034 GCF_003481835.1 Roseburia sp. OM02-15
TTAAAAGAAAAATGGTGCTGGATATAACACCCAACACCAAGTTTGTCTACAGTCTGAAGCTGTCTTTCGTATGAGAGACAGCTTCTTTCAAAAATGAACAGGATTATTTATTCGCACTGTCTGCATCAATGACAGACTGAATCTGTTTCATCAAAGCATCATAGTTTTCCTGATTATCAATTCCACCAAGCATAGGATCGCCTACAATATTGCCATTTCTGTCGACCAGGATTGTTGTAGGAAATGCCATAATGTTGGAGGCGTATTTACCTGCATCGGAAGTAGAATCGACGGAAAGATTGCGATATTTGGCACCCTGGCTTTTCAGAATATCTGCAGCTTCTTTTATAGCAGTTTCATTTCCATCGAAGGTTTCTGTGTTGATTCCTACTACTTCACCACCAGATGCTTTGATGGCATCGTTCAGTTCATTCAGTTTCGATAATTCTGCAACACAAGGTTTGCATCCGGTAAACCAGAAATTAACAACAGTTACGGCATTTTTGGAAAACAGGCTTTCGTCAACAGAATTGCCATCGAAATCCTTTGCGGAAAAATCTTTGAAAGGCGATACATCGTCGGAATTATTTTTCTGGCTGTTACTGTCGGATGCAGCATTTTTCTTTTCGATTGCAGTAATTTTTTCTTCAATTTCTCTGATTGTTTCAATATCATCATTAAGTATTTTCAGTTCATCCTCTGTGAAGGAGTCTTTGTTTGATTCCACAGTGCCTGCCAGATAATCGGCATAATTTCCACTCGGGTCAGCAGTACTTTTATTCATCATGCCAAATACCTTATCCCATACATCTTTATGATCTGCAAAAAGCTGGTTTTCCTGCTGATATAAATCATCAAGTTCAGAACTGGAATCATCAGAAGAGGCTGCGCTGGATTCTGTCTGTGTATCCTGCGGTTTTTCCGTGTTTGCAGGTTGTTTTCCGTTACATGCAGTAAGCGATAATGCTGCGCAGAGTGTAAAAATAAGTAATAAAGATCTTTTTGTTTTCATGAGTAATTGCTCCTTTTCGTAATTATATGATGTGCAGTAATTCTGCAAAGAATAAATAGTTACCGGTTGTTGCTCTTTTTTTTCTGACAGGGTTTTCCCATAAACTGATAATGGATGGCATCTTTCGGACAAGCCTTTATGCAGGCTCCGCATCGTATGCATTCTGGATGGTCTGGCGTCTTACATATATCCACATCCATTTTACATGCGGTTACACATTGATTACATCCGACACATTTGCTGTCCTCAACTTTGATCGTGAGAAAGCTTATCTTATTAAATAATGAGTAGATTGCGCCAAGAGGACAGATCCATTTACAGAAGGGTCTGTAAAACAAAATACTTAACACAACAACCGTAATTAAAATAAGACATTTAAAGGAAAAAAGAGTTCCCAGTGCAGATCGTATCGCAGCGTTTCCAAGTGAAAGAGGGATAGCCCCTTCTAAAACACCTTGCGGACAAATGTATTTACAGAAGAACGGATCGCCCATTCCGATTGAGTTCGTTATAAGCATCGGCAGAAGGATAACGAAAACAATAAGGATGATGTATTTCAGGTATCTGAGTGGTTTCAATCGGGCTGTTGAAAACTTTTTCCCGGGGATTTTATGAAGTAAATCCTGAAACCATCCAAAGGGACACAAAAAACCACATATAAATCTTCCAAGTGTTACACCGAGTAAAATAAAAAAACCGGTGATGTAGTAGGAAAATTTAAATCTGGATGATCCGACGACCGCCTGAAAGGCACCGATCGGACATGCTCCCGTTGCAGCGGGACAGGAATAACAGTTTAATCCCGGTACACATACTGCTTTTGCGTTCCCCTGATATATTTTACCTTTAAATAAATTGGGGATGTGGATATTGGTGAGCAGCGTGGCGGCTGCCTGTATCCATCCACGTATTCCGGCTGTTTTTTTTGATCGTGATTTCTTTTTCTTATTTTTCTTATCCAATTCCGACACACTCCAGACATAATTTTATTGCTTTTCCAAGCACGACAGCCGCTTCCCCGCGGATCGCACCATAGCTCACCATAGTGATCCCTGCGATAAGCACAAATGCCTGACTTATTTTTTTGCTCTTCAAGATATTTTTGCTCCTTTGTTCGTTGTATTTATTGACCAGCTGACTTTGATATTATACAATAGCTGTTGTAAAATTTTTGTTAAGAAACAGGTGAAAATATTTTGAGATTATTAATAGTTGAAGATGAAAAACAAATATGTGATATGGTTGCAAAAAGCCTGTATGCTGCCGGGTATGAAGTGGATACCTGCTATGATGGGGAAGATGCTTTTGAATGTATTCTGGCGGAGAATTATGATCTGATCGTTCTGGATCTGAATCTGCCCGGGATGGATGGGATGGAGATCCTAAAGGAACTCAGACAGAGAAATGAGGAGACAAAGGTTCTCATATTATCAGCAAGAGGACAGATCGCAGATAAAGTGGAAGGACTGGATGCAGGAGCAAATGATTACATGGAAAAACCGTTCCACTTACAGGAACTTGAGGCACGCATCAGAAGCCTGACAAGAAGAAAATTTGTGCAGAAGAATGTATGTCTGGAAAGTGGCGAGATAAGGTTCGACACGGTAAAACGTGAGGCATATGCAAAAGGGCAACCGGTCTCTCTGACAAGAAAAGAAAGTGGTATTTTGGAATATTTGCTTCTGAATCTGGGTCGACCAGTAAGCCAGGAAGAACTAATCGAGCATGTCTGGGATGCAACCGCAGACAGTTTTAGTGGATCCATCCGGGTGCATATGTCTTCGCTTAGAAGAAAGCTTAAGGCTGTGCTGGAATATGACCCGATTTTGAACAAAGTGGGGGAAGGTTACAAAATACGAGAGGAGTTTGAATGATGAAAAAAATGTCGCTGCAGTGGAGACTGACCTGTATCATTACATTATATATTGCAGTCATATGTGGCTGTCTGACAATGTTTGTTTATAAAAATGGTGTGTATTATATCGACTCCCTGCAAGAGACTGTTGATGCCCGGGAAGATGATAATGAAAATGATTCGGATGAAATATATATCAGCATTCCTGAGGATAAGTGGGATGAGTTTGCAAATGACTTTTCTTTGCAGGTGTACAGTAATAAGGCTGACTATAAAAGAAACAGTTTTATAATCTCAGCCGTACTGGCGCTTATGGGTGGGGTAGTGACTTATTTTATAAGCGGGCATGCACTCAGACCGATCCGCGAGTTTTCTGATAAAATCGAGGAGGTAGAGGCACAGAATCTGGCAGATTCCCGGATAGAAGAAAACAAAGTGAAAGAACTTAACCAGCTTAGTATTTCGTACAACAGGATGCTTACGCGCCTCTCGGATGCATTTGAGGTACAGAGGCAATTTACTGCAAATGCAGCGCACGAGCTCAGAACGCCGTTGTCTCTGATACAGGTACAGCTTGATCTATATAATGCAGCCCGTCATCCGGGGAATGATGCAGATACTATGCAAACGATAAAAATGGTTACCGAACAGAATGACAGACTCAACAAAATGGTAAAGACGCTTCTCGACATGAGTGAACTTCAGACTGTGGGACGGGATGAAGTAATTGCAGTGGATGCTCTTGTTGATGAGGTATTGGCAGATTTAGAACCGCTTGCACAGGAAAAGAATATAACACTGGTTGAAAACTGTAAAAATATAACGATGCGGGGAAGTGATATTCTTATTTACAGGATGGTATACAATCTTGTTGAGAATGCCATAAAATATAATCATGTTGATGGACAGGTAATAGTAACTGCATACCAGGAGGAAAACCATGTTCATTTATCCGTGGAGGATACAGGGAGCGGAATCCCGGAGGAACTTAAAGAGCGTGTGTTTGAACCGTTTTTCCGCGTAGATAAATCCAGAAGCCGGGAACTTGGCGGTGTAGGGCTTGGACTTGCGTTGGTCCGGGAAATTGTGCGGGTGCATGATGGCAGTATTACCGTCAGATCCAATCCGTCCGGAGGGACAGTTTTTGAATTACAGTTTATGCATCATATGTATTCAAATATTGACAAATCTCCGACATTACGATATAGTTGAAAGAACTTCGTGAGGGAGTAGTTTGCACAGTAAGAATTGTGTGATTTGTCAACAACCTGTTTATCATTTTTAGGATAATCTGGCAAATCTTAATGAATGAGACTCATGTATGTCATAAAGATTATTATTTGATCCTATGGCATGCCTGGGTCTCTTTTTTCGCTTGAGAGAAAATTGCATCAAAGTTCCTGTCAATGATATTCCCTGATGCGAGCTGTTAAATCATACATTATGGAGGAAATTGAATTATGGGTTACTTGGAACTGGCACTGATCGGTGTCGGTCTTTCCATGGATGCCTTTGCGGTATCTGTCTGTAAAGGCTTGAGCATGCGAAAAGTAGATAAAAAGTATATGTTTGTGCTGGCAGTATTTTTTGGAGGATTTCAGGCGTTGATGCCGGCATTGGGATGGCTTCTTGGAAGTCAGTTTCAGTCTTATATTACAGCCATTGATCATTGGATCGCATTTATACTGCTTGTGCTGATCGGTGGAAAAATGATTCTGGATGTGATCAAAGAAAAAGGAGAAAATGAAGAAGTCTGTCCGGATGACAGCCTGCGAATCAATCTGAGAGAAATTTTCCTGCTGGCAATTGCCACAAGTATCGATGCACTGGCAATCGGTATTACATTTGCTTTTCTGCAGGTGAGACTGATCACATCGGTAACAATCATCGGATGCATTACTTTCTGTTTTTCAATTGCAGGTGTGCTGATTGGAAATGTATTTGGAAGCAAATTTAAGGATAAGGCAACGATTCTGGGCGGTATTATCCTGATTGGAATCGGTGTGAAAATTTTAATCGAACATCTTGAAATTTTCGGATAGAAATAGCAGAAGAATATGTCATGCATCTCGCAGCAAGAATGCCGGGGTATTTATGAATTTGCAGCAGGAATGCGTGATATTCGTGAATAAAGAAAAAATATGGTATTGAGAAAGGATGAAAAGTATGATTTTGGCAATTATAGGTGTGATTATTGGATTTGTACTGCTGGTTAAAGGGGCAGATTTCTTTGTAGAAGGAAGTGGCTCCGTAGCAAAAAAGTTTAATATTCCGGTATTTATCATCGGAATGACGATCGTGGCGATGGGAACCAGTGCACCGGAATGTGCGGTAAGTATTTCAGCGTCATTACGGGGCATTAACGGAATGGCTATCAGTAACGTAATTGGTTCCAATATTTTTAACTTGCTTGTGGTTTGTGGTGTCTGTGCATTGTTCCAGCCATTGGTGATCAAGAAAGAGACATTAAAGAAAGAATTCCCATTTTCTGTACTGGTAGCAGTGATTATTGGCGTGATGGGACTGGCAGGAATGATGGTCGGACATATGGATGGAATTATTCTGGTTGTGATTTTTGCCTTGTTTCTGTACTGGATGGTTCGTTCTGCAAAGAAGTCCATGCAGGCCGGAGAAGATGTTGAAGCAGAAGAAATCAAGGACCTGCCAATCTGGAAATGTCTGGTGTTTATCGGTGGCGGCCTGGTTGCTATTGTAATTGGAGGTCAGATGGTTGTTAATTGCTCAGAAACGATTGCCCGCGGATTTGGATTAAGTGAGACATTGATCGGGCTGACTATCTGTTCCATTGGAACATCTTTACCGGAGCTGGTAACCTCCGTGGTAGCAGCTAGAAAAAATCAGGCGGGTATGGCGCTTGGAAATGTCATTGGTTCCAATATTTTCAATATTCTGCTGGTAGGTGGTCTGGCTTCTGCCATCAGCCCGATTGCTGTCAATATGAACAATTTGATTGATATTGTCATTTTAGTAGCAGTCAGTCTCTACATTATGATTCTTGTGTGGAAAAAGCAGCTTCTGACCCGTGCAGGCGGTGTAAGCATGCTTGCCATTTATGCGGCATACATGGTTTACATCTGTGTGAGAGAAGTGCTGTAATCCTGAATCTTTTTGATAACGGTCTGCATACCGTGAAAACGGTCTGTAGAGATCTGCTCTTTTAATGGAGTCTTTTCAAGAAAATCAATATGTGCCCCGCAGATTTCCTGCGGGGTACGTTTGTCAAAAAGGGCAACAATGACAGCTACAATTCCCTTTACGACTAGAGAATCACTGTCGGCACGTACATGAATCAGATCGTTTGAAAAAGAAAGTACGATCCACAGATCTGCCTGGCAGCCGGAGATTTTATTTTGTTCATTTTTTTCTTTGGCGGATAATGGTTCCATTTCTGCGGTCAGTTCCAGCAGACAGCTGTACTGCATCATCCAGTCATCGATTTCATTTTGATGTTGTTATACGCACAATAATCACCTCTGTCACTATTATACAACATATCACTAAATATTACTATATGATAAGAATAAAAATTTGACAAAAAATAAGCCTATTTCAAGGCTTTGCGGTACTTTTTTGCATTTCAATGTGTCAAACTCCCGTGAAATATCCGAAGATATAGGTGGAAAATTATTTCAAAAGTAGTATAATGAAAAAGTAAAATCTATGCAAGAAGGAATACGGAAACCAAATTTATACTATATTTTACTTTTGAAACAGCGCATGTGAACGGTCATAAATTTATCTGTAAAAACGGATAAAAAATATTGAAAAAACCAGTTGACGTTGAAAAAAAAGTATGATATAGTATCAGAGTTGTTGAAGACAAAGTAGAGTATCCACTCTCACCTCGGCGCGAATGAGCGACCGGCGGTTATTATTCAAATACTTTTGATTTGATTGTGGATAGTCTGCCTATCCACTTTTTTTATGGAGGTGCAAAACCATTAGCGATTTAATGATTAATGAACAGATCAGAGACAGAGAAGTTCGTGTAATTGGTGCAGATGGTACTCAGCTTGGTATCATGTCTGCAAGAGAAGCGTTCAAACTGGCGCAGGAAGCAGAGCTTGATTTAGTAAAAATCGCTCCGACTGCTAAACCGCCTGTTTGCAAGATTATTGATTACGGAAAATACCGTTATGAAATGGCGCGCAAAGAGAAAGAAGCTCGCAAGAAGCAGAAAACTGTGGAGATCAAGGAAGTGCGTTTGTCACCGAATATTGAATCCAATGATTTAAACACCAAAATAAACGCAGCCAGAAAGTTTATCACAAAAGGTGATAAGGTGAAAGTATCCCTGCGTTTCCGTGGACGTGAGATGGCTCATGTTCAGAACAGCAAACACATCTTGGATGATTTTGCTGAGGCGCTTTCTGAAATAGCGACAGTGGAGAAGGCACCGAAGATGGAAGGCCGCAGCATGACAATGGTGCTGGCCGAAAAACGTTAATTAGACTATTTATCAAGGAGGAATTTCATTATGCCAAAAATGAAAACCAGCAGAGCAGCAGCAAAACGTTTCAAAAAAACAGGAACAGGACAGTTAAAAAGAAATAAAGCTTATAAGAGTCACATCTTAACAAAGAAAAGCGCTAAGAGAAAAAGAAATCTTAGAAAAGCAACTATCACAGATGCTACTAATGTTAAGAACATGAAGAAAATCTTACCGTATCTGTAAGATAGAAGATTAGGAGGATGACGTAAATGGCAAGAGTAAAAGGCGGATTAAACGCAAAAAAAAGACATAATAGAACATTAAAACTGGCTAAAGGTTACAGAGGAGCAAGATCCAAACAGTACAGAGTTGCAAAACAGTCTGTAATGCGTGCTCTTACAAGTGCTTATGCAGGAAGAAAACAGAAAAAGAGACAGTTCAGACAGCTCTGGATCGCTCGTATCAACGCTGCAGCTAGACTGAATGGTTTATCTTACAGCAAATTCATGTACGGCTTAAAACTGGCTGACATCGAGATCAACAGAAAAATGCTGGCTGAGATGGCTGTAAACGATGCAGAAGGATTTGCTGCATTAGTAGAAGCTGCAAAAGCTAAATTAGCTTAATTATCAGATATATTTTATATTTGATCGGATGATATCATTTGTTTTCTGGTTGTGGAATCATACTACATGATTTTACAGCCGGAAATAGAATGAATCCATATGATTTTAACGTGTAATTGTGTATATTTGACAGAATTATATAAAAAATCAGGAAAATTTGAAAAAAGTGTTGACAGCAAACGATTGTTTCTGTATAATACCGATTGTTGTGGTTCGTTGGTCAAGCGGTTAAGACGTCGCCCTCTCACGGCGAAAACAGGGGTTCGATTCCCCTACGAACTGTTTAGATTTTCAAAAAGTAAATAAGGGATGGTTCGTTGGTCAAGCGGGTAAGACGTCGCCCTCTCACGGCGAAAACAGGGGTTCGATTCCCCTACGAACTGTTTAGATTTTCAAAAAGTAAATAAGGGATGGTTCGTTGGTCAAGCGGTTAAGACGTCGCCCTCTCACGGCGAAAACAGGGGTTCGATTCCCCTACGAACTGTTTAGATTTTCAAAAAGTAAATAAGGTATGGTTCGTTGGTCAAGCGGTTAAGACGTCGCCCTCTCACGGCGAAAACAGGGGTTCGATTCCCCTACGAACTGCTCTGTTTTTTATAAAACAGCCCAACCCGAAAGATACTGCAGGTAACAGATGTTGCTTGCAGTATTTTTTTAGTTATAAATAAAAATCTGGTTTGGGTGTATTATTCAATCGGCATTGTGAGAGGAGCATAAATTTGTTATAAAGGGATTGAGCGTTGACGATTTTTTGACATTTATAGATTATACTAATTCAGATAAGAAACTACGGGAGGAGCATCAATGGCTTATAAAATATTGATTGTGGATGATGAAAAAATGATGACGGAATTACTTTCGGATCATTTACGGGATTGCGATTATGAGACAATCACAGCAAATGACAGCAGGGAAGCAATAGAATTACTACAAAAGAATCCAGATTTAATCATTTTGGATATTAATATGCCGGACATGGACGGTTTGGAGTTGTGTCGGAATATCCGAAATCATGTGGATTGTCCGATTCTTTTTGTCACGGCACGGATTACCGAACAGGATAAAATCAATGGATTGCAATATGGCGGCGATGATTATATTACAAAACCGTTTAGCTTGAATGAACTGACAGCACGTATTGCAGCCCATTTGCGGCGCGATGAACGGAATAAACATAAATCCAACACGGTTGTTTTGACATCCAATGACCTGATTGTTAATTTAACGGAGCGATCCGTGTATTATCACGACAAACAGATTCCATTTTCCAGACGGGAATTTGACCTGATCGAGTTCCTGATCACAAATGCTAATCAGGTGTTTGACAGAGAGCGTATTTATGAAGCGGTATGGGGATATGACGCAGAGGGCGACAGCAATGTGGTGAAGGAACATGTGCGGAAAATACGTGCAAAATTAAATGAAGCAACAGGACAGGATTACATAGAGACAATCTGGGGAGTGGGCTACAAATGGAAACGTCAGTAAAGAAAATCAAAAAATTACCCTTGCGTAAATATCTGGTCTTTAGCGTATTGATCACGCTTGCAATTATTGTATTGTTGTCAGCCGCGACTATTTTTGGATGTATGACTTTTCGAAAATATTTGCTGCCAGAGTCGAACAATGTGTTTTTGACAGTGGATGAAACCTATGCGGACGGAACAAATGTATCTTATTCTATGCGGGTCAAAGTTGGCGAAGAAGGCGCAGAGCTTCCGGTTCTAATGTCAGAAGATGGAACGGCTGCGGCATCAAAGCAAACAAAGTATACAATCCAACGGATTGAGAACAGTGTGGATTCTTTAACACCAAAGAGAAAACTGGCATATCGTTTTTGTGGTGCGGTCATGATCGTGTTTCCATTATTGTTTTCGATTGTTGGAATTTTGTTGTGTGGATTCCATTTTTATAGGAAGAAACTTTCTGTTCCGCTGAATTTATTGTCTGATGCTACAAAACAGATTTCTGACCGGGATCTGGATTTTCATTTACAATATGAAAATGAGGATGAAATGGGAATACTGTGTGGTTCCTTTGAACAAATGCGGCAGACATTGCGTGAAAATTATCGGGAAATGTGGAATCTGCTTGAGGAACGAAGACTGTTACAGGCATCAATCGCGCATGATCTGAGAAATCCCATTGCGGTGATCGAAGGCTATACGGAATATCTGCAGATGAATCTTGCCAAAGGAAAGCTGAATAATCAAAGAGTTTTGAAAATTGCGGAGAACTTAAATCTGGCTGCCCGACGACTGGAGCATTATACAGAGTCAGTTCGTACGCTGAACCAGATGGAGGACATGGAAGTCAATCGACAGAAGGTGAAAGCGTCGGATTTTGTTTCTGACATGGAAGAGGATCTGCAGATCATGGCGCAGAAACGTAAGATTCGTCTTACAATGGACATTGTATTGGAAAATATAGAAATCTGGGTGGATCCGTCTATTTTGTATCGCGTGTTGGAAAATGTTTTCGGCAATGCGCTTCGCTATGCAAAAGAACGTGTACGGATAGAGGTGTCGTTAGAGAATCAATTATTGTCATTTACGATTATCGATGACGGAAATGGATTTTCGGAGGAAGTGCTGACAAGGCAGAAAAAACTGCTTCTTGCAAAGCCTTCGGAGGATGGACATCTGGGAATGGGACTGGCGATCAGCAGAATCCTGTGTAAAAAACACGGTGGCTGTCTGGAAATAAGAAATGATGTGGGACATCATGCGGTCGTGAACGTAACATTTTCGGTAAACGATACTTTATAAAGTAGACACAATGAGAAGAAGGATTACATAAAAATGGACATAAGAAGTTTGACTGATTTTTGACTTTTGTATGATAAGGTCTCCTTGTAAGCTGTAAGGCAATAAATGCAAGGAGGTCCTTTTTTATGAAGAAAATATTTGCGGTGCTGATGTCACTTGTTTTGGGTGGTTCATTATGTGCCTGTGGAAATGGTGTTCAAACACTGGGAGAAAATACAGGAAAAGAAAGTAGTGGCAGTTCTGTATCGGAAGAACAGGCAGTGGCTAGAGGAATAATGAAAAAGCAGTCGACCCAAGAACAATCATCAAAAGGGCAGGCAGTAGAAGGTTTGCAGATTTTGAATGATTCGGATCAT
This sequence comes from Roseburia sp. OM02-15, assembly GCF_003481835.1. NCBI lineage: Bacteria > Bacillati > Bacillota > Clostridia > Lachnospirales > Lachnospiraceae > Roseburia > Roseburia sp. OM02-15. The sequence goes on from NZ_QULX01000026.1 coordinate 11,071, forward strand.
TTGGCGAATTGTTACACGAAGGACGGCTATTATTATTTGACGAAGGATGCCACAGAACTGGAAGACGGTACGTGGGGAACACACCTGATGTATATGGATTTTGCAACCAAACAGGAGGTGTATTTGTGCAGTAATGCGGGATGTAAGCACAATACGGCGGATTGTCCGTCGGTGTTTCTGATGAATGAATTTCCACTTTATGCAAGTGGTATTTTTGTTTATGGGCATAAATTGTATGTGCTGAGCAAGGAAAGTGATAACGAAGGTTCCGTGACGCAGGATTTGGTGGTTAGTTCCGATGATGCCGCAGTTGAGACGGAAGCTGCAAAGGCAGTGTTGTATGAAATGAATCTTGACGGTACCAATCGGCAGAAAGTGTTTACGTTTGATGCCGGACTGACCGTAGAAGATGTTGTACTTGGAGATGAGTCCGGACTTTATTTTGTGACGAAAAAGTTATCCAATACGATGGGAGAAGGGAATAACAGCGTCACAACGTCAACCGACAGAAAACTTGTGTTTTGGAACAAAAGCACACAAAAAGCGGAGGATATCTGTTCACTGAATTATGAGGATGGTATCAACTGGAAAATGATTGGTTGCATGGATAATGCCTTGGTATTATCTGGAACAGATTATGGAAAGGCGCTTACAACGGATGATTACACTAAAAGTGATGATGACTGGAACAATATGTATAAAAATTCCAGTGAGGTTGTGGCTACTCTAGATTTGAATACAAAAACGCTGGATGAAAAATATCGGATGGACAATGCGACATTACATAGTATCGCGGTTATGGATGGAACACTTTACGTGTCAAATTCTGAGACTGGAGAGATAAAAACTATTAATCTGACGACAAAGGAAGAAAAGGTACTATGTACGCTGGCGCAGAATTACATTATGAGTACGTTTGCCCATGTTTTGTGCTGCGATACCTGGAATGACGAAAATGACCGTACTTATTATTTCGTAAACACAGATACCGGCGAAGTGCAGCATTCTTCCCTTGTAAATCAGGCACTTGGCTGGAATCTGGAGTTTAAGGCAGAGGTGGGTTCGCAGATTTTGGTGATTTATGATTATGAATACACGCCACTGGGCGATAATTCCTATGATATTACGCAATACAAATATGCACTGATCGATAAGTCAGATTTGTATGCAGGAAATGCAAAGTATGAGCCGATCCTGATGGTTGGAAAGGGGTGTTAGTGTATGCTTTGTCTTACGAATATAACAAAAAAATACAAAGAGAAGCTGGCGCTGGATGATGTGTCGCTGGAGCTTGCTCCCGGTATTTATGGGCTGCTTGGTCCAAACGGAGCGGGAAAATCTACGTTGATGAATATTGTTACGGGAAATCTGAAGCCGGATGGTGGGCAGGTACTTTGGGATGGAAAAGAGATCAAAAGTCTTGGTGCGCAGTATCGAAGTATTATTGGTTATGCACCGCAGCAGCAGGGGCTGTATGATGCTTTCACCGGAAAACGATTTTTAGCTTATATGGCGACATTAAAAGGCATTTCAAAAAAGGAAATGCCCGAAGAAATTGCGCGGGTATTGTCCTATGTGAATATGACGGAAGCTGCAAACCGTCCGATCGGTACTTATTCCGGTGGCATGAAACAGCGTATTTTGATCGCGCAGGCCATATTAGGGGATCCGAAGCTTATTGTGTTGGATGAACCGACGGCAGGACTTGACCCCAAGGAGCGGGTGCGGATCAGAGAACGAATCGCAGCGCTTGCTGGAGATAAAGTGATTTTGGTATCCACGCACGTTGTCTCTGATATAGAACCAATTGCAAAGGAAATCATACTGATCAAGTCTGGAAAAATCATAGATCAGGATACGGTGGAGCACCTTTGCGGCAAATATGGCAGGGTAAATGGTCTGGAAGAATTGTATATGCGAATTTTTGAGGAGGATACCTCATGTGCAGACTGATTTATTATGAACTTGCAAAAATATGGCGTAAGCGAAGTTTAGCATTGTCCGTTTGTGTGTTGCTGATTTTAAACCTGTTTCTTTTGTGGTATGTCAATTGTTCGAATGGTGAAAATGTGCCGCTTTCTGCTTATAAGTCTTTTCAAAATGAGATAGCGGAAATGTCTGAAATCGAAAAAGGGGATTATATTTCCAATCTGAAAGAGACGATGGATGGTGTCTGCTTAGTTCAGAATGTCTTGGATATGCAGAAAATGCAGGGAGAAAGCGGAAAGGCGCTTGCCGAACAGGAGATGACTGCGAATCCGGGAGTTTTTGAAAAGTATTATAAAACATATCAAGCGGGCAGCTATTTGCATTTTACGGATTCTATCTGGCAGGAAAAGAATCTTATTGATGAACTTTATAATGAACAGCAGAAAGCGGCAGGTTATGAGGAATATTTGCAGTCTGTGCAGGGAAATAAGGCAAGTTTAAGTGGTATTTCGATCTTTGGTAATCAGGATAAAAATAATTTTTCCACAAGAAACATTGAAAAAAGTGCAGAGGATTATGCGGCATTGTCGGATCAAAATATTCGATGGATGCCGTCAAAAGCACTTTCGGTTTCCATGGAAAATATATGGACGGATCTATTTCTGATTCTGTCGGTATTTCTGTTTGCCGGGAATTTGATTTTTGAAGAAAAAGAGAAAAAGCTTTTTTATATTACACGAAGTACGAAAAGAGGGCAGTTTCAGAGTATTTGTGCCAAGCTGACAGCGTTGCTGATTCATTGTATAGCAATTGCGGCGTTGCTTTATGGCTGCAATTTGATTTTTTCGGAAGTTACGATTGGCTTTGAAGATGTGACAGCAAGTATTCAATCGATAGATGCTTATATGGAAAGCAATCTGAATATCAGCGTTTTAGGGTATATTGCAGGTTCGGTTTTGACAAAGAGTACAGTGCTTTTTGGCATGGGAGCGATTCTTACGGCGCTTTGTATCCTGACGGATCAAATGTTTTTGCCTTATCTGGCAGGGATGCTGTTCTATGGCTGCAGTTACTTATTGTATCTGCTGATTCCGGCGGTTGGAAAAGGTTCGCTGTTTAAATATATCAATCTGATCGGGCTTATGAAAACAGAAAATCTGTATGGAAGCTATTTGAATTTCGATATTGGCGGATATCCGGTTTCACGATTACTGGTTTCATGGAGTGTGATCATTATGCTTGCTGTGTTTGGAATTGCTGCTTTGATTTTGCTTTTTCTGCATGGAACAAATTTTGAGTTGAGCAAGAGACAGTCAAAACAGCAAAGACCGTTTTACACGCATGCATCATTACTCCGTTATGAGAGTTATAAAATAATGATTATGAATCGGGCACTTGTGATTCTTTTGTTATTTAGTTTTGCGATCGGTGGTCGCGTTTTGAATCAGAAATATAGTCCATCCGTGCAGGAACAGTATTATCAGAATCTGATGATGCAGTTAGAAGGGGGACTGACGGAGCAGAAAGAAGCGCTGATTTTATCGGAACAGGAGCGGTATACGCAGGCGTTTTCTGAAATTGAGAAAATTGATGGGATGGTTTCGGACGGTGAGATTGATGAAAGCATGGGAGAGCAGTTGAAGGCAGACTGGTATGGGATAACATTTTTCTATCCTTCATTTCAACGGGTGATGCAGCAGTATGAGAACATACAGGAAGACGGTGGTGAGTTTATCTATGACACAGGTTATCTGTATTTCTTTGGAAGAATGAATGACGATTATCTGATTGATCTGTTGCTGCTTTCACTGTGTATGGTGATCGCATTTGGAAATGTGATGGCAATGGAATACCAGAGTGGTTCATGGTATTTGTTGTGTGCAACGAAACAGGGAAGAAAGAAAAGTATTGTTAGAAAAATGGTGGTTTGCATGATGGCGGCAATGATTATGTCAGTGCTTCCAATGATATGTCGGTTTGTGAATATTTCGTCAGTTTATCCGTTGCATGAATTGACAGCAGCGATTACGGATATACCATGTTATCAGGAGTTTCCGCTGGCAATTCCGGTATGGTTTTTCGTATTGTTATTGCTTTTGACCCAAATGGCGTCAATGATCGCAGTTGTGATTGTGGTTTTGTTGATTTCGTATTGGAGAAAAAATTATATTCAGACGATGTTCTTTGCAATACTGATTTTGGTTGTGCCGATTGTTTTGAAACTACTTGGATTTGAGTTTGCGGGATGGGGTTCGGTTTATTAGACCATATGGAAATGATCTGTGCGATTGTTTGATAACGATAGAAATTTATATCGTTGAAAAACGCCTGCGTGGGTAGTTAGAGGTACCCATTGACAGGCGTTTTATTTACGAAAAAATATTATTATAATTTTAATAATCAGAGCATGCGCATATTATTTGTTGTTTTTAGCAGGATGCTTTTACATCAAAATCCGGGTTAAACGCATAGAAGTTCTTGGAATTCAACCGGTCGGTCACGAGGCGGAGTCCTTCTCCGAAACGCTGGAAATGAACGATTTCGCGTTCCCGCAGGAAACGGATCGGATCACATACTTCCGGATCTTTGACCAGGCGCAGAATATTGTCGTAGGTGGTGCGGGCTTTCTGTTCCGCAGCCATATTTTCGAAAAGATCTGTGATGGCATCACCTTTTGACTGATATTCGCAGGCATTGTTCGGAATGCCGCCGGCAGCTACCGGCCAGAGACCAAGGGTATGATCCACGTAGTAGGTGTCAAAGCCACTTTTCTGGATTTCTTCCGGTGTCAGATCCTGGGTTAACTGACGGACGATGGCGCAGATCATTTCCATATGAGCTAATTCTTCTGTTCCAATGTCGGTCAATAACCCTGCTACTTCCCGGTAAGGCATCGCATATCTCTGGGACAGATACCGCATGGAAGCGGAGAGTTCTCCGTCCGGTCCGCCAAACTGGGAGATGATAATCTTCGCGATCGCCGGATTGGATTTCGTGATACAAACCGGATACTGTAATCTTTTTTCATAATTCCACATAAATTAGTAGTACCCCCTTTCCCATGGCCACGGTGATACGGCCCACTGCCAATAATTCTGCCTTTGTTCTCCGGTCTGGGTAAGGGGACCGAATTTTGTTTCATATTCTGCCACAAAATGGTTATATTTGTGTTTCATATGCTGAAAATAATCCAGCGCATCCGGATCTTTTGGATGGGTATCCAGAAAGAGGGTAATATCGCTGATGGCGAATCCACACTGGTAAATGGCGTTCATCAGCCGCTGTTTTTCTACATTACATGCTGCGTTCACGACACATACCTCCTTTCCCGGTAAACGGTTTATCTAATTCGGCAAAAATAGTACCGACCTGAAGGGCGCGGTCCAGATCATACAGATTCCGGAACTGCTGCCAGGGAACGTAGGCCATGGCAATGGTCTGGTTCTCACAGTCGGGACGTTTAAAATCCGTCATATACGGACGATCAGAGTTCATAGAATTGCAATTACAGTTCAAAATATGATGTCCTTTCCTATTCTAAGGTTTGTTTTATCATATGAAAAGGCAGGGGATAGTGTGCAAATGGTAACTGATTGTTTTTTGTTAAGTACCCCAGGTGTTTTCTATTGACCGTGCAGGGGTTAGGCTTTAAACTAATGGCAGGGATAGGAGAGACCATAGGAAAGGGTGATTAGTTTATATGAGAGGATTACACACACAGGTTTCGGATTTAAGGAAAGATGTTTTTGTTGAGGTTGCGCGTATTGCGTATGAGTCTGAAAATATCAATGATGATTTGGAGGCAATTCCATACAAGTTATCTCCGGATGAGAATCCGCGTTTCAGAGACAGTGTTTACAGAGAGCGTGCAGTAAGTTCCGAACGTACCAGACTGGCACTTGGATTATCTCTTCGACCACAGAATAAACCGGTTCATATTACAAGCGGATTGGATGAAGCAACCGTGGATGAGATGTATTATGAGCCACCTTTGATGCAGGTAATTCCGTCTGCATGTAACGCATGTGAGGATAATGTATATGAGGTAAGTAACCTCTGCCGTGGATGTCTGGCACATTCCTGCATGGAAGTATGTCCGCGGGATGCGATCACACATGTGGATGGACAGGCACATATTGATAAGTCAAAATGTGTCAAATGTGGAAAATGTAAAAGCGCCTGTCCGTATGATGCAATCGGTAAAAAGGTGCGTCCTTGTTCCGTTGCCTGCGGTATTAAGGCAATTGAATCTGATGAATATGGCAGAGCTATTATCAATCAGGATAAATGCTTATCCTGCGGTATGTGTATGGTAAGCTGTCCGTTTGGTGCCATCGCAGATAAATCCCAGATTTTCCAGCTGATTCGTTGTATGAAAAACGGTGGAGAAGTTGTTGCGGAGATCGCACCGGCTTATGCAGGACAGTTTGGCAAAGAGGCGACACCGGATAAAATTTATGCAGCACTGCTGAAATTAGGATTTTCACAGGTATATGAGGTAGCACTTGGTGCGGATATCGGAGCTGTGACAGAGGCACATGATTATGTTTACCATGTAAAAACAGGAGAAAAGCCATTCCTGCTGACATCCTGCTGCCCGGCATGGTCCATGTTGGCGAAAAAACAGTTCCCGGAGATCATTGACAGTGTATCCAAGGAGCTGACACCGATGGTGGCAACCGCCCGCAGTATCAAGAAAGAACATCCGAATGCAAAGGTTGTATTTATCGGACCGTGTGCGGCAAAGAAACTGGAAGCTATGAGAAAAACAGTCCGCAGTGATGTGGATTTTGTTATTACATTTGAAGAACTGGATGCCATGTTTGAGGCGCGTGGCATTGATCCGAAGACGATTGAGAGTCAGGGACATCTGCATGATGCAACTGGAGCTGGTCGTGGTTATGCGGTAGCCGGAGGTGTGTCTCAGGCAATCGAAAACTGTATCCATGAGTATTATCCGGATGTAGAAGTGCTGATTGAGCATGTCGAAGGTTTGGATGAGTGTAAAAAGGTACTGATGCTTGCAAAAGCTGGTCGGAAGAACGGATATCTGATCGAAGGCATGGGATGCCCGGGCGGATGTGTAGCCGGAGCTGGTACGCTGATTCCGGTACCGAATGCGAAGAAGGAAGTACAGCAGATTGTTAAGGATTCTACAAAAAAACTGCCTCCGAAACAATTACGGGAGATAGAATTAAAATAATTTATGAAGATTGACACAAGTCAGATCAATGCGATCAGGCACAAAGACGGACCTGAGCTTGTGCTGGCGGGACCGGGGTCTGGAAAGACTCTGGTCATCACCCGCCGGGTGCAGCATCTGATCGAACAATACCATATACCGCCATCCTCCATTCTGGTCATTACGTTTACGAAAGCGGCAGCCACGGAGATGAGACAGCGGTTTGAAAAATTAATGGGCGGCAGGAGAGTATCGGTATCTTTCGGGACTTTTCATGCGGTCTATTTTATGATTTTAAAACATGCCTATGGCTATACGGCAGATAACATTGTAAAAGAAGAGCAGCGATTGCAGTTTATGAAGGAATATATTCACCGACTGCGTCTGGAATATGATGATGAGAATGAATTTATTTCCAGTCTGTTCTCTGAAATCAGTCTGGTGAAAAACACATCGGTAAATCTGGCACATTACTATTCATCCTGCTGTGGACAGGATGTCTTTCGAAAAATATTCGAAGCTTATGAATCCTTTTTACATCAGAACCGGCTCATTGATTTTGATGACATGTTGGTATATTGTAAGGAACTGCTGGTGCAGCGTCCGGATATTCTGGCGGCATGGCAGCGGAAATATCAGTATATTCTGATCGATGAGTTTCAGGATATCAATCAGATTCAGTATGACATTATCCGAATGCTGGCGGCACCGCAGGATAATCTGTTTATCGTCGGTGATGATGATCAGTCCATTTACCGATTTCGTGGGGCAAAGCCGGAGATTATGCTGAATTTTACAAAGGATTATCCAAATGCCGGAAAAATAATACTGGATACCAATTATCGTTCCGGAGCGGAGATCGTCAAGCAGGCGGGAAATCTGATTTCCTTTAATGAAAAACGATTTGAAAAACAGATTACACCGGCAGCAGAAACGGGGATTCCGGTGGTAAAACAGGAATTTCAGACACAGCGGGAACAAAATTTGTATGTGATACAGGAAATTTTGCGTCTGCACCGGGAAGGAATGGAGTACAAAGATATGGCAGTGCTGTTCCGTACCAATATGCAGCCACGCTTTCTGATGGAAATGATGCTGGATTACAGTATTCCGTTTACGGCAAAAGACCGGATCCCGAATATTTACGATCACTGGATCACGCGGGATTTGTTTGCGTACATAGACATTGCCAGAGGTGACCGCAGCCGCGGCAATTTTCTGAAGATCATGAACCGTCCGAAACGGTATCTTTCCAGAGAAAGTCTGCCCTATGAGGAAGTTGCTTTTGATGTGTGGGAAGAATTTTATGAGGATCAGGGGTGGATGGTGCAACGTTTGGAAAAATTGCAGATGGATCTGAAGGTGATCGCGGGAATGCGCCCGTTTTCTGCCATCAACTATATTCGCAAAGGTGTGGCGTATGAAAATTATCTGCGGGAATATGCGGATGTGCGCCGGATTCCATTCGAAGATCTGACAGACGTGCTGGATGAATTGCAGGAAAATGCCAGAGGATTTGATACCTTTGACACCTGGTTTGAGCATATCGAACAGCTGCGGGAAGAACTGGAGGAACAGGCAAAAAGCTACAAAGCGACAGATGGAGTAAACTTAAGCACATTACATTCATCCAAAGGATTGGAATACGATACGGTATTTCTGGTAGACGTAAACGAAAAAGTCATGCCAAATAAAAAAGCAGTGCTGGATGCAGATTTGGAAGAAGAACGCAGAATGTTCTACGTCGGAATGACGCGGGCGAAGAACCGGTTGTATCTGCTCTGGTCGCATCAGATTCGAAATAAAGACATGGATCCGTCACGGTTCCTGACAGAGTGCGAATCTGCCAGAATTAAACGATAGAAGACCAATAAAAAGATATTATCTTGTGTATCATAAAAGCAAAAATGTACTAGATAAAAATATATTAACCGCTGGCTTTTCATAACCTAAAAACCAGTCACAGAAGAATAAAATTCACAAAAGTAAAAGAAGGGAGAGTCAAATTTTTCTCAGCGAACGATTGTTAGTGAGCGAGATAAATTTGACTCTCCCTTTTCATAAATTTTCGTTTTGAATGCAAATTACATCTGATCAAATTCTTCCTCATCCAGTAACTCATCAAACCGGTCACTGACAGCATCAAACTCATCATCACTGTCAATATTCTCCAGAGACGGATTACCTTCCTCATCCTCAAAGTAGCGGTAGAAGATCACTTCCTCATCATTATCAACCGGAACCAGTGCAATGTAATTCTGATTATCTACATCAAAAATTGTCAAAATCTGACATTCCAGCTGGGAACCATCATCCAGATCCAGAGTAACAAACATTTCCTGCGGATCGAAGATTTCTTCTTCATTATTTGTGTTATTCGTATTGCTCATTTTAATTGCCCTCATCTTTTTCTATATATTCTCTATATAGGAATTTACCCCATAGAATACTACAAGTATAAAAATTCGTAGAACAAAAGTCAATTCTTTTTCAAAATTTTTTGTTGACAAAGGAAAAGAAATCTAATATACTTTGAATATCAAAATATTTGAAATAAAAATTATTTGAAAGGAAGAATAAAATTATGTTAGAGAAAATGAAAGAAATGATCGCTGATCAGTTATCTGTAGATGAGGATAAAATTACACTGGAGTCCAACTTCAAAGAGGATCTGGATGCAGATTCCTTAGATTTATTTGAGCTGGTTATGGCTCTGGAAGAGGAGTACGGTATCGAGATTCCGTCTGAGGAACTTGAGAGCCTTACAACAGTTGGAGCAATCATTGATTATCTGAAAGCACATGGTGTAGAGGAATAAATTTAAATGAAGACAAGAATTACAGAACTTTTTGGAATTGAATATCCGATCATTCAGGGCGGCATGGCCTGGGTAGCAGATTATCATCTGGCGGCAGCAGTTTCCAATGCAGGTGGTCTGGGACTGATCGGAGCGGCAAGTGCGCCGGGCGATGTGGTTCGGACACAGATCCGCGAAGCAAAAAAACTGACAGATAAGCCATTTGGTGTAAATATCATGTTGCTGAGTCCATATGCAGAGGAAGTGGCACATGTTGTTGTGGAGGAAGGTATCAAAGTTGTGACAACCGGTGCCGGAAACCCTGGCAAATACATGGAAATGTGGAAAGCTGCCGGAATCAAAGTTGTTCCGGTTGTCGCAAGTGTGGCGCTGGCAAAGATGATGCAAAAAGCAGGTGCGGACGCGGTAGTTGCAGAAGGTGCCGAGTCCGGTGGACATATCGGAGCTGCCACAACTATGACACTGGTTCCGCAGGTTGTAGATGCAGTTGATATCCCGGTGATCGCAGCCGGTGGTATTGCAGACGGCAGAGGATTTGCAGCGGCAATGATGCTTGGTGCAGAAGCAGTACAGATCGGTACCAGATTCTGTGTGGCTACCGAGTGTATCTGTCATGAGAATTACAAACAGAAGATCATCAAGGCGAAAGACATTGATTCTGAAGTAACCGGCCGAAGCAACGGACACCCAATCCGCTGTCTGAGAAATCAGATGTCCAGAGAGTATCTGCGTCTGGAGAAAGAGGGAGCCGGATTTGAAGAATTAGAGCGTCTGACCGTCGGATCTCTTCGAAATGCAGTCATTGACGGGGATGTCAAAAACGGAACCGTTATGGCAGGACAGATTGCAGGCCTAATCAAAAAAGAGCAGAGCTGTAAGGAAATTGTAGATGAAATTATGGAGCAGGCAGAAAAATTACTGCACTGTTAATAAGAAAAGTTGATTCAGGAAGAACAGAACAAAAACTGTTTTTCCTGAAAAACTGTTGAAATGATAAGCGAAAAGGAGCAAATGAAATGAAGAAAATAGCGTTTATTTTTCCCGGTCAGGGGTCTCAGTACGTTGGCATGGGAAAAGATTTTTATGAGACTTTCCCATGTGCAAAAGAAATGATCGATCTGGCAGAAAAAGTAAGCGGTATCCCTATGAAGGAGCTTCTTTTCGAAGAAAACGAAAATATCAATATCACAAAATACACCCAGATTGCAATGCTTGCAGATGAGCTTGCCATCTGGAGTGTACTGCGTGAAAAAGGACTGGAATCTGTGGTAAATGCAGGTTTAAGCCTTGGTGAGTACGCAGCTCTGGTTGCGTCCGGGGTGATGACACCGGAAGATGCATTCCGCGTGGTTGCAAAACGCGGAGAATATATGCAGGAAGCGGTTCCGACAGGTGGAGCGATGACAGCTGTGCTTGGCGCTGATACCGCAGTCATTGAAAAAATCTGCGAGGAGACCGAAGGAATCGTATCCATCGCAAACTACAACTGTCCGGGACAGATTGTAATCACAGGTGAGCAGCAGGCGGTAGATGCGGCAGCAGCAGCCTTAAAAGAAGCAGGTGCGAAACGGTGCACACCACTGAATGTCAGCGGTCCGTTCCACTCCGCCATGTTACTGCCGGCAGGAGAAAAACTTGCGGCAGAGTTAGAACATGTAGAAATTCATGAAATTGCAGTTCCTTATATTACAAATGTAACTGCTGATTATGTGACAGACCCGTCACAGGTAAAGGAATTGCTGAAAAAACAGATTTCCTCATCCGTCCGCTGGCAGCAGAGCGTAGAGCGCATGATCGCAGACGGTGTAGAGGCATTTATTGAAATTGGACCAAAAAAATCCCTTTGTGGATTTATGAAACGTATAGATAAAACCGTTCCGGCTTATCACGTCGATAAGGTAACGGATCTTGATAGTGTATTGAGTGAGTTAGCTCAGTAGATAAAACTTCCACTTTTATAAGCAGTGAGTTTTACAGGTAGTGAGAAATATCGAAAATTGCTTAAGTGCAGGAGGCAGTATGGAAAAATTATTAACAGATAAAGTTGCGATCGTTACCGGCGCAAGCCGCGGAATCGGCAGACAGATTGCTATGACACTGGCACAGGAAGGTGCTTATGTCATTGTAAATTATAATGGATCAAAAGAAGCGGCAGAGGCAGTGGTAGAGACGATCACAGCAGCTGGCGGTCAGGCAGAGACCTGGCAGTGCAGTGTGACAGATTTTGCGGCTGTGGAAGAAATGATCAAATCCATTTATAAAAAATTCGGTCACATTGATGTTCTGGTAAACAATGCCGGAATTACAAAAGACAATCTTCTGATGAAGATGAAAGAAGAAGAGTTTGACGCAGTCATTGATACAAACCTGAAAGGAAGTTTCAACACTATGCGTCACGTTGCAAGATATATGCTGAAACAGAAAAGCGGAAGCATCATCAATATTTCTTCTGTATCCGGAGTACTTGGAAATCCGGGTCAGATGAACTACTGTGCTTCCAAAGCAGGTGTTATCGGAATGACAAAATCCATGGCAAGAGAGATTGCAAGCCGCGGCATCCGCGTGAATGCAGTTGCACCGGGATTTATCGAGACAGAAATGATGGATCAGATGACAGATGCGGCAAAAGAAGCAGGAAAAGCGCAGATCCCGTTTGGTCGTTATGGAAAAACAGAAGAAATCGCAAATGTTGTTGCGTTTCTGGCATCTGAAAAAGCGTCCTATATCACAGGTCAGGTGATCTGTGTGGATGGCGGCATGGCGATGTAAACAAAGAAAATAACCATTAAAAGGAGACATATAGATGAGACGAGTAGTAGTTACTGGAATGGGAACCGTCAATCCCATCGGTTTAAACGTAGAAGAATACTGGGAAGGTCTGAAAGCCGGAAAAACAGGTTTCGGCGAGATCACCTATTTTGATACCACAGATTTTAAGGTAAAAGTTGCAGCAGAGGTCAAAGGTTTTGTTGCAGCAGACCGCATGGATAAAAAAGCAGCAAGAAGAATGGAGCCATTTGCGCAGTATGCAGTAGCAGCAGCAAAAGAAGCATTCGAAGATGCAGGTCTGGATATGTCAAAAGAAGATCCGTACCGCGTGGGTTGTGCCATCGGTTCCGGTGTCGGAAGCTTACAGTCCATCGAGCGTGAGCACAAAAAACTTCTGGAAAAAGGACCTTCCAGAATCAACCCGCTTCTGGTTCCGTTGATGATCACAAACATGGCAACCGGAAACGTAACCATTCAGCTTGGTTTAAAAGGAAAAAGTATTAACGTGGTAACAGCCTGTGCGACAGGCACACATTCCATCGGTGAAGCATACCGTTCCATCCAGTACGGTGAGGCGGATGTCATGCTGGCAGGTGGTACTGAAAATGCCATTACTCCGATCGGTGTCGGCGGATTTACTGCACTGACCGCACTTTCCACATCCAACAACCCGGAGCGTTGTTCCATTCCGTTTGACAAAGACCGCGATGGATTTGTCATTGGTGACGGAGCAGGCGTTGTTGTTCTGGAAGAGTTAGAGCATGCAAAAGCAAGAGGTGCAAAAATCCTTGCAGAAGTAGTTGGATACGGCGCAACCAGTGATGCATACCATATCACATCCCCGGCAGAAGACGGAGAAGGTGCAAAAAATGCAATGTTATTTGCCCTGAAAGACGCAAATGTAGCGCCGGAAGAGATCACATACATCAATGCACACGGAACAAGCACACATCACAATGATTTATTTGAGACAAGAGCCATCAAAGCAGCCTTTGGTGATCATGCATATGATATCAAAGTAAACTCCACAAAATCCATGATCGGACATCTGCTTGGAGCAGCCGGAGCAGTTGAATTTATTGCATGTGTTCTTCAGATGAACAATGGTTATGTACATCAGACCGTAGGTCTTGAGCATCCGGACGAAGAACTGGATCTGGATTATGTACAGGGACATGGCATGGATATGGATTTTGAGTACGCCCTGACAAACTCTCTGGCATTCGGTGGACACAACGCAAGTTTACTGATCAAAAAATATACAGAGTAAGAAAGAATATGTTAGCAGAATGGGATTCGTTATTGGTTCAAAATCAATAATATATCCCATATCTGCTGTATAGATGGAAAGGAAAAAAGATGGAAGTTAGCCAGTTAATCGAATTAATGAACGCTGTTTCCGAGGCAGGTCTGACAGATTTCTGTTATGAAGAAAATGGCGTTTCCGTAAAAATAAAAAAACATCCTGAGAAAAAGATTGTAGCGTCTGCACCGGTAGAAATGATCGCACCGTCAGCCGTTGCAGCACCGGCACAGATTCCGGCAGCAGCACCGACAGCAAAAGATTCAGATGCAGCAGAAGAAATCGGCGGAAATACCGTAAAAAGTCCTCTGGTTGGAACCTTTTATTCTGCAAGTGCTCCGGATGCAGCACCGTATGTACAGGTGGGCGATACCGTGAAAAAAGGTCAGGTACTTGGAATCGTGGAAGCAATGAAGCTGATGAACGAGATTGAGTCCGAGTATGACGGAACCGTAAAAGCAATTTTGGTAAAAAATGGCGATCTGGTAGAATTTGATCAGCCAATGTTTGTCATTGAGTAGGAGGTCTGGGATGTCAGTTTTAACAACAAAAGAAATCATGGAAATCATTCCGCATCGTCAGCCGTTTCTGCTGATCGATACGATTGAAGAATTAGAGCCGGGCAAACGCGCGGTAGGAAAAAAATGTGTCAGCTACAATGAGCCGTATTTTGCAGGACATTTCCCGGCAGAACCGGTGATGCCAGGTGTGCTGATCGTGGAAGCACTGGCACAGGTTGGTGCCGTAGCAATCCTTGGATGTGATGAATTCAAAGGAAAAACCGCTTATTTTGGAGCCATCAATTCTGCAAAGTTCAAACGTAAAGTTGTTCCGGGAGACGTTCTGATGCTGGAAACAACCATGATCAAGCAGAAAGGACCGATCGGTGTGGCTTCCGCAAAAGCAACCGTAGACGGAAAAGTAGCGGTTATCGCAGAGTTGACCTTTGCCATTGGTTAGGAGAGAGAACATGTTTCAGAAAATATTAATTGCAAACAGAGGTGAGATCGCAGTGCGTATCATCCGCGCCTGTAGAGAACTTGGTATCACTTCTGTGGCAGTCTATTCAACTGCAGATAAAGACGCGCTGCATACCCAGCTGGCAGACGAAGCCATCTGTATCGGAAAAGCAGCACCGGCAGACAGTTATCTGAATATGGAACGGATTTTGAGCGCAGCCATTGCATCCAAAGCAGAAGCCATCCATCCGGGATTTGGATTTTTGTCTGAAAATGCAAAATTTGCACAGATGTGTGAGCAGTGTCACATTGCTTTCATCGGACCTTCCGCGGAAGTCATCCGTCGGATGGGAAATAAGCAGGAAGCAAGAAACACCATGATCAACGCAAAAGTTCCGGTTGTTCCGGGCACGAAAGAAGCAGTTTATACCGCTGATTATGGTCTGAAACTGGCAGAACAGATCGGTTTTCCGGTTATGATCAAGGCAGCCAGCGGAGGCGGTGGAAAAGGTATGCGTATTTCCCGCAGTGCCGAGGATTTTACAGAAAATTTTGAGGTGGCACAGACAGAATCCGTCAATGGTTTTGCTGATGACACCATGTACATTGAAAAATATATCGAGGATCCGCGCCATATTGAGTTCCAGATTCTGGCAGACAAATTCGGGAATGTCATTTCTCTGGGTGAGCGTGATTGTTCCATTCAGCGTCGTCATCAGAAGATGGTGGAGGAATCTCCGTCCGCAGCACTGGACGACAAACTCCGTGCCCAGATGGGTGAGGTAGCTGTTCGAGCAGCAAAGGCAGCAAAATATGAGAGCGCCGGAACCATCGAATTTTTATTAGATAAAAACAAAAAATTCTATTTCATGGAAATGAATACACGAATTCAGGTAGAGCATCCGGTAACAGAGCTTGTCACAGGTCTGGATCTGATCAAAGAGCAGATTTTTATTGCAGCAGGAGAGAAGCTTCAGTGGAGACAGAAAGATATCTACATCACCGGTCATGCCATTGAGTGTCGTATCAATGCAGAGAATCCGGCAAAGAATTTTATGCCTTGTCCGGGAAAAATCGAGTATCTGCATTTGCCGGGAGGAAACGGTGTCCGCATTGATTCCGCCATTTACACCG
Organism: Roseburia sp. OM02-15; assembly: GCF_003481835.1. Lineage (NCBI taxonomy): Bacteria > Bacillati > Bacillota > Clostridia > Lachnospirales > Lachnospiraceae > Roseburia > Roseburia sp. OM02-15. The sequence continues at coordinate 27,165 of NZ_QULX01000026.1, forward strand.
GTTACACGATTCCGCCAAACTACGATTCTATGATCGCAAAAATCATTGTATACGGAAAAGACAGACAGACAGCTATCGATAAAATGCGCAGTGCACTGGGTGAAGTCAACATTGACGGAATTACCACAAACCTGGATTATCAGTACGATATTATTACACATCCGGTGTTCCAGTCCGGAAATATTACAACCGGTTTTATCGAGCAGTATTTTGAGAATAAAGGTGAAGCATAGTGTTAAAGTTTAAGAAAACAAACTATATTACAGTTCCGCGAAAAGAGCAGGATATCCCGGAGGGCATGTGGATCAAATGTGACGCATGCGGGGAATTACTTTACAAAGAAGATGTGGTACACAATCACTATTCCTGTTATAAGTGCGGCAAATATTTCCGTCTTTCCACAAAGCGCAGACTGCGCATGGTTGCAGACAAGCAGTCCTTTGAAGAGTGGGATACCGGTCTTCAGACAGCAAATCCCCTGGAGTATCCGGGTTATCCGGAAAAATTGGACGGATTAAAGGAAAAACTTCATATTGATGAAGCTGTGACAACTGGGGTATGCACCATCAAAGGCGAGAAAACAGTGATCGCAGTTTGTGATGCCCGTTTTCTCATGGGAAGTATGGGATATGTGGTAGGTGAAAAAATCACCCGCGCGGTGGAAAAAGCGACAGAAATGAAACTTCCGGTTATCATTTTCTGCTGTTCCGGCGGTGCCCGTATGCAGGAAGGAATGGTCTCCCTGATGCAGATGGCAAAAACATCCGCAGCGCTAAAGAAACATTCCGATGCAGGACTGTTATATATTTCTGTGCTTACCGATCCGACCACCGGTGGTGTGACAGCAAGTTTTGCCATGTTAGGTGATATTATTCTGGCAGAGCCGGGTGCGCTGGTAGGATTTGCCGGTCCCCGTGTCATTGAGCAGACTATCGGACAGAAACTGCCGGAAGGCTTTCAGCGCGCAGAATTTCTGGTAGAGCATGGTCTGATTGACGGAATTATCCGCCGTGAGGACATGAAAGATACCTTAGCACGTCTGCTGCATATGCATACACAGAAGGCATCTGTGGATATGGTGGATGCAGTAGAGCCTGCGTATATCATGCATGCGCAGAAAAAGAAAAAAGGAAAAATGACCGCATGGGATCGTGTGATGGCAGCGAGAGCTTCCGAGCGACTTACTGCGTTAGATTATATTCATGAGATTTTCAGTGATTTTGAGGAATTTCATGGAGACCGTCATGTGGATGATGACGGAGCAACTGTAGGCGGTATTGCTTATCTGGATGGATGTCCGGTTACTGTCATCGGGCAGCAGAAAGGACGTACTACCAAAGAAAATATTACAAGAAACTTTGGTATGCCGTCTCCGGAAGGATACCGCAAGGCTTTACGTCTGATGAAACAGGCGGAAAAATTCCACCGTCCGATTATCAATTTTATCGATACACCGGGTGCATTTCCGGGACTGGAAGCCGAGGAACATGGACAGGGTGAGGCGATTGCCAGAAACCTGTATGAGATGGCGGCATTGAAAGTGCCGGTACTCAGTATCGTCATCGGTGAAGGTGGCAGCGGCGGTGCGTTGGCACTGGCTGTCGGAAACAAAGTCTGGATGATGGAAAATGCGACTTATACGATTCTTTCACCGGAAGGATTTGCGTCTATTCTCTGGAAAGATGGAAAACGTGCACCGGAAGCAGCAGATCTGATGAAAGTAACGGCAAAAGATCTGTTGGAAATGGGAATCGTAGATGATGTTATTGACGAGCCGATGCCGGCGAGTGAAGCGAATTTGGTGGAACTCAGTAAAGATATGAAAAATCGGATTCGTGGTTTTCTGGCGGAAAATCTTGGAAAAGAACCGGAAAAACTTGCCGAAGAGCGGTACGAACGGTTCCGAAAATTCTAAGGTGACTTAAAAATTTACTACGTTAGGTTATAATAGGACCTCCTGCAATTTTATCTCAGTCGCTACCAATCGCTCCTTGAGAGAAAATTGCAGGAGGTCTTAATTTACGAAGTGAAGTTAGTAAATTTTTGCGCCACCTTGCACTACGTGCCGCCCAAAACGAAACTTAAACGCGTCGAAGTAGTTCCCACCAACCCATAGCTACGACAGGCGGCATGATTTTACAGAACAATCGATGCACAAAACAGACCGGTCCCGGAGTGGATACCCAAAGTCCGAGTTTATTATCCAGCAAAGCAAGACGTACCACAGATTTTGTCCTGGAAGCCAGTGGAAAATGGTGTACGGCACGGGCTGCTTTTGGATTGTCGGTATCTTTTGCAACACCGATAAATTCGGTATCTTTGATCCAGTATGGGCAGACGGCTGTCACATAAATCTGTTTTCCTATCAATTCCCAGCGAAGCGCCTGACTGTAGCGGAGTAGAAATGCTTTCGATGCAGCGTATACATTGAGTCCCTGCATTGGTTGAAAACCGGCAGTGGAACAAATTTGTAAAATTCTGGAACCCTTGTCAAAATGTGGCATACAAATTGCTGTCATATGAACGGCTGCTTTACAATTCAGATCAATCATATGGGTTAATTCTTCCGGCTGCAACGTAAATGGTCCGCCAATTTTGGCAAGACCGGCAGCATTGACCAGATATTTGACAGTAGGAGCTTCGATGTCCAGTTTATCCTGAAAATCTTTCATCTGTTCGTCATCTGTAATGTCCATCGGCATAGCGGCACCGACACAGATCCCTGTGGCAGAAATTTCCTGTGCCAGAGCGAGCAGAGATTCTTTTCGTCTGGCAAGAAGCCAGATTTCATCAATTTCAGAAGCATAGTTTTGACAAATCTGCAAAGCAAATTCACGTCCAAGACCACTGGAAGCGCCAGTGATAATTGCAATATTCATATATATAAAATCCTCCGGATTATTTCGAAAAATAAGTTGCCGTGCTATCAATAAAATTTCCATAATAAAAATGGTGATAGAACTTCTATTATCTTATAACAAATACGAGTCCTACGCAAGTCATCGTAGAATAAACAGCAGATGGGGTACATAAATAATTGGGTTATGTGCAAATAGCATGAGGAAATTGTAAAAACGCTTCTGAATCTGATAGTGTAATAAAAAATCAGGTTACATATAGATAAATCTATGATAAGATAATTTGGTGGAAATTACAGAAAGTTAAGAGGACGTGTTTATGAATAAAAAATATAAATGCATCAACAGTTTTGCACTGAAAATGATTGCCATTATAACAATGGTCATTGACCATGTGGGCGCGGTGCTGTTTCCAATGAACATGATATTTCGTTATATTGGAAGGATTTCATTTCCATTGTTTGTGTTTTTACTTGTTGAGGGAAGTATTCATACCAGCAAGATTCGAAAATATGAATTGCGGATGTTTTTGTTTGCACTGATTTCGGAAATCCCATTCGATCTGGCTTTTTCAAATGAAATCGTAGATATCCATTCCCAAAATGTATTTTGGACGCTGACGATTGGTTTGGTGATGCTGGATCTGATTCAGAATGGAGCATCTTATGTGAAAGGACATAAAGGCAAGATGCTACAGGAAGTTTGGATCGAAGGGCAACCGATTCCGATGGTGTGGCAGTTTGTTGTAGTAGCAGTTTGTGCCTGCGTGGCACAGGCATTGCAGACAGATTACGGTGCTGGTGGCATCTTATTGATTTATTTTATCTGGATGCTGCATGAGAATGTGATCGCTCAGGCAGTGGCATTTGTCATCATTTCGCTGCTGTTTTTCGGAAGTGTGGAACTGCCGGGTGTGATTGCCTTTTTGCCAATCTTTTTGTATAATGGGAAGAAAGGCCCATCGGCAAAATACGTGTTTTACGCGTTTTATCCGGTGCATTTGTTTATTTTGCATCTGATACAGATGAGTACTGCATTTGTGTTTATCACATTTTAAGTATGATATTTGTATGGCTATGGAAGAAGGATGTATGTGAAATTCTACATGTGATTTTAGTTCGCGTAAGTTGAAAATCCTTCGATTTGGAAATTAAAGCGGGAGGCATATTTTTTTGAGATTCTGGAAACATTTAAAGACAATCAATCATCATAAAATGCTGGTCATGAAAGGCTGTTTTCGGGTAGGTCTGTACAAGCAGGGCCTGTTGCATGATCTGTCAAAATATATGCCGTCGGAGTTTCTGGTTGGCTGCAAATATTATCAGGGAGATGTCAGTCCGAATAATGCAGAGCGAAAGGACAAGGGATATTCTTCCGCATGGCTTCATCACAAAGGGCGAAATAAGCACCACATGGAATACTGGATTGATTATGGTGTGCCGCCGGAGCCGGCGATGGTAGGAATGCGTATGCCGGACAAGTATGTGGTGGAAATGTTTATTGACCGTATGTCTGCTTCGAAAAATTATCAGAAGGAAAAATATACGGATCGCAGTGCGTTGGAGTATTATCTGCATGGAAAAGATCGTCATATTATGCATCCAGAAGTACGGGAATTGCTGGAAAAATTGTTGTATATGCTGGCAGATGAGGGCGAGGATGCGACTTTTGATTATATTCGCAGAGAAGTATTGCATAATAAAAAGTAAGACCAGAAGTTTGATTAAACATAAGGGATATTTCTCAGCTGAAAAGCAAGAAAGTGTGAATGAAAAAGCAAAAAATAAGGTGTTATATAAAAGTTGCCGGAAGGTATGGGTAAGTTCTATCTCAATCGAAGTTTTATGACTGAGATAGAAGCTGCTGCATATCTTCCGGCAGTTTTGCGTTTATGGTTAATTTTTCACCCATGATTGGGTGTGTAAAGGTCAGGGATGCACAGTGCAGTGCCTGACGGTTCATGGAATGATCTTCCGGATGATACAGAAAATCTCCAAGAAGCGGATGCCCGATGTGTTTCATGTGTACCCGAATCTGATGGGTGCGCCCGGTTTCCGGTCTGACACGAACCAGAGAAATCTGTCCGTTGGTCCATTCCCGGATAAAGTGAGTCACGGCAGAATCACCATTTTCAAAATCCACGCACCGCTCAATGACAGAATCTGCGGCACGGCAGATTGGTGCATCAATCGTTCCTTCTTCTGGAGTAACACCGTCGCAAAGTGCCAGATACTCTTTCTGAATCTGTTTTTGCTGCATTGCTTTTGAAAGGACAGAAGCGGAAAGCATGTGTTTAGCCAGAAGTGTGACACCGGTGGTGTCCCGATCCAGTCGTGTGATACAGCGAAATGTGTAGGGAATCTGCTGTGCGGTATAATACCACAGCACGCCATTCGCCAGTGTTTGCTCATAATGATTGATGGAAGGATGAATCGGCATATTTGCCGGTTTGTCAATGACCAGAATATCCTCATCTTCATATAAAATGGAGAGAGGAATTTCGTTTGGCACGATATTGTCGGAACCTTCGTTTTCTTCTATGTGGATGTGAAGGGTGTCACCGATGTGAAGTGGTTCGTTTACGTAACTCCAGATGCCGTTTTTTAAAATACTTTCCGGTGTTTTTTTCAAATGTACGATTAAGTTAGAAGAGTAGCCGTGTTCCTTTAAAAATTGAAGGATGCTGTCGGATTCTTTTGTAATCTGATAATTTAAATTTCGAATCATACTATAAATAATTGAAAAATTGCATATCGATATCACATAAAAACATGAAAAATATGCATAGTCTATGAGTGCCTGTTTTTGTTAAAGTAAATTATATGTACTATAGAATATAATGAGTACAAACGAGTCAACATGTTTGTGTAATTGATTCGTGACAAATGCTGACTTTCAAGTCGAACGCACGTGAGACTTGGTGCGTGATTCTGGTCAGCGCAAGCTGACATCTTCTTTTCAGAATCACTGCACATCCTCGCGGAGCATTTATCTCAGTCGGAGATTGAACTCCCACTGAGAAATACTTGTTACTGCTCACCACTTGCAGAAGTGGGAGTCTCAACTCAGACTGAGATGAACTAGATATCAGATATGATTATATATTGTTATCTGTTACTTGACAATTCCGAATTTCCGTGGAATGCTGTTTAGAAGATGATATCGACGATAGAGCCGAATGATGATTCAGACTACATAGTAAAATGAAAATAAAAATCAGATAAATCACAGAACGGAGAAAATACATGTATTTTGAATATGGAGAAACAGAAATAGAATATCTGAAACAAAAGGACAAAAAGCTGGCAGAAGTGATAGATACACTTGGAATGATCGAGAGAACCGTGGACACGGATCTTTTTTCTTCTGTGGTACACCACATTATCGGTCAGCAGATTTCCATGAAAGCTCAGGCAACGATCTGGCAGCGGATGCAGGACGATCTTGGTGTCATTAATGCGGAAACGATTCTGGAAGCAGGAATCCCGAAATTGCAGGCGTATGGAATGACGTTTCGAAAAGCGGAATATCTGACGGATTTTGCAGAAAAAATAAAAAGTGGGGAATTTGATCTGGATGCAGTATGGCAGATGTCAGATCAGGAGGCGATTGAGGCGTTATCGTCATTAAAAGGAATCGGTGTGTGGACGGCGGAGATGATTCTGCTATTTTGCATGCAGAGACTGAATGTGTTTAGCTATGGTGATCTGGCGATTTTGCGGGGACTTCGTATGGTGTATCATCACAGAAAAATTGATAAGAAGTTGTTTGAGAAGTATCGCAGACGTTTTTCACCGTATTGCAGCGTAGCGAGCTTGTATCTGTGGGCGGTGTCAGGTGGTGCGATTCCGGGTATGAAGGATTATGCGCCAAAAACGGTAAAAAGTAAGACGGCAGATAAGAAGAAAGCGAAATAAAAATGTCATTCGGAATTACATTAAAGTAAAAAAGAATCAGACTGTAGACAAAGCCCTGCTTTTGCAGGGTTTTGCTATTGTTGGAACCGCTTTTC
>NZ_QULX01000027.1:0-224 GCF_003481835.1 Roseburia sp. OM02-15
TCTAAATCATGATTCCATTCTTCCAGTGTGATCCCGTAATCAGGTGCAATATGTTCCCAGATTTCTTTTGCCCGTTCTGAAATCGGATCCTCTATTACTTTTCTTCTATCTTTTACAACCATAATCAGATGATAATACATCAGATATACTGAATGTGCATTATGATCCATTTTATCCATACAATCAGTCCCTTCTGGCTTTTCGACTGATTGTATTATACCACA
>NZ_QULX01000027.1:234-10534 GCF_003481835.1 Roseburia sp. OM02-15
TTTCGACTGATTGTATTATACCATATTTCTCATTGCAGAACAAGTGTTCTGTTTTGCTTTTTATATTTATTTTTGCAATTCATCTCCCACCTGTAGAGGAAGGAGAATTCTTGCTATAATTTGTTAAATTTCTTCCTTCTATCACACCGTGCAGAAACCTCAAAGCTCTTGCATTTTCCCAAAACTCTGTCATCCTTTTCTTGCCAGGCAATTTCCTCTCAACTTCTGCCAATTGTTTTCTATTGACACTCTTCCCTTGTAGGTGTAATCTAGTATTGAAAACTACATGTTGTCGTTTTAGCAGACAACAAGAAAGGTACTAGATACATGAGAGAGATTATCATCACCACTGAAAGTGGTTCCGATCTTCCGGAAAACCTTGTAAAAAAATACGATATAAAAGTAATTCCTATGCACATCGTCATGGATGCAACTTCCTATGCAGATGGAACTATCAGCGTAGATAAAATCTACGAATACTATAATGAAACCAAAAAAATCCCGACAACTTCCGCTGTAAACGTTGGCGAATACATTGACTTCTTTAATGAGATCCGCGCGGAACATCCGGATTGTGTCATCATGCACTTGGCATACTCCTCTCTGGCTTCTTCTACTTATCAGAATGCAGAGATCGCTATCCGCGAATTTGAGGATATTTATCTGATCGATACCAGAAACGTATCCGGCGGCTGCACTGCTCATCTTGCAAAGGCATATGAGATCATTCAGGCAAAAAAAGATACTGTGACAGATTACAAAGCTCTGGCTGACGAAATTGAATCCTGGAACAAAAAAGTATTCTGTTCTTTTATTCCGGGTAACTTAGATTACCTGAAAGCAGGCGGACGTGTATCCAATGCTGCATACCTTGGCGCTACCCTGCTTCGCCTGAAACCGCTGATTGAGATTGTAGATGGAAAACTTCTGGCTTCTAAAAAATACCGCGGTTCGATTGAAAAATTTGTGGATACATATATGGAAGAATATCTGGCAAAACATGATGTTTCCAGAAAATGTCTGTATCTGATGTACTCTAAAGGACTTTCTCAGGTAGCACTTGATCGTATGAAAGAAAATGCGATCCGATTTGGATTTGAGAGTTATGAGTATGTTATGACAGGATGTGTGATCAGCTGTCATAGTGGTCCGGGAGCAATTGGACTGGCTGGATGCTGCGAATAAAATTCCTTCGCATATTTTTGAAAAAAAATTTTCGGGTTATGTAAGAGAATCCCACATTTTTCATCATGCAGGCTAAGACGCCTCGCCTGATGAAAAATATGGGATTCTCTATTTTCGTTACGACTTTCTTTTTTCAAGTAACATGCTCACTCACACCACATAACACGCAAGTTCTATGTTTTTTTACTTGTGCTACATTTTTGTTTTTCAAGGAACATATTCTCTCACACCAGCTAAGCGCCAGTTATACCTTAGTGTATGAACTTAACAGCGGTACCATATGCAATAACTTCAGCTGCTCCCTGAATGATTGCGGATGTGGCAAAACGTACGTTTACGACTGCATCTGCGCCCATCTGCTCTGCTTCTCCGATCATCCGGTGAATTGCCAGATCTCTTGCTTCGTTCATCATCTCTGTATATGCTTTCATCTCTCCACCAACCAGGTTTTTGAAGCTGGCTCCGATATCTCTGCCGATATTTTTACACTGGATGGTGCTTCCTTTTACCATTCCAAGCATTCCAAGTTCTTTTCCAGAAATATAATCTGTGTTTACTAATACCATTGTGATTCCTCCCATTTTCTAAAGTCTCTCTGTTCCCCATACAACAATCAGGGAAACTATGCCAGCTCACGCTGTCCAAAATTCCACCTCAAATCTAACATATATTTGACTTGAAACTAGTTATCTCCTGATCCTGCATATCGCTATTATAGCATAGGCTGTATGAGATGTGTGGATTTTACTCCAAATTTAATTTATTCTTCAAAAACCAGGTGGTCACAAAGAAAAATACGACACTGTAAATTGCATCTGTGATGCACTGCTTTGCCAGAATTCCGATATAACCGGCTGATGCCAGTCCGTCTCCGGCTTCAAAGAACATTCCAGCAGTGCCTCCCGCTGTCTCATTTACTGCTGCAGAACCGCTGAGCATATCAATAAGACTGATATTTGTTACCGTACCGATAATTCCCATAATGATCAGAATGATGATAAAAGTCAGTACGCTGTAAAATACTTTATGGCTCTTTGCAGCCGCACCGATTGCCATCGCAGTATAAACCAGAAGAACAATACGAACAATTTGAATAATAACTGCCACAATGGACATAATCACCTCTCCGGCACTTTCCCGGAATAATTTAAAAATATTGGTCCAGTCGATGGATGCCCAATCAATATCTGTCACTGAAAAGAGACCATTGCCAAGCATACCTGTCAGTACAAGAACGAATATGGATACGAACAGCACCGCAATACTCAGTAAAATCCAGATCAGTGAGCTGATTACTTTTGATGCAACCAGCATCCAGGTTGGAACTGGAAGGGTATGCATCAGATAACCTTCCCCTTTGAGCAGATTTTTATAAAAACGCTGTAGAACCATCACAATCGTTACGATCATCAATGCCACGATCAATAATCCATAGATCAGACCACTGATCACAACTGCAATGGCATTGCCCTGTGTCGCACCCAGAATCATTCCTCTGGCAATAAATCCAACTACCGCTGCCACAACCAACACAGCCAGATATAATACGCCCATCATTCTGCTGGTTGATTTTAACTCATATTTTAACAATTTTCCTAACATCTGAATACCTCCCTGAACAACTCATCTACTGATTTATGTTCTGTCTCACGGATTTCATCGACACTGCGATGAAAAACAACGCTTCCTCGATTGATAAATACTGCTTCGTCTAATACACGTTCAATATCTGCAATTAAATGTGTGGACATTACAACCAGTGCGTCCTCTGAATAATTACGGATGATTGTATTTAAAATATAGTCCCTTGCTGCCGGATCAACACCGCCGATTGGCTCATCAAGAAAATAAATTTCTGCTTTTCGGCTCATTGCCAGAATCAACTGCACTTTTTCTTTATTACCTTTTGATAATGTTTTTAACCGGTCTTTTTCACGAAGATTTAACTGTTTAAGCATTTCTTCGGCTTTTTTCCGGTCGAAGTCTGCGTAAAAATCTGCAAACATTCCAACCAGTCCGTCTATGTTCATCCAGTCCGGTAAATAATTCGCATCCGGCAGATAGGAAACAAATGATTTTGTCTCCGGTCCCGGTTTTAAGCCATTTAATAAAATTTCTCCGGATGTCGGCTGAAGCAGACCGTTTGCTGTCTTGATCAGTGTCGTCTTTCCACTTCCGTTTGGTCCAAGCAGACCAACAATCCTGCCGCTTTCCAGTGTCAGATTGACATCACTTAATGCCATTACATTTCCATAATCTTTTGTCAGATTTCTACATTCCAGTCTACTGCTCATGACTCGCTCCCTCCTTCTCCTCTCGGATCAGATCTATAATTTCCTCTTTTTCAAAACCCATATTTTTCATTTGCTGTAAAAATGTCTGTATAGTTTCCCGTGCTGTCTCGCGTTTCATTTCCTGTATTCTCCCTTCATCATCTGTCACAAATCTTCCGCTTGTTCTCTGAGAATAAACCAGTCCCATGCGCTCTAACTCTGCCAGTGCTTTCTGCATCGTATTCGGGTTGACCTCCGCCTCGCTGGCAAGATCACGCACCGACGCAAGTTTGCTGCCCGGCGTATAATAGCCGGTTGCAATTCTGTTCTGGATAATATCGATCAACTGTAAGTAAATCGATCGGTCGTTTACAAAATTCCATGCCATATCATCTTACTGTCCTTTCTTTTTATTCTATGCATCTTCTGTATTATTGTACTGTTGTATTACTTGATTAATACAATAATACTCATAACCGGTTTTGTCAATACAAAATTCATATATTAATTCAAGTCGAACGCACGTGAGACTTGGTGCGTGATTCTGGTCAGCGAAAGCTGACATATTCTTTTCAGAATCACTGCACTCTACACTCCGTTCCGGTCGGCGCAAAACCATTGTCTCCCAGACAATGTGCGCCCTCGCGGAGCGTTTATCTCAGTCGGAGATTGTACTCCCACTGAGAAAGACTTGTTATTACTCACCACTTGCAGAAGTGGGAGTCTTCTCGACTGAGATAAATCATAATATTTTTCTGCTTATGTTATACAAAAGAATACAAGGCACTATCTCCTCCTCAATGTTTCTTTTTATTCCATTGACGTTATTTTTTGCATTACAGGAATATGTTCTGGTTAAAATTGCTTAACGATTTTTTTAATATTTCTATACGCTGTCCTGTTTTCTGTGATATGATAACGGTAGATTCGGGAACATACGGATTGTTTTTCTAACTCACAAGGATAAACTTCTATCCTTGAAATTATCTGATTCGTATCGTTCTGATTAAAAATACTAAAAATAACATGGAGGAATTACTCTTATGAGATTAGGAACATACAAAGGCATTCACATGACACGTCCAAACACTGAAGTGACGGAGCACGAAGTCATGAATGTGTTAAAGAAGAAACAGAAAGAATACGCTGTTGCCACAAATATTGATGACCGCAGTGCACAGACTGGCGATCAGGCAATTCTTGATTTTGAAGGTCGCTACAACGGAAAGACCATTCCGCACGGAAATGGAGAAAACTTTGCATTGACCATCGGAGCAAAGGCTTTTTTACCGGAATTCGATAAAGCTCTGATTGGCAAAAATATCAGTGATACATTTGATATTGATGTTACTTTTCCGGCTGATTACCGCATCAGTGCCATGCAGAACCGTTCCGTTGTATTCCGTACAACCTTAAAAAAACTGCGTCTTGTAGACTATCAACCGATTGATGATGAGTTTGCAAAAGATTTTTCCGAATATAAAACTTTGGATGAATGGAAAGATGAGATTCTTGCAAATCTGCAGGAACGCCGGGAAACTTCCGTCCGGGAAAAATTTGCCCGGGAAGTTATGGCAAAAATTATTGCCGATTCTGATATTCCGATCGATGATGACCTGAAAGAAGAAATGACACAGATTTATTATGATGATTTTCTGGATGAACTGGAAATGAATCAGATTCCGCTGGAACTTTACTGCAAACGTTCCGGTCACAGCGAAGATGAGATTTACGCGGATAAAGAACAGGAAGCTGTGGAAGCAATTCAGGCACAGAGCGTACTGCATGCGGTTGCTGCGGCTGAAAAGATCAGCATTACACCGGAAGAGCTGGCTGAGGAGCTTCGGGCGATTGCGATAGAGGAGGATGAAGATCCGGAGGAATTCGTAGAGACTTTGGAAGAGGAAGATGTGGAGAATATCGCCGATCAGCTTACGATGGATAAAACGATGGCCTTCATATTGGACAGCGTAATTTACGATAAGTAGAGAGGAGAAGAACTCAGATGAGTGCTTTGGGCTAAGACGCCCTTCATCACTAATCTGAGTTCTTCTCCTTTTTACGTTATGAACACGCTGTCGATTACCCTGCTTTAGTATCGGATACACATTCCGTAAGGATAATATTCAAGTCGAACGCACGTGAGACTTGGTGCGTGATTCTGGTCAGCGAAAGCTGACATATTCTTCCCAGAATCACTGCACTCTACACTCCGTTCCGGTCGGCGCAAAACCATTGTCTCCCAGACAATGTGCGCCCCCGCGGAGCGTTTATCTCAGTCGGAGATTGTACTCCCACTGAGAAAGACTTGTTATTATTCACCACTTGCAGAAGTGGGAGTCTTCTCGACTAAGATAAAACACCCTAATAGCCGCCCTCACGTCTGGAAAACTGAAGCGACAATTTTTGTCTAATCGTATACTGAATTAACCGTCTATCGGTAGCACTCGCTTTACATAACTATATAAGCATTCTTTTATAATAATGTCAAAATTTTTATGTTATATAAGTTCTTTTATGTATCTGTATAACTTCTATCATTCTACCAATACTAATGCTGCAAACTAAAACTTTATATTTGGAGGAATGAACATGAATAAAAATACGCATACACATAACAATACACATGACACGAATTGTCACAGAAATTATGGTGGTCCAAGTAAAGATGCTGTTACCACCGGTACGTTTGATCAGGCAGATAAAACTGACAATTTTGACTATGATTATCTGGGAAAATCTGCTTCTGCCAATGACCAGACTGGTCTGATCCCATCCGGACCACAAAATGATGGTGAAATCGAATCCTATCAGGACGTGTTTCCATTTGCGCCACCACTGCTGAAAAAGGATAAAGATTCGCTATCATAACTTCTCGCTCATATAGGTTTTGGACAAATTCACAAATCTACCTACAATATCTGCACATGCAACACAAAGTTTATTGCTTCGATACTCTATATGCATGTGTGGCACGAAGTGCAGGGTGACGCAAAAATTTACTAATTTCACTGAGTGAATTAAGAGCTCCTAATTTTTTTCAAGAAGCGGTTTCATTTAAATTCAACTTTTCTGATCGCACTACGTAAATAGCGGGCTCAGAGCAAATTTATTCTTCCAAGCGATTGTTAGCTGGAAGGATAAATTTGTCTGAGTCCGCTTTCATAATCTTAAAGTATAGCCATAAATTTTAAGCCACCCGAAACAAGACACCTCTAAACGACTTTGTGGTCAAGCCATTTCCGTCTGTGGAATCGAATCGTAAAGATAATGCCACGTACCGTCCAGTCCGTAAACATTCCGATCCACACCGCGATCGGTCCAAATCCCTGCACCCTGCAAAGATAAATACACAGACTCACACGGAAGATCCACATAGAACAGGTCGACAAAATCATGGAGAATTTGACATCTCCTGCTGCACGCAGTCCATACGGTGGAATAAACGCCGGAACCCAGATAATCGGTTTTACGATGGTAATTACTGTCATCATGTAAAAACACATATCTGCACTGGCCGGCTCCATACCAGCGATCATCGTAATCGGTTTCGTCAAAGCCCAGATCAACAGACAGCACACAATTACGACAAACTCAGAAAGCACAGCAAGCTTTTTGATATAATACACCGCCTGCTCTTTTTCGCCGGCACCGATACACTGACCGACAATCGTCATCAAACCGATTCCAATTCCCATCGCCGCAATACCATTCAAATTTTCCAGAATGATCGTCATAGCCTGTGCCGCGATTGCTGTCGTTCCAAGGGTTGATACCGTTGACTGAATTGCCAGTTTACCAAACTGGAACATACCGTTTTCGATACCAGACGGAATTCCTACAGAAAGAATGATCAAGATCAGCTTCATATCCGGTCGGATGCTGAAATAATCACGGATGACAATCTCCTGTTTTGGCACACGCTGACGGCAGATCATAATAATGGACATCAAAATACGGGAAACAAGAGTGGAAATCGCCGCACCAGCTACCCCCATATTAAATCCAAAGATCAGGATCGCATTTCCGGCAATATTTGCCAGATTGCACAACGCTGAAATTGTCATCGGCAGTTTGGAATTTCCTTCTGCCCGGAAAAATGCCGCATTCGCGTCAAACAATCCAATAAATGGGAAGGATATCGCCGTGATCAGAAAATAAATCTGGGAATTGTCCATAACATCCTGTTCTACATTTCCGAAAATCAACCGCAGCAACGGATGACGGAATACGATGCACACTGCCATCAGTCCGATGGAGATTACAAGCATCGCCAACAATACCTGACGCGCCGCCTTATTGCAGGCTTTCACATCTTTCCTTCCAAGATACTGGGAACAGATGATGGCACCGCCTGCTGTCAACGCCGTAAACACCTGAATAACCAGCACGTTGATGGAATCCACCAGCGAAACCGCAGAAATAGCTGCACTTCCCACGTTGCTGACCATCATACTGTCCACGGTTCCCATCAGGGAGTTCAACAACTGTTCCACCATCAGCGGTATCAGCAATACCTTCAGATCGTGGTTGGAAAAGAGCAGCTTACTCTCATCAATTTTCTGTTTTTGTTTTTTCAACTCAATCTCACCTTTTCCCCTTCTTTTGGCAGAAAACTGTCAAAAATAAACATATCAAATGTTTCGCGATCCGTCTGCAATTCAGCTTCACTTTTTATCGTCCATGCCGCAGTTTTTACCCCAAACAGCTTTCGGCACATACGAAAGCCCCGGATCTGGCGATCCTTATGATTATAGGAAATAAAATCTGGTTTTGCCCAGAAATTCAACAACAGATTTGTCAGGAAAAAACGCACGATCTGCGGCATTTTATCCTCGCTCTGAAAAAAGTCCATAGACAACTGTCCACGAAGCACCTTTGGAAAATGCTTGCGGTACCATACCAGTGCCAATGGATTAAAGCATTCCATACAATAAACGCCCTTGTATTCTGACAACATTGCAGCCGCCGCTTCCGTGGTTGCCTTATAGTCAAAATCAACTTTAATTTCAACCACAAGTGGCACTTTTCCGTTGACCAGTTCCAGGACATCAGAAAAAAGCGGTATCTTTTCTGTGCTGTTCTTCAAAGAATACTGCTCTAATTCTGCATATGTTAATTCGGTCAATTTCTTATGTACGCCGCACATGCGCTTCAGGTCAAAATCATGGAAAACCACCAGTTTTCCGTCTTTCGTCAGCTGCACATCCAACTCCATGCCAAAGCCATGCTCCAATGCGTTTCGGAACGCTGCAAGACTGTTTTCCGGGGCGTCTGAATTATTATTAAACAAGCCCCGGTGCGCGATCATTGTATTGTCGAAGGCAGCGAAAGAACGTGTTTTTTCTGTTTCCGGTCGAAGCATGTACACACTTAAGCCAAGTAAACCAATAATGATTGCAACAGCAATAAGAATACTTATCAGTATCATTCCCGTTATTTTTCCTCCGTATCATTACAGTTAGTTCATCTATCTCATATCTGTGTCTGACGCTATTGTATTTCAAGTAAAATATACTTAATGTAGAACTTCCATCAAAAGCATATGTAAATAAACATATACCTATCACCAATACATACTAATATATTCTTCTATGAACCACATCTGATTTTCTCTATGCCGGTACTTTATTTAAGAAATGCTCCCATTCTACGACTGCTTTTTCAAATTCTACTTCTACCCAGTAAGTATCTTCGTCTACATCCACCGCAATCTCACAGCAGTATTCGCCTCCATTTTTTGCATCCTTCGGTGTAATCACAAATACTTTACCATCTTCCTGCATTTTCTGGAAAGTCTCCTTAAACTGATCCTTCGGAATATCCTGATCCGGTACTTCGCGCAAAAAGACATTATTTGCATCGTAATATTTTGCACCCTCTAACAAAAATCTTGTAATTTTCGGAGATTTGAGACGAATCTCTGTATCGTCCAGATAACGATCCACCAGAGTATCATTGGATGGATTGTTGTGTCTTGCTGCCGCGCCAAGTAACACCATTGTCATAAGTTCTGGGTTAAACTCCATTTTTTTCACTTCGGCATCCTGGAACATAAATTTATCCAATTCATTCACACTTTTATACTTCATGTCTTTTCTCTCTTTCTACTATTTGTCTGATACTGGAATCTCACGAAAAAATTCAAGTCGAACGCACGTGAGACTTGGTGCGTGATTCTGGTCAGCGCAAGCTGACATCTTCTTTTCAGAATCACTGCACTCTACACTCCGTTCCGGTCGGCGCAAAACCATTGTCTCCCAGACAATGTGCGCCCTCGCGGAGCATTTGTCTCAGTTGAAGATATAACTCAGACTAATCTTAACGCTTCGAATATCCATTTATACTTTTTCCAGTTTTTTCTAACATAGATTATAAGTACAATGCATTATTTTTGCAAGTATGATTCAGTGCTGATAAAAACAGTTACCAGATTCTTATAATTCAAGAATGCTCCGGCATTCTTGTTGCGAGGTGCGCAGTTGAAGTATGTCATGCAATTGCATGACATACTTCAACTGCGCACCTCTGTAATCCTGCCGGAGGCTATATCAGATGGGGGATTGGCTCCCACCACTGATACTAGCTTGTTTCTCACCACCTATAGAGGTGAGAGTCATCTCCCATCTGATATATTTGTAAAGCGGACATTCGCAATCCGCTTTCGCTGCTTGCTCATGAACGCAGTCGCTTTGCGACCTGTCAGTGGGAGCTTTTAACTCCCACTGACATAAGCATCCCCCCCTTACCCACCGCTTAGTGCTCCACGCACTTGAAGCTGGGGAATGCTTATTCTGCGTTCAAACTGACCAACAGTATTAGTCAATGGCAACAACACATAT
>NZ_QULX01000027.1:10544-32755 GCF_003481835.1 Roseburia sp. OM02-15
CTGACCAACAGTATTAGTCAATGGCAACAACACATATATGAACATACCGTTTTTCATAAAAAATGCCCGCTTTCAAATAAACAGTTTTTACTGTCTGTCTAAAAGAGGGCATATTACTCATAAATGAGCCGCTTTTCATTTTTCTGATATTGTTTTCTGCTCAGCGCTTACAAAATCATCTGCATTGCTTCATAGTTTTAAGCATGCTGAATCCAATTCATCTCAGCAGAGCCATATACATTACATACTATATGATATGTGAAAAAATCGGAGCTACGATAACCGTCAGAATACCTGCCACTGCAATGGATAAGCCGCCCATGGCACCTTCGATTTCACCCATTTCCAGAGCTTTCGCGGTACCAATCGCATGGGCGGAAGTACCAAGTCCGACTCCTTTTGCTACCGGATGGGTAACATGGAACAACTTGTACACAAAATCTGCCAGCACGTTTCCAACCACACCGGTGATAATGATAACTGCAACAGTGATGGTTACGATACCGTTCAACTCCTCTGATACCCCCATACCGATCGCTGTTGTGATGGATTTCGGAAGCAGGGTAACATACATATCATGCTCCAGTCGGAAGATCAGACACAGTACTAAAATACAGACTGCGCCGGTCAAAACCCCCGCCACGATACCACCGATAATGGCTTTCCAGTTTTTCTTCAACAGCTCCATCTGCTCATATAACGGAATTGCCAGACATACCGTTGCCGGTGTCAGCAGATAGCTCAAAAGCTGTGCGCCATCGTTGTATGTATCATAATCAATATGGAATCCCACCAGAATCAGGATAATGATCACGATGGAGATCAGTAACGGATTTAACAGTGCAAATTTCAATTTCTTTTTCAGCAGTACACCAACTTCATATGCAAGGATACTCACCAGTACGCCGAAAAACATAGAATTACTCAGAATGTCCTTCATTTTTCTTACGCTCCTCTGCTTCAATCATCGTCTGTGTTACTTTTCCGGATATTCCCATAACTGCGATCGTTGAGATAAACATGATCACGATAACCGGAACCAACACTGGTTTTAACTTATCCCATGCATTTAACAGACCAACACCAGCCGGGATAAACATCATCGGCATGATCTCTATCAGGAATTTTCCTGCATCCTGAACCGCTTCCACTTTCAGTACTTTTGTCTCTAACAAAATAAACATCAGCACCAGTCCGTAAATACTTGCCGGAATCGGCAGCGGCAATACATATTTCAAAACTTCTCCAATAAAAGAGATAAAAAGAATAGTGACAAATTGACGAATATATTTCATAACAACGCCTCTTTTCTCTGGTCAAAAAGTCTACATTTTATGGTAACTATTTTTTCCTTAAAATGCAATTTCATTATCTCAATTATTATATCAGCTTTTTCATAATTTTCAATACATTGGTGCTACCAATTTTAGTAAAAAAGAAATTATTTTTATTTTAAATCTATTCTCTGTATCACTGCAAAATTTTATTCTTATCATCACCTCTTAAAATAGCATATCTGAATGTGTTTTTAATCTAATTTTCTGAAAACAAAATGGACACCTCATCCAAAAGTGCCCATTTTCATTCCTATCTCTTATTAACAAATTTCTTCCATCATTTTTGTGACTAATTTTCATCTGTGATGCTTTTGTCTGTACAGTACAGTCGCCACTGACCATATGGCAAACAATACCACCGACAGCAGACTTGCCATCATCCCATATTTCTGTCCCGGCGGATCAAACCGCAGATCTATCGTATGAGAACCGGATGAGAGTTTTGCTCCGGCAAATGCTGTGTTTACAGTCTCTATTTTCGTCTCTTTGCCATCCACATACAGTTTCAGTCCATTCTGCATCGGAATGGAAGTTACAAAATATTCATCCTCAGATGCGGTCACATTGCATTTTAATACACTGTTTTTCTCCCACTGATCCTCTGAAACCAGTTCTGCTGCTTCCACCTGCTTATCCGCAAGAAGTTGACCCGGGAACACATAACATGCCACGTCAGTAATGTCATAGCTGCCTTCTGACAACCGCAGCATAATATATTTGTCATTGCCACGCTCTTTTAAC
Source organism: Roseburia sp. OM02-15 (assembly GCF_003481835.1). NCBI lineage: Bacteria > Bacillati > Bacillota > Clostridia > Lachnospirales > Lachnospiraceae > Roseburia > Roseburia sp. OM02-15. The sequence continues at coordinate 12,623 of NZ_QULX01000027.1, forward strand.
ATATAGGAAAAGCAATTATTTTCATTCGGGTACGGTGCACTTAAGCCCGACAGTTTATTTTTTCTTCCATTTGCAGAGATTACCACTGGTTTTTCTGTATGGTTGTTTACCCGAAACCGGAAATACAACGTTCCGTTCTGCATTGCGGAATCTAATGGAATCCGGATTGTTCCTTTATCGGTAACTTTCATTTGATAACCGTTATTGATTGCCTGCACTTTTACATTGTCAGAGCATTCCACCTCATTGGAATCCAGTGCCGGCAATGAAATCTGCTCCATATCAGATACGGAAACAGAATCTGACGCATCTTCTACAACCGTGTAACGACTGAGTGCTGTCATTTTCTGCGTATCACCAAGTGCTTCAAACTGCTGATCTGAAATACAGTCTGAAGTCGTATATGCGATTGGCAGCACGTTTGGATTTTCTGCAATTACATTTTTTCCCTGCTGTGCAACGATTTTATATCCATAAGGGATTTTATTTTCAGTAGTCAGCACATAACGCTCTGCCATCAGCTGTGCAAACAGCGGATTTCGTTCTTCCAGGAGTGCCGTGCGGTTGTTGATCTGAATCGGCATCTTGGTCAGATCATAGTAAAAATTCTGATATGCAGAGTTGGTCACAGAGGAATACATAGTCGTCGTCTGCTGTCCGTAAAACTGCAGCGCATTGCACTCTTTTTTTGCATCCGTCAGCTTGTTGCAGCGATACAGCTTATTTCCGCAGATTGCCTGCAACTCTTCTTCGGTAAAATTCTGCTCCTGCGCCTCAGAAGTCGGCATTCCCTGCCAGTTTTCCCCATCTGCCAGACGCACATAGATCAGAAATGGCATGATAAACAAAAACAGATAACGCACAATGCCGGTTTCACATCCGATATCTGAGCATCCATTCACCTCTTGTTTTTTCCTCAATTTCGTATCCACAAGGGCAGCCACAAGCAAAATGCCGGTATCCAATATCACCCACCAGAACCATGCCTGTCCCCACTGGGACGCAATGACTCCGGCAAAGACAAGAAATATCCAAAATCTCCAGCGCACTTCTCCACGGCGGATTTTCTGAAAAATCTTCATGCAGTACAAAAGAACCACCGGTACAAACGGAACCAAAATTTTTCCCCTTGCATACAGCGTTGCATTTAAAATGTAGGGTGCCACGCCAAACAGGCTTCCAAGCAATAACAGTGCTGACTGCCAGCGATATTCTCTGATGGTCAATCCCAGAAGCAGCAGGTACAGACAAATCACCGTCAATCCCATGCCATACGGGGAATACAGCAGATTCTGTGCATTCGGAAGCATAAGATCCGTAAGTGTTGTTGCTTTTTCTCCGCTGTGCTTATGCTCCAGAATTGCCATAAAGGTAGGCAGCAACAGCATCATTGCCATTCCTATGGATAAAATCACACTGGTTACCACCTGAAACAGCAGTTTCCGCTTTCCTGCCCAGTCTGCTTCCCGTCGTAACATTCCTACCGCAAACCATCCGATCACTGCCAAACAGGCGATCGCATAATAAAAGCTATGCAGATAGATCAGTGTCAGACTGACCGACATCAGCGCAAATTTTCGTTTTTTCAGGAAGATCAGCGCCAAAAGCAAAAATGGTAAATAATTCACAAACATAATCTGGCGATGTGTCTGGAAAAAACAGTTTGCCAGCAAAAACAGCATACTGCCGAAAAATGCGCCAAAAGGAGACATACCTTCCAGTCGAAGCCAGTAACGCATTAATAACACTGCTGCCAGATAACTGCACAGTGCATATGCCGGAATCAAAAACGTCATCGGCACCTGTGGCAGCAGACATCCAAGAATAATATCCGGACGGAAATACCCATAATAGGCAAACTGAAATCCATTATTGCCGCCGCCAATGATCATCCACGCCGGTGCAAGCGTTTTTTCTTCCATGCAGGTGCGGCGGATGGTTTCTGCCAGCGTCACATGCTGATCATACCAGTCAATGGTGGAACCATAAAAGCAGCCTTCCGGCAGGATTAGACCAATGAGCAGGAAAAACACTGCCACCAGAATCCCGGTAAATACCACATTCTGGAGCATCTGGTTTCGCTTCTCCTGCTTTGGTTCTGTTCCCGCCCAAAGACTGCTCTGTTTATATTTTCTTTGTGTATTTTCTATTACTCTTTCTTTCATTTCCACTATCCCTCATTGCTGCTTTTTTCTCTTTTCCTTAGCAACACATTCAGTTTAGCAGAAATTTTTGAAAATCTACTATGTGAAATTCTGAATTTTTCTTAAGAACTTACAATTCAAGTCGAACGCACGTGAGACTTGGTGCGTGATTCTGGTCAGCGAAAGCTGGTATATTTTTCTTTAAAACAAGGTGCACGATGCTATATTTTAATCGCAAATTTTGTCAAATACACGCAGCCAATCAGCATATTGGCAGATTACATGCTCAATGCGATGCAGCTCTGCTTCCTTGCTGACACTTCGCCACAGTTTTTTGTAATCATATAACCAATATTCCAGATCTTCCGCCAGATTCCATTGTTCTTCCCTGTGAGCATTTTCTGTTTCCTGATGTTCTGGAATTCTTTTAATATCGTTTTCCATATTTATATCGGACTGTACCGTCTGATCCTCTGCTGGTTCTTTTCCCTGTGCCTCCATCAACGCTATGAAATCCGCCAGAACTGCTCCGATTTTCTGTAACAAGATCATTCCCTGTACCGCGATCAGATATGCCCGGATTTTTCCCCGTCGGCCAACCGGTAAATGGCTCACCGCTGCATAAAGTTCCTGCTGAATAGTTTCCAGTTCCTGTGCTGCCTGTTGATAAACCGCCGGTTCTTCTATTTTTACCAGTTTTTCCAGTTCATCTAACAGTGCTTTTCTGTCTGTAGGATTCCCCATCTGTGCCAATTTCAATCCATCCTGTTCCAGAAAATCTACCATATTCCGCCATGTAAACTTCCAGCTCTCTGAAATCCGTGCCAGTACAGACGCCAGTGTTTCCGTCTCATCTCCGTAAGCAACTCTTGAAATCTGACGATTGATATCTTCAAATTCCGGAATCTCCAGATTCCACGAAAAAGCCGCTCCATAGATCATTCCCGGCAGACTGAAATCCGGATGATTGATATGTCCACAATCGCCCCAGTCTGTATTCAACAGACCTTCTGCATGATAGTTTGAGGCATACTGACACATTCTGCTGATATTTTCATAGGAAACCCGAATCTGATTCACCAGCTGATCCCATCCACTGACACCCGGACAGTTATAAAGTCTCGCTCCAGCTTCCGACAATTTTCTTGTAGAATCCTCCGGCCAGTCCGCATCATAGCCCCAGTTCAGACAAATGGTTTCTTTCGGAAGTTCCTGTACTGCCTCCGGGAACTCACAAATGATATCGCCCCAGAACATCGGTGTTTTACCTTTGCTCACCACATATTCACAGAGTTCTTTTACAAAATCCAGATACAGGCGCTGTGTTCCTTTTTCTTCTGCCAGCGCTGCACTTTTTCCTTTTCCCAGATCAAAAGTTTCGTCCGCACAGATATTAAAATACTGTGAGGTAAAAAGAGGCATAAACTCGTCAATCAGCGCTTTTACCAGCTGGATACTCTCCGGATTTGACACATCCAGAGTATGATGCCGCATGCGATCCACGAATCCAAAAGGCTCTTTTTCCATTCCGGGCATCTCACACAGCTCACCATACGTTTTTGTCCGAAGCACTTTATACAAGTGACCAAAGCAGGCAATACTCGGAACCAGCTCTATATGCCGTTTTCTACAGTAAGCATCCAGCTCCAAAATATCCTCTGCCGTCAGTGGTGTATCATCTCTCCAAACCTCAGAAAATCCCCGGAACAAAAAGGTATGCTCCATATAAAGCTGTAACTGGTTCAGTTTGTAAAATGCCATGCGATCTACCAGCTTTTTCAGGTAATCCATCGTCGGAATCCTTCCTCTTGTCACATCGTGATAAAATCCCCGGTGCAAAATTTTCGGCTGATCCACAATAATTGTATACGGAATACAGCATCCGCACTGCTCTATGATCTGACGCAGTGTCTGAATACCGTAAAAAATGCCGACTGCACTGCCACCGGTGATACAGATACCATGCGCCTGAACAAGCAGTGTATACTCCTGCTCCTTCATGTGCTCGCCCAACTGTAAACAAATGTCCCCGTTTTCTGGGATTCCACAACTGATAGTTGTACAAAAGCCTGCATATTCCTCCAGATCCTGTTGCAGCATCTGTGCGTCTTCATAAACTTCCGGCGGGCAGTTGCTGTTAAGCACAATTCTCCGATCATATTTTAGTGTAAACGTTCCCTCTTTCTGATACCACTGTTGTGGTCTTGGAATAATGTACATATTTTTTCTTCTCCTTACCGTAAATTTTTCGATTCTTTGTTTTAATTCAAGAATGCTCCGGCATTCTTGTTGCGAGGTGCGCGTCATGCAATTGCATGACATACTTCAACTGCGCACCTCTGTAATCCTGCCGGAGGCTATATCAGATGGGGGATTGGCTCCCACCATTGATACTAGCTTGTTTCTCACCACCTATAGAGATGGGAGTCATCTCCCATCTGATATAAATTTACTTGTTTTCCTTCTCCTGCATTTACTTCTCAATCTATCATTCATCAAATCTTTATCAACAAATCAGATAGCTTCCTTAACCGGATTATATCAATTTCTGAAAAATATTTACTGCCAGTTCTAATAATTCATCCCGGAAATCATACTCTGGCGTATGAAGTGCCGGATAATCTTCACCATTACCAAGATAAAACATCGCCCCCGGACATTCTTTCGTATAATAGCCAAAATCTTCCGATGCACGAAGCGGCTCCGTCAGTTCTACCACTGGAAGATGCAATTTTTCTGCCGCGTTTCTCACCCGTTCGATAGCCTTTGCATCATTTGCAGTTTCCGGAAACGGATCATCATAGGCATAGGATAACTGTAATCCTTCTTCGGCTGCAGACTTTTCTGCCTGCGTGCGGATCATCTGCTCCAATTCATCCAGTTCTCGCTGCAACGCCGCCCGAAGTGTAAAGGAAATCTCACCTTCATCGGCAGATATTCCAAAATCCTTCGTGCCAATTTCTACATTCACGATCGTTGCCAGTACAAGCTGCTCAAACGTTGTTGCCTGTAATAAATTCTGCACATATAAAATCAGTTTTGCGATTGCCACTGATGGATTTTTTCCCTGCTCCGGAATACTTGCATGAGATTTTTTCCCGGTAAACGTAATAGTCAGACCTCTGGAAGCGCACTGGCTGACGCCTTCCCGAAGTACAACCGCTCCCTTTGGAAAACCGCTCCAGTTGTGAAAACCGTAAATCTCCGCTATCTTTTTTTCTTTTATCAACGGAACACATTCCTGCGCTCCGCGACCGATTTCTTCCGCATGCTGAAAAATCAGATATACGTCCCTGTCTGCGCCGTTTGCATCCAGTTCTAATGCCAGACCTGCCAATGCGGATGCATGTCCGTCATGCCCGCATTTGTGGCTGACTCCGGGATTTTCTGATGCGTAGGGTAAACTTTCTGCGTCTTCCAAAATTGGCAATGCATCAAAGTCTGCACGGAATGCGATCGGCGGTTTCGTGTCTGCCTCTGGCATTTCTGACTGCCTTTTGGTTGTATACTGTACGTAAAACCAGTTTCCTCGGTCAATGACTTCAAGCTGTATATTTTCTTTTATAAATGTGATCAGGCGATTCTTCGTTTCCTGCTCCTGCATAGATAATTCCGGGTGACAGTGCAGGTCATGGCGAAGTGCCACTATTTTGTCCCGATTTTCTTTTTTCATAATGTGCTCCTGCGTTTTTATCATTTTCTTTATGATACCAGTCAAAGGATATTCGCAATCCGCCTACGCTACTTGCTCATAACCAAATAGCTGCTTTGCAGCTTATCAGAAGGGGCTTGCACCCCTCCTGATACAAGCAAGTCCCCACCCCTGCTTATTGCTTTTCGCAATTGAAGCAGGGGACTTCCTTGATTTGATTAAAAAGTAAATAAACGCCAGTCAGGCAATCTTTCCTCGGCAAGCGATTGTTAGCTGCAGAGGTAAGATTGATGACTGGCGTTTTCACAACCTAAAGTTTAGCCACAAAAGAATTTACAACACCTTGGACAAGAATTCCTGTAATCGTGGATTCTGCGGATTCTCAAAGAAATCCTTCGGATTATTCTGTTCGGCAATATTTCCCCCATCCATGAACAGCACACGGGTTCCAACCTCGCGGGCAAAGCCCATCTCATGAGTTACAACCACCATGGTCATTCCATCATCGGCTAGTTCTTTCATCAGCTGAAGAACCTCTCCAACCATCTCCGGATCCAGCGCGGATGTCGGCTCATCGAAAAGCATTACCTCCGGATTCATTGCAAGAGCGCGCGCAATCGCGATACGTTGCTGCTGTCCACCGGAAAGCTGTTTCGGATATGCCTCTGCCTTATCTGGCAAACCGACACGCTCTAAAAGTTCCACAGCTTTCTGATCAGCTTCGCTGTCAGACATCAGTTTTAATGTCACCGGTGCAAGCTTGATATTTTCTTTGATCGTCAGATGTGGAAACAGATTAAACTGCTGAAATACCATACCCATTCTCTGACGTATTTTATCAATATCTGTCTTTGGATCTGTGATATCTACACCGTCTACAGTAATGGTTCCTGCTGTCGGCTGCTCCAACAGATTCAGACAGCGTAAAAAGGTTGATTTTCCGGAACCGGAAGGTCCAATGACAACGACTTTTTCTCCCGGATAAATATGTTCATTAATTCCATCTAAAACTTTGTGATCGCCAAAACTTTTTTCCAGATTTCTAACGTCTATCACTGTTTCTCAACCTCCTCTCAAATACAGCAAGTGCCTTGGATAATGCCATAACGCATACAAGATAAATTACTGCTATACTAACATACGGCATAAGCGGCTGATAGGTAACCGCTGTAACGCTCTGTGCTGCTTTCATCAGATCTTTTGCCCCGGTAACGGTCATCAGAGAAGTATCCTTCAATAATGTGATCATCTCATTGCCCAGAGCCGGCAGAATATTTTTGATTGCCTGCGGAATAATGATGTGACGCATGGTCTGGGTATAATTCATACCAAGGGAACGACCTGCCTCCATCTGTCCTGCATCCACAGACATAATACCTCCACGTACAATCTCTGCTACATAAGCTCCGGAGTTGATACCAAAAGCCAGAGTTGCTACTGCAACAGAATGACGGCTGGATGCAAAGATAACAAAATACATGATCATCAACTGAACCATCATTGGGGTTCCACGGATCACAGTCAGATAAACCTGACAGATTGCATTTAAAATATTTAAGATCACATTGCCGAAGCCATGTGCATTTTTCTTCTTGGTATCATGTTTGGTACGAACGATCGCTACAAGAATACCAATTGCAATACCCATTAAAAGTGCAAGCACTGCCACACGAATCGTAACACCAAAACCTTTTGCAAATAATACCCAGCGGTCGCTTTCAATAAACGTCTGTGAAAATCCATCTGCAAGGCTTAAAAACCATTCTTTCATTCACTTTTCTCCTTTCTGTAAATTGTAAAGCGGACATTTGCAATCCACTTTCGTTACTTGCTCATGAACGCAGCCACTTTGCAGCCTGCGTTCAAACACTGAATTTTATTATAGCAAAAAAATGAGACAGCGTCTATTGCTGTCCCACTATTTTTTACAGTTCTTTCGTTACCTTTTGTAACAATATTTCCTGTACGAAATCGATTACTCAGCTTTAATATATTTATCAATGATAGACTGAACGGTTCCGTCTGCTTTTAATTTTGCAAGAGATGCATTTACTTTGTCTAATAACTCTGTGTTATCTTTTGCAATTGCGATCGCATAATCCTCTGTGATATACTCTGTGTCAAGAATCTTTAATCCTTCATTCTCAGCTACGAATGCTTTTGCCGGCTCGTTATCGATAACAACTGCATCAACTTTACCTGTCTTTAATGCCTGAACAGCACTTGCACCATTCTGGTAAGCGACAACATGGTCTTCACCATATCCACCTTTTTCCGGTGTATCAGAACAGTAAATATCTCCTGTTGTTCCCTGCTGAACACCGATCAGTTTATCAGACAGATCATCCGGTCCCGTGATATCAGAATCTTCCGGAACGATAATAACCTGTACACCTGTTGCATAGCTGTCTGAGAAGTTTACGTTTTTCTTACGATCTTCGGTAACAGTCATACCTGCCAGAGACATATCTGCTTTTCCTGTTGTGATTGCCGGGATGATAGAATCAAAATCCATATCATCTACCTGAAGTTTCATACCAAGATCATCAGCGATCGCCTGTGAGATTTCAATATCGATTCCTTTGTATTCCTCTCCATCTACATACTCATACGGCGGAAAAGTTGCGTTTGTTGCCATAACTAAAGTATCTTTATCAGATGATGAATCATCTGCAGATTCTGCTGCTGCGCTTGTGTCTTTTGCATCTGAACTGTTATCTGCTGTGCTTCCGCATGCTGCCATGGAAAATACCATTGCTGCAGCTGCCACCAGGGCTACGATTTTCTTTGCTTTCATGTTTTTCTCTCCTCTTTTTACATCCGATCAGAAAAAATGTCATGTGATATTCCATTTCCTTCTGGTCTTTTTCTTTTCACTAACTGCTGTTCATTATAATTCCATTGAAAGGAGATTGCAATGGTGATTGTGCATAAAAATTAATATTATATGCATATTTTTTTCAGTCTAACTGTACATTTTATACATCTTTCTTGTTTATTTATGCATATATGCACTATTTTATGCACTTTTTTATGCATAATTCAAGAATGCTCCGGCATTCTGTTTCATGCAAATATTCTGTTTCATGCAAAAGTCCTCTCTGACAGATCTTGTTACCTGTGATCTATCAAAGAGGATTTCTTCTCTTAACGTTATCTCTTATTCTGTTATATTTTTAAAGTGGAACTGCTTTTTATCGGAAGCATAATCGTCCACGATCTGTCCGGTTCCGTACAATTTGTATTTGTAGCTTACCAGGCCTTCCAGTCCAACCGGTCCTCTGGCGTGAAGTTTTCCGGTGCTAATGCCGACTTCCGCACCGAATCCATAACGGTAACCATCTGCAAAACGGGTGGAACAGTTCTGATATACCCCCGCGGAATCCACCAGATTCATAAAGTGCTCTGCCACATCCGGATTTTCTGTAATGATACAGTCAGTGTGATGCGAACCGAAGTGGTTGATATGGTCGATTGCTTCATCCATGTTTTTGACTGTTTTTGCAGAAAGAATGTAATCAAGATATTCTGTTTTATCATCTGCCTCAGTGGACGGCACACAGTCCACAACTGCCGCAACGTCTTTCGTTCCACGGAGTTCTACTTTTTTCGCATCCAGTGCTTCTTTTAACATTGGAAGCAGTTGGTCTTTGATAGCTTCGTGAACCAGAAGTGTCTCCACTGTGTTGCAGGCAGACACATACTGGGTTTTCGCATCCACAATGATCGGAACTGCTTTCGCAAGATCTGCATCTTTATCCACATAAATATGGCAAATGCCATCTGCATGTCCCATTACCGGAATCTTCGTATGATTCATAATGTACTGCACAAATGCGTTGGAGCCGCGCGGAATTAAAAGGTCCACAGATTCATGACATTCCAGAAGTTCATTGATTTCAGAACGTGCTTCCAGCTGCATCATGGAGTCTGCTGGAAGTCCTGCGTCAATAATTGCTTCATGAATAATGTCAAACAGTTTTTTGTTGCTGCGAAGTGCTTCTCTGCCACCTTTTAAAATGACACAGTTTCCACTCTTGATGCACAATGCGGAAATCTGCACCAATGCATCCGGACGCGCCTCAAAAATAACACCGATGACGCCGATCGGACAGGTGACACGTTTCAGCACCAATCCCTCATCCAGTTCTCTGGCAAACTGTGTCTGAAACAGCGGATCTTCCATCTTGGTCAGATCTGATATGCCTGCTGTCACATCCCGAAGTTTTCCTTCGTCAAATTTCAGACGTTTCCGTACCGGACCGGATACGCCATCTGCTTCTGCCTGTGCCAGATCCTGTTTGTTTGCTTCAAAAATCTCTGCCTGATGCTGCAATAATGCTTCGCGGACTGCTGTCAAAGCGGCATTTCGCTGTTCGTTTGTGGTTGCTGCCAGCTTCGGAGCTGCCTGTTTTACCTTTCTTACCTGTTCCTGAAATAACATACGTTTCTCTCTCACTTTCTCAACAAAATCATCTTTTTATCGGTTGCCTAACTGCCAGAAGGCTACGGCACTGGCTGCTGCCACGTTCAGGGAATCCACACCATGCGCCATCGGTATTTTCACTGTATAGTCACAGTTTGCAATGGTATCTTCACAAAGTCCATCTCCCTCTGTGCCAAGCACGATTGCCAATCTTTCCTCACTCATCAGACCTGGATCATCGATATTAACGGTATCATTTCGCAATGCCATGGCCGCTGTCTTAAATCCAAGCTGCTGTAGTTTTGCCATGCCATCTTCCGGCCATTTTTCTTTTTCCGGAAATATCGTCCAAGGCACCTGAAATACGGTTCCCATGCTCACCCGCATGGCTCTGCGGTACAACGGATTGCTGCATCCCGGTGTCAGAAGCACCGCATCCATGTGTAATGCCGCTGCCGAACGAAAAATCGCGCCAACATTGGTGGGATTGACGACATTTTCCAAAACAGCGATCCGCCGCGTATTGCTGCAAACTTCCTCTACTGTTGGCAGCGTCCGCCGTTTCATGGCGCACAGCATTCCCCGCGTCAGTGCGAATCCGGTCAGTTTTGTCAACACGTCATATTCTGCGGTGTAAACCGGAATGTCCCCGCAACGTGCGATCAGTTCTTTTGCCTGCGTTTCAATATGTTTATGCTCCACCAGCATGGAAATCGGCTCATATCCCGCATCCAGCGCTCGTTCCACGACTTTCGGACTTTCCGCGATAAAAATACCCGGCTTCGGTTCATTAATGCGCAATAATTGTACTTCAGAATACCGCGCATAAATATCCAACTCCGGTGCCGCAAAATCTGTAATCTCTATTATATTTGCCATCTATTTTTATACTCCTGTATCCTTTTCCCCAAAACAGTTTTTCATAAAAAAATAATGCGCGCTCTTATTCGCATTTACTATGCGCACCACCTATCATCTGGGAAAAAGTTTCTCCAAGTTATTCACAATTTTAGCATAATCTTATGAAATATGGTAGCCGACGCTCATTGTTTTTTACCGCTTTTCTTCCATTTTGTGGTAATAACCACAGTTTTTTTGTATCATCAGGGATATACTACATAGTATCAAAGAAAAGGAGGACATCGCATATGTCTATGATGAAAAATATAAACAAAGCCGAAGTGCTTGTATTAAAAGATGAAGTTGCTTATCAGGAGGGTCAGGTTGTCAGCAAAACACTTGCTCAGAACGATGCTTTAAGCGTTACTTTATTTGCCTTTGACAAAGACGAAGAAATCAGCACACATGAGTCTGGCGGAGATGCTTTCGTTACCTGCCTGGACGGTGTCGGACGCATCACCATTGATGGCGTAGAACATGAACTGCATGAGGGTGAATCCATTGTTATGCCAGCAAAACATCCGCATGCTGTTTACGGCAAAGAACAGTTTAAAATGCTGTTAGTGGTTGTATTCTAAATTCAAAACCGACTATCAAAAAAAACAAATAGAATGGCAAAAATCCTCTGTTTTGCAAAACATGTCATGAATCTGCAAAGCAGGGGATTTTTCATATTTCAAGTCGAACGCACGTGAGACTTGGTGCGTGATTCTGGTCAGCGCAAGCTGACATCTTCTTTTCAGAATCACTGCACTCCACATTCCGTTCCGGTCGGCGCAAAACCATTGTCTCCCAGACAATGTGCGCCCTCGCGGAGCATTTATCTCAGTCGGAGATTGAACTCCCACTGAGAAATACTTGTTACTACTCACCACTTGCAGAAGTGGGAGTCTCATCTCAGACTGAGATAAATTTTTACATTTGTTGGCAAAATTCTTATATTCACATTTTCTGGTTTTTCCTATTATTTAATCCAGAATGACTATTACATTTCTAATAACAGATTTTGAAACAATACCTTATTACTTGTTCTGCCAACAGATCTGCTCTCCCGTAATCGGAGTATAGCGAATCAGCTCCGTGGCATCCAAATTTTCCGCATGCATATCCACCGCCGAAATCTGGTGGTTTTCGTAAGTTGTATAATAGTAAATTCCTTTGTTCAGATTGCAACAGGAAGTATACAATGTAATCTCATATTTTCCTTCTGCAACTTCACAACATCCACGCTGCTGATCTACGGAATTTAAAATATGGAAAAACTGGCTGACGCTCTCATTTTCTGAATTCCCGGAAATCGAATGCAGTTTTGTAAATGCCACCCGCACAAAACGGGACGTGGATGATAAATCTCCCGGAAGCCCCAATGCACCCATGCCGCGGCTGTATGCCTGCAACTCCAGTTTATCTGAAAAATGATTTTCCGGTTGTCGCGGTGACAAATGCATATATTGATTCAGCTGAAACATCTGCTGCTGAAATGGCGGATTGTTAGTCAGTACTCCCGCCGGATTATCATATACGTGCAGACCATCTGCCATGCATTCCACGGTAATTGCTGCGTTCGCATCCACAATAATCCAGTGCAGCTGCGCCGTCGGTAAACTTTCATGGAATGGCGTTCCAACCAGATTCATATGGCTTAAGCATTCTTTTGCTTCCTGCACGGTTGCACACTGACGCAAGATCCATGGGATAAATTCGTACTGTGCCACATTTTCTTTTTCCTCTGACAAATCCTGATATACGGCATTTCCGACAAAATTCAAGCCTGCCATGCCAAGCCCTTTTTCATTGATGGCATCATAATATAACGGATAATCACCGACTACATGCGCCATGCCAAGAATTGCATAATTTTCATCACTTTTTCCTGCATGACGAAACTGCATTGGATAATTGCGTGGCGTGATGGTCAGTTCATCTCCGTAAGAAAATTCGTAATCTAATGTTCTGCCAAAATAGGTATCTTTCGTTTTATAAGTTGCTGCTGTACACATGTTGTTTTCCTCCATTTATATCCCATATTATAGACAAAATCATTCGAAAAATTCTTCTACGATACACTGCGCAAACATTTCCGGTTCATCAGAAGCAAAATTGTGATATCCCGGCACGATCTTGTGTTTCCATCCTTTGGTTTCTGCAGCCTGATAAGCAGATCGATGAAACATTCCGGTTTTATCATCTGAACCGCAGGCTACCGTCACCGGAACCGATATATTAAAATCCTCCAGTTTTAAATTCGAAAAACTATCCATTTCTTTCTCCAGAAACAGCTCCAGATTTTTCAGATTTCGGCTCTGCTGCTCCATGGACTGTCCCTCTTTGTCCCGGTTCATGCCGCCCATGGCATTCACAAAATGCATCATGCAGGTGATAATTCTGTGCTTCTCTGCACTTTTATGAAGTTTCTCCCAAAAAGCATCCTGTTCTGCTGCCAGTTCACCGCTTCCCCGCATCAGTGGTTCATGCAAAAATACCTGACGTACTAACTCCGGATATTTTGTTGCCAATGCTGCCGTCACCGCGCCACCCGCACTGCAACCAGCTACAAAAAACCCTATATTCTGACCATCTTTCACTTTGCTCTGTTCCTCAGCTCCATTCATCTGCGGCTCTGACTCTTCCAAGCATATTTCTTCCTCATGTTTCCGTTTCAGTTCTGCCCCAATGATCTCTGCCGCATCATCTGCATGCGCCCAGACCGAAAAATCTGTTTCACCCTCTGCCGGAATGCTTCGGCTATATCCCCGCCGGTCATAACTGATCACTGTAAATTTTTTAGATAAGATTGCCGATGCCTCACGAAAAAATTCGCTGTCACAGGCAACACCATGTATCAGAAGCAGCAAAGGTCCGCTGCCTTCCCTTCTGCAGAATAATGTTCCATGTGCTGTTTTCACCTGATATTCCATCGGTAATGCCTCCATTTTCTTTCTAACTTCTCAACTGAGATAGAATCAGTCTACTCATTTGTGCGATCAGATCCATCCCATCCCAGATCAGGGAAAAATCCAATGCATGTCCGATCTGTACCACCCGATCTACACCGGAAACACCCGCACAGATCAGCTTTTCTGCAACTTCTGTACACTCTGTTTCGTTTACACAGGTTAACGTCTGACATTTTCTTGTCAAAGCCGGATATAATCCATCCAGATTTTCTCCGCTGCACTCGAAAAAGAATCCGCCCGGAACGGTCAGCTCCCATACATCCGCGGAAAGCTCCGGCAGTTTAACCAATACGACTTCATTACCAAATTTCTGAATCTTTACATTTTCTTTTGTCGCTGCAAGGTACATTGCCTGTTCCCACTTCTGTACAGCAAGATGTGCTCCCAGTTCATAGCGGCTCTGAATGTAAGGTGCCGCTGCTTTCCAAAATTTTTCATGGGCAAGTGCCGTTTGCTCCGGAGAACCTAACCAGTAAAGCAATGACGGAGAGGAGCATGCATTCTGATCATTCAAATAAGTATCATTATAGAACCCGCGCACGATGTCCGTCAAATCTTCTTTTTCTAAAATTGCATCTGTCCGCAATACCGCTGCGGAACGGCGATCTGCAAAAGCAAGTTCTGTTTTGCCCGGCTCCAATACAGACTTTTGAATTTCCTGAATACTATGGTCACCGCCCCAGATCACGCGCACCTGACAAAGCCGGGAAAGCGCATCCGTAACTTCTTTTACATGACCATAACGAAGGATCACAATTCGTTTCTTCCATTCCGGCTGTGTTTCCATCACCTGTCTGAGTGCCGATAAAATCATCTGTTCCTGCACCGTTTCTTTCTCCGGCAGACGCAAAACCACCGGATCTCCTGCCAGCAAAGATGCTGCCATGCTAAAGGCAAACAGTACCGGAATATTGGACGGAACAATGTGAAATGCCACACCTCTGCCGATCACTCTTTTTCCGTTCCATTGACGGGCATACTGCTCACGGATATGACTTAAATTTCCTTTTCTGCACCAGAAAGAAAATGCTGCCAGATCTGCTACCTGTACACTACGGTTTTCTTTTCGAAGTGCCTGATATAAAGCATCCAGAAAATCGATGGTTTCTTCTGAAAAAGGAATATATGGTTTCTGTTCTGCAAGTTGTTCCAGAATTGCAGTATCACCCAGTAAAAACTGAAGGTCTTTTTGCCAGTTATTATCTCTATCTTCCATCACATTCATTACTTCTCCTGATTTATATAAATGCTGTGCTGCTTCAACTTCTTATGCACCACTTCGTTTGCAACATTCAATCTTATCTTCGGATTCCAGTTCTCACTATTTGGCAAAACCGCTTCCGATTCCTCGCATACATTATCTAACATAATCCTGCTAACATGTTTATCTCAGTCGAGAAGACTCCCACTTCTGCAAGTGGTGAGTAATAACAAGTCTTTCTCAGTGGGAGTACAATCTCCGACTGAGATAAACGCTCCGCGGGGGCGCACATTGTCTGGGGGACAATGGTTTTGCGCCGACCGGAACGAAGTGTAGATGTGCAGTGATTCTGAGAAGAATATGTCAGCTTTCGCTGACCAGAATCACGCACCAAGTCTCACGTGCGTTCGACTTGAATTCTTCTGAAATGTATCAGAACATCCACGGATCTGTGCATGTTTCAGTCTGCCAAACACCTCAAAATAAGCACCTTTTCGTCCACAGGGACAATCATCCACACCAAGCAGTTGTCCCTCATCTTCCGTCAAAATACTGTGTCCCGGATAACTTTCCGGAAGTGTCGACAACACCTGAATGATTCCACGCTCTCCAATATCACAGAGTGAAAAATCAGACGCTCTCCGGAACAAAATACCGGAATAATCAGAAGCATGTAAATGACCACACTCACATTCCATGAAAATACTACCCGCCTGTTCTGCCATTCCGTAGTAATCATGCACTTTTGTAATACCACAAACCTTCTGTAATCTTGCTTTGTATTCCTGTTTTGATACCGCCTGAGATGACAGTTTTTTCCATCCGCCACCATGCACTAAAATTCCCTGTGACAGATCTTTTTTCAAACCAGACTGCTCCAATGCCAGCACCAGATACTGCCAGATCAGGAATGTAAATCCAAAGATCAGAAATGGTTCCTTTCCGTATTTTTCCAGAAAGTCATCCAACGTTTCCAGATCCAGTGACATATCTTCCTTTAAAGCAAAAGTGCGATATCTACCAAACAGGGAAAATCCACGAATACCTGCCGCCCGCGCCGAAAACTGATGCATTCCGGACAGCGCGGAAGGTGCATCGATCACCAGCATCGGAAGTCTCTTTTTTCCAAGAAAATCTGCACCAATCTTTGCCAGTGCCACCTGCTGGCGCGTCCGTGTCTCTCCGTCCAGCACGATTCTGGATGCCATACTGCTTGTCCCGGAAGATGTCACGACTTTGTAATCATCTTCCTCCGTTGGCATGCTGCTCAGTGTGATCCGTTTGAATAATCCTGCCGGAAGAAACGGAAGATCACGATAATGTGTCACATTTGACTCATCAAATCCGGAAGCCTCCAGCATACGGGCATACGCCGGACAATGTTCCCTGTGATAACGCGTCAGTTCTTTTAACTGTGTGGTGAGTTGTTCATCTTTCTGCGCTTCTTCTAAGGTATACACCTCATGTTCTCTCTGTTCCTCCAAGTTTCTCCCCTCCTCATGCAAAAGTATGCTTTTCTTTCTTCTATATATCATATCTGTGTAAATTTACACTTTTTCCATATTTGTCCAATTAGTTCGTCTCATCTCAGTCTGAGTTGAGACTCCCACTTCTGCAAGTGGTGAGTAGTAACAAGTATTTCTCAGTGGGAGTTCAATCTCCGACTGAGATAAATGCTCCGCGAGGGCGCACATTGTCTGGGAGACAATGGTTTTGCGCCGACCGGAACGGAGTGTAGAGTGCAGTGATTCTGAAAAGAAGATGTCAGCTTGCGCTGACCAGAATCACGCACCAAGTCTCACGTACGTTCGACTTGAAAAGTTCTTACCCGATAAACAAGCAGCTTACTACAACATTTGAACTCTTTTTATTCCTTCACTTTATCCTGCAATTTATTGTACTGCGTTTTTCCGGAAGCATTTTTCGGAATCTCTGCAATATAATACGCCTGCACCGCGCGAGTGCTTATATGCAGTCGGTCTGCCAGCAGCTCTGCTGCGGTTTCCGCACATGTCGAATCGGTCGTATAAATCTGCAAATGATCGTCTGTTCCCACACAGACAAATTCACAATCAACTTCCACATAGGCTTTCTGCAAAATACGCTCACATTCATCCAATCCGACACGGATTCCAAAAATCTTCAGGAATCTTTTTTTGCGACCGGCAATATAGTAAAATCCGTCTTCATCGATTCTTGCCAAATCTCCGGTATGTAACACACCCTGACGTTCATCGCCTTTACTCAGATCCGCACGGCATTCTGCCATGCCAAGCGTTACGTTTGGTCCCTCATAGATCAGTTCTCCGACACCAGTTGCCGGATCAACATCCTCCAAATGGAAGGTTCCTCCCGGAATCGCAATGCCGATACTTCCGATTTTTTCCAGACAATGGTCTGCCGGAAGATAACTCATACGTGCAGTCGCTTCGGTCTGACCGTACATGACTACAAATTTAATGTCATGCTCTTTTGCCCATGTTCCAACTTTCTGCTGCAATGGTTCCGGCAGTCTGCCGCCCGCCTGCGTCATATAGCGAAGATGCTGATACCACGGTTGTTCTCCCGGTTTCTGTGTCCGGTCATCAAACAGATGCAGACGTCGGAACAGTTCATACGTATATGGAACGCCCACCAGACTGGTTCCTTCTGCGGATTTGAAATAATCCCAAAATTGCTGCTGTACCACGCTGCTGGTGGTCAGAAGCACACAGGCTCCCGCTTGAAAATGACTGTTCATCACTGATAATCCATAGGTGTACTGCATCGGCAGACAAGTAATCGCACGTTCTGACTCTGTCAGTTTCAGATATTCCATAATGGATAACGCATTGCTCTCCAGATTTTGCCGTGACAGTCGCACCAGCTTCGGACTTCCGGTACTTCCGGAAGTTGCCAGCAGCAATGCCAGCTCCGGATGCAGTTCACATTTTGGTGCTTCGGTCTGATATAAGACATACTCTGCTTTTTCATATCCGATCGTGCAGTTTTTTTCATCACTTTTATTGATATTTTCGTCTGCTTTGTTCTGTTTTTCTGATAAATTGCATGGTTTCCATGTCTCTGCATGTTTCTTCGGCATCCATACATATTCCGGTTGATACCGCTCATACATTTCCTGCAGCAGCGTTTCATCCAGCTCAGCGTTTAGCAGCAACGGTACTGCTCCTGCATTTAAGCATCCCAGATATCCGATCACTGCGCCCGGTGTATTTTCACATAATAAAAAAACAAAGCTGCGCTGGCGGACTGCATGTCTGAATTCTGCAATCTGCTCACGCAGCTCACCGTATGTAATGCAAATGCCTGTATCCGTCTGCAATGCAGGGCGGTCTGCAGGTTTTAATTCCATATCAAAATACATTGTCATACCTTCTTTTTTCAATAATCCTTCTTAAAGATTACCTTTTATTCTCATGACGTGTTCTCTCAAAAGATACTTTCGTAAGAGATTTTACGAAAAATCTCTTATTTGCTCATATCCACGCCAAGTTTTTCCAGAATCTCGATTCCTTTGCTGTAGGTGCTGAAAGATGTGATATCCAGTGTTTCAAAGAACACACCAAATGCTTCTTCCAGATCTGCTACCATGTCTACATGACGAACAGATTCCCATCTTTTAAATCTATTATACACAAGCACATCATCGTTCAGATCTTCGTCTGTTGCCTGTAAATTTCTTTTTAAAATTTTGTTATATTTTTCAAGATTTGTCATTGTCTTATCCTCATATATTTTATGCTATTCTGATTTTGCCTTCATTGCCAGTGTGATCACACCGACTGCTGCACGTCCCGCATCTGTTTTCGCCGTCACTCTACAGTCATACATGCCATTTCCTGCGTCTGAGATTAATTGTGCACTCAGATACAATCGCGCTCCCGGATACACCGGATGGTAAAACCGCATCTGGCTTACCTGAAAAAATAATGGCAGTTTTCCACGGTTCTGTTCCGAAAGCAATAACAAGATATCTGCTGTCTGTGCCATACTTTCCATAATATAGATGCCCGGCAAGATTGGTTGTTCCGGGAAATGCCCCTGAAAGATCTGCCAGTCTTTCTGTATGTCCACTTCTGCTTCGATCCGATCCGGCAATTGAAGCTCCGTCACACGATCTACCAAAAGTAACGGTTCTCTGTGTGGCAAAATTTTCTTGATTTCTTCTTTTTCCATCATCTTGCATTCCGTCCCAGCGTACAGATTATTGCTTATTTCTTTTTGCGTCCCATCTGCTTACAGATCATTTTTATCTTTTTCTCATGCAATCTGCCTGCAGAAAATCTCTATTTTTTTGCTTCTTTTCTCTGGCGCATGATCTGTCTTGCCTGTGCGATCAGGTCATCACTGACACCTGTCACCAGCACAACATCTTTCAGTTCCGGAAACGCTTCTTTTAACTCTGTGTTGACCAGATTTTCCAACGTCAGTTCTGCAGAAGGACATCCGCTGCACTGTCCATGCATTCTCACATGAAGGACTCCGTCCTCCAGTTTTTCAATCTCGATATCGCCTCCATGCTGAGCCAGATTCGGGCGCACCCGTTCATCCAAAACCTTTTCAATTTTGCTGATTTCTAATTCCCCCATGGTGGTTCCTCCTCAAAAATACAATTCTGCCCTTAAATTAATTTAAGATACTTTACGGATTATTCCGTACATTTTATCTTTTAATTATATACCTGCATCTGTCTCTGTGTAAACCGGAAACAAATGCAGGTATTAAAATTTTCTACCGATGGCAACGTAACTCATACGCGCCTTTCAGTCGAACCTATACTATCATAGAAAGGATGTATTCAAGAATGCTCCGGCATTCTTGTTGCGAGGTGCGCGTCATGCAATTGCATGACA
>NZ_QULX01000028.1:0-29161 GCF_003481835.1 Roseburia sp. OM02-15
GTTTTTTTCATGACGTTTTGTGCCTTGAGCAGCGCGAAAGGAATGGATATAAAAATGAATAACATACTTCACCGGCTTGGTGCAAAAGCACCACGTGTCTTTCGTGGAATCAATGGTAAATTTTTCGCATTGCAGATGTATGTTCTTGCAGCTTCTGATGCGGAGGGAAAGATTCTGGATGCAAGCTATTTATATACCTCAATTCTCTTAAAACCTTCTAGGGAAGTAAAGGCCGATCAGCTTATTGGTCAATATATTCCGATTATAGACGTAACAAAATTGCAACAGGATAAAAAAGTCTACCGCGCAGTGTGCAATTTGCAGGAAGATTACAGGAAACGCTGTAATCTGAACGCAGGTCGCAAAGCGACTGCGTTCATGAGCAAGTAGCGAAAGCGGATTGCGAATGTCCGCTTTACTGTATGATCAGATGGCAGATACATAAAAATATCCGTATATGACGGAACACGAAATTCCCGGAGTAATTCCGGGAATTTTCGGCTTTTTTTGTACTTCGAAAAAAAATTCAAATATGAGGAAAAAACGGTTATAATGATTACATGGGAAAATACAATGCGCGATTTTCAGTCCATGGTCTTGGGGGGGGGTAAAAGTCAAATAAACTTTTCAACATAAGAGGAGGTACTTAAATGGAAGACAGGCAATGGTTGGGAGTGAAAGAATTGGCAGATACGGTTGGGGTGTCGCGCCAGACTTTGATTTATTATGACTCCATTGATTTGTTTAAACCGGAATTTATTGACACGAATGGATACCGGAAATATTCGACAAGTCAGATCATGGAATTGCGGGAAATTCTTTTTTTGAAGAATAATAATGTTCCGCTGGAAGTTATCAAGGCGAATATTAAAAAGAAAAGTCTGGATAATATCAAGAAGGGATTGAAGGCATCGCGGGAGAAGATGCTGACAGATATTGAAAGCATGAACCGTAAAGTGGAAAAAATCAACAACCGGATTTATGCATTAGAGCGGGCAGGACTGGAGTTATATACAGTATCGATTCCAATGATCAAATATTTCCCCAAAAGAATGCTGTTTATGATGCCATGGGGGACAACATTCATGACATGAAGTAAACTGTATCAGACGTTTATGAATATCAGAAAAGAACTTGGAAAGCAGGATTTTTCAGATGATCTTGGATGGGGAGCATTTTTCCCGGAAAAAAATCTGGAAAATGAGGACTGGCTGGAAGAAGCAGGTGGATTTATTTATCTGCCGGAGAACGCAGAAATTGATATAGCGCAGTATAGTGAAAATATCAAGACACTTCCAGCAGGAGAGTATTTGTGTATGAATCGGTTCGACATGCCATATAAACGAAAGGCAGTAGACGAATTGCTGGAATGGGCGAAACAACATGATATAAAGACAGAGGGAAATCTGATCGATGAGTGTTTACTGGATACGACATTTCAGGGAATAACGGATACGGAAAAAGTAGACTTTTCGCAGCTTCAGATCTATATCAGACGTTGAGGTAAACAGAGAAGAAAGACTTTCTGATAAAAAATAACGTAAATAAAGAGAGCAGAGGAAACTTTTCCCGGCAAGACGACCGTCAGCTGCAGAGGTAAGTTTTTCTGCTCTCTTTTACATCATTTTTCGGTGATATAATGAATGTTTGTTCCGCTTTTGTTATCCTATCGGTGAGTCAGATATCGGATTTCTGCCGGATCAATTTCATATTTTTCAAGTTTACGATAAAGCGTGCGGCGGCTTATACCAAGGCTGTCGGATGCTTTTTTTACATTTCCACCGGATTGTTTCAGATGTTCGATAATCAGTAATTTCTCCGATTCTTCAGCGGTAATAGCTGAAGTGATGTGATCCGTGTTCATCACGGATTCTGTCGGGGATACAAAAGTATCCTGAACCGATGACATATTTTCAGCAGGGATGTCTGTTAGTGGCAAATTGCCGGAAACAACAGGTGATGCAGAACTGGCTGCCGTTGTTTTCATGTCATTTTCTGACTGTATCTGATTTTGGTTTTCTAGGACATGCTGCATATTGGAAGGAAGGGCTTCTTTTGTCAGTGTTCCGTTAGAGGTCAGAATACAGCAGCGTTCAATTACATTTTCCAGTTCCCGGATATTGCCCGGCCAGGTATATGCTGCAAAGATTGTTCGAACTTCTTCTGAAATTTTTGTGATCGGTTCACTTTTCGGATTCTGATACTTCTGTAGAAAGTGATCTGTCAGCAGAAAAATGTCATTACCACGTTCGCGAAGCGGAGGAATATGCAGACTAAAAACATTCAGCCGATAATACAGATCGCTTCGGAATACGTGATTTTCAATCGCTTCTTCCAGATTGACATTGGTCGCTGCAATGACGCGCACATTTAATGGAATGGATTTCTTACCGCCGATACGTGTGACAGATTTTTCCTGAAGGACACGCAGCAGCCGCACCTGTACTTCGTAAGGCATATCACCAATTTCATCCAGAAAGATTGTGCCACCGTTTGCCAGCTCAAATTTACCGGCGCGACCTTCTTTTTTTGCCCCGGTAAAAGCGCCGGAATCGTAGCCGAACAGCTCACTTTCAATCAGATCTTTCGGAATCGCACCACAGTTGATGGCAACGAAAGGACCGTTTGAATGTGGACTGTTATTGTGGATGGACTGGGCGAACAATTCTTTTCCGGTTCCACTTTCCCCGGTGATCAGAACACTGGTATTTCCCTGAGCAACCTTTAAGGCAAGACCTTTTAAACGCTGTAGTGCAGGACATTCGCCGATAATGTTCTGAAAAGTATAATGAGCGTCCGAACCCATAACTTTGTTAGCTAGCTGCTGGATATATTCTGTTTTCCGGAAAGAAATCAGAAAACTTTCTTTGTTGCTGTAGTTGGTTGGTGCCACAAATTTAATGCTGATATAGCATTTAAAGGCTTCCTGTTTTCCGCAGACGGTTGTTTCAAAATCGTAGGTATTTTCTTTTAATTTTTCAAGTTCCAGATTTGGAAAAATCTCCCGGTAGGAATGATTTAACATGTCCTCTTTCGCAAAATTCAGAGTACGCAGTGTGATCGCATTTACATATGAAATGTTATAATCTGCATCCAGCAGAACAATACCGCTGTGAATGGAATCAATACTGGTCTGAAGCTGATTTCGCATAGCAATCAGATGTTCGTTTGCTTCGGTCAGATAAAGCTGACGGGAAATTGCTTCGGCAGCAGACATTATCATGCCAAGGGTGTGGGGATGTGCCCGTTCCCAGGAACCGCTGATGCAGATGACACCGAGAATTTGGTCTTTGAGCAGAATCGGAGCACCGGAACAGGTCCAGTTAGAACTCAGCTCAAAATAGTGCTCATAAGCAAACAGCTGGATTGGTTTACCGGAAAACAATGGTGTGCCGATGGCATTTGTGCCAAGCACCGATTCCAGACGACAGCTGCCTTCTGTCAATGGAATATCCTGATTTTTAGCCGTTTCTACAATGTCTGCATCTCCTACAAGTTTCAGAACATGCCCGTTTTGATCTGCAAACATGATCATAAATCCGGAGCCTTTTACGATCTGGTACAGATAATCAATGAAGGAAGATGCGATATCGTAAAGGACCTGATTTTCTGCAATGGCTTCCTGTAATTGCTCCTGTGTCAAAATGTTGCAGCGGGCATCCTGTGCATTGATATGAAATGCCCGGGAACGCCGCCAGGAATCCAGCACTTCTTCCCGAATGATCATTTCCGGATGACCGGTTCCTTCCATAAAATCTTTGCGTGCCTGCTTTAAGGCAGACAGATAAGTATCTGAAATCATAAAATCTCCTCCCCTGTAAAATATCCCATTTACATTTAGTTATAAGTAGTGTTATGTGTACACATCTGCTGTACAGAAAATGTAGCATCAAGAATATCATATAAAAGTGTGACAACAAACTGCAATACGAAAAGTGTGTCGCTTAAAGGAGTGCTGCACAAAAGTGTGCCACCCAGAAGTGTGCCATACAAATATGTGTCACACAAGATAATAGCACACATGCGCCAAAATGTCACATAAAAATCGGATAAAATGATAGAAAAGCAGGAAATAATCAGAAAAAATTGGCACAAGTTTTGCTGAATATAGAGTAACAAGAAAATCACAATCAAATTGTTGAAAGGGAGGAAGGTTTGACGTGACAAAGCAGGAACAAAAACAGAAAGCAAAAGAGTTTTACACAATTATGTATCGGACCAGAAGATTTGAGGAAGAAGTATTTGAGTTTTATAAAAGAGGTCTGATGCCGGGACTGGCACATCTGTATCTTGGGGAAGAGGCAGTAGCAGCCGGCGTATGTGGCGCATTAGAGGAACGTGACTTTATCGGAAGTACACATCGTGGACACGGACATCTGGTTTCCAGAGGGGCAGATCTGAACAAGATGATGGCAGAAATCCTCGGAAAAGCAACCGGATACTCCAAAGGTAAAGGTGGATCCATGCATATCATGGCAATGGACAAAGGTATTCTTGGTGCAAACGGTATCGTAGGCGGAGAGATTCCAATCGCAACTGGTTCCGCATATGCATCCAAATACATGGGAACAGATGAAGTTACCGTATGTTTCTTCGGTGATTCCGCTTCCAATGAAGGAACATTCCATGAGAGCATCAACATGGCAGCAGCCTGGGATCTCCCAATCGTGTATGTGGTAGAAAATAACCTGTATGGTATTTCCGTAGATATCCGTCGTGTAACAAAAGAGTATCATATTGCAAAACGTGCCGCAGGATACGGTATCGAAGGTATCACAATTGATGGAAATGACGTATTTAAAGTATATGAAGAAGCACAGAAAGCAGTAGAAAAAGCAAGAAAAGGCGGCGGACCAACCATTATTGAGTGTATGACTTACCGTTGGCAGGGACATCACGTAGGTGATCCTGGTCTGTATCGTCCGGAGGAAGAAGTAGAAGAGTGGAAAGCAAAAGAACCACTGAAGATCCTTGAGGATAAGAAACTTCTGACAGACGAAGAAATTGCTGAGATTAAAGAGATGGTAGAAAAAGAGATTCAGGAAGCATGTAAATTTGCAGAAGAAAGTCCATATCCGGATATGGCAGAAGCCTATACCGACGTATTTGTAGATTAAGAGGAGGAACAGAAAAATGAAAAATATGATGTATAGAGATGCCGTTCGGGAAGCATTAGATGAAGAAATGGCAAGAGATGACACTGTATTTAATATGGGTGAGGATGTTGGATTCCTCGGTGGAAACTTCAAATGTACCGAAGGTCTGATGGACAAGTACGGAGACTTAAGATGTAAAGATACACCGATCTCTGAGCAGGGATTTGTCGGCATGGGCGTTGGAGCTGCCTTACGTGGACTTCGCCCGGTTATTGAGTTGATGTTCGGTGATTTCATGATGGTTTGTATGGATCAGATCTGTAACCAGATGGCAAAAATCACTTATATGTCCGGTGGACAGGTAAGCGTTCCGATGGTTATCCGTATGCCGATCGGTGGTGGACGTTCTTCCGCAGCACAGCATTCCCAGTCTTTCCATGCATGGGTTGCTCACTGTCCGGGTATGAAAGTTGTTGTTCCGTCCACAGCAGCAGAGGCAAAAGGTTTATTGAAAACAGCAATCCGCGACAACAACCCGGTTGTATTTTTCGAGCATAAAATGCTTTACACAACCAAATTTGATGTTCCGGAAGATGAAGATTATACCATCCCATTCGGACAGGCAAGAATGGTATCCGAGGGTGATGATATTACAGTTGTAACAAACTCTATCATGACTGTAAAAGCAGAGAAAGCAATTAAAAAATTACAGAAAGAAGGCATTTCTGTTGATCATATCGATCTGAGAACTATTGTACCTCTTGATACAGATACAATCATCAAATCTGTGAAGAAAACAGGAAAACTGCTCATCGTAGATGAAGGACATGAGAGCTTTGGTATCAGCGGCGAGATTGCAACCAGAATTATGCCGGAAGTGTTCTATGATCTGGAGGCACCGGTGAAACGTCTCGGTACGGCAGATGTTCCGCTTCCATTCAGCCCGGCTCTGGAGTTCCCGCTGATTCCGGATGACAAGAAAATCTACGCAGCAATCAAAGAGATGTTATAAGTATAAAAATGGGAGGACATAAAAATGGCAGAAGTAATCTGTATGCCGAAACTCGGATTTAATATGGACGAGGGACAGCTTGTACGCTGGTGCAAAGCAGTCGGCGAAGAAGTAAAAAAAGGCGAAGTGCTTTTTGAGATAAATACGGATAAGACAACGATGCCGGTAGAAGCAACCGGTGACGGTGTGTTATTAAAAACAATGCTCGGAGAAAACGAATATGCAGATGTATTTACTCCGATCGCAGTTGTTGGTGCAGCAGGAGAAGATGCAGACGCAGCACTGGCAGCTTATGGTGAGGGTGCAGAAGGTGGAAGCGCTCCGGCAACACCTGCTGAGGAAGAAAACGCGGCACCTGTTGCAACAGCCGCAGAAGCAGCTCTGGCAGTGGATGTCAAAGATCTGAAGCTGACACCGAAGGCAAAGAAACTGGTAAAAGATGAGGGGATTGATCCTGCATCCTTAAAAGATATCAAAGGAACAGGTTTCCGAGGCGGCATCACAGCGAAAGATATCAAAGCATCACCACTTGCAAGAAAACTGGCAGAAAAGAGTGGTGTGGATCTCGCTACCGTAGCAGGAACCGGCATCAATGGCAAGATCATGAAAGCCGATGTGGAGAAAGCAGCAAGTGCAGCTCCGGCGGCAGCACCTGCAGAAAATCCGGACAAGAAGATTCTTTCTTCTGTTCCTTACAAGGGAGTACGTAAGATTATCGGTGATAAACTTGCTGAGAGCAAATTTACCGCACCACATCTGTATTTTACAGACGCTGTAGATACAACAAATATGACTGCTTTCCGTAAACAGATGAACGAAGTATCTGACAGAAAAATTACAGTATCTGACATCCTTGTTTATGCAGCAAGCAAAGCATTACAGAAATTCCCGGGAATTAATTCTTCTCTGGTAGATGGCAATATCGTGACATATAAGAGTACCAATATCGGTGTGGCAGTCGCTGGTGATAATGGTCTGATCGTTCCTGTGATCAAAAATGTACAGGAGAAGACTCTGACAGCCATTTCAGAAGAAAACAGAGATCTGGTTGACCGTGCAAAAGAAGGCCATCTGAAACCGGAGGAGTATTCAGGCGGAACGTTCTCAATTTCCAACCTTGGAATGTTCGGTATCGGCAACTTTACTGCGATCATTAATCCGCCAGAGGCAGCAATTCTTTCCATCAGCTCTGTTCGTAAGACACCAGTTGTCATCGAAGAAGATGGTGAGGATAAGATTGTGATCCGTCCGATGATGAACATCCAGCTTTCTGTTGACCACAGACTGATCGATGGACTGTTAGCTTCTCAGTTTGTAGAGTATATGAAAGAACTGCTGGAAAATCCGTTAAAAATCTTACTGTAGGAGGGCGTCATGGCAGAAGTAATCATTATGCCAAAACTCGGTTTCAATATGGATGAAGGCGAGTTGGTAAAATGGCACAGAAAAGAAGGCGAAAGCATCAAAAAAGGTGAAGTCCTTTTTGAAATCAATACAGATAAAACAACGATGCCGGTAGAAGCTACCGCAGATGGAACCGTATTAAAAATTGTCCTTGCAGAAGGTGAAACTGCTGACGTATTCACCCCGATCGCCGTTGTCGGCGATCCGGGCGAGGATGCGGACGCAGCACTGGCGGCAGCAGGCGCAGAGGTGGATGTACCGGCTCCGGTACAGGAAGAAGCACCTGCAAAAGCAGCAGAACCGACACCGGCTCCGACAGCAGCTTCCGGAACATACGATTACGAAGTGATCGTGATCGGTGCTGGCCCTGGCGGTTATGAGACAGCAATCAAATCTGCTCAGTCCGGCAAGAAAACAGCCATTGTGGAAGCAAAACATTTCGGCGGTGTATGTCTGAATGAGGGATGTATCCCGACAAAGACATTGGTTCGTACCGCAAATCTGTATACCGAGATGAAAGAAGCAGAGAAATTTGCAATTTTCGGAGTAGATCAATCTGCATTAAAAGTAGATATGAAGAAGCTGCAGGATCGCAAAAACGGTGTAGTAACGACGTTGACAACCGGCGTACAGGGATTGTTACGCGCGAATAAAGTATCGATCATCAACGGTCATGCTTCCTTTGTGGATACACATACCATCGAAGTAGAAGGAAAAACTTATACATCTGATTACTTCATTATTGCTACCGGTTCCAACACATTTATGCCGCCGTTTATTCCGCTGGAAGGCAATACAAATGTAATCACAAGCCGCGAAGCATTAAATATAGATAAGCTTCCGGAGTCCATCGCAATCATCGGCGGTGGTGTAATCGGAATTGAGTTTGCACATGTATTTTCACACCTTGGTTCCAAAGTAACCGTTCTGGAGCTGATGGATCACATCCTGCCAATGGTAGATGAAGAAGTATCCGATATGGCGAAAAAACGTATGGAGAAAAACGGTGTGGTATTCTGCAACGGTGCAAAAGTACAGAAAGTAAAAGATAACAGCGTGATTTATGAATACAACGGAGAACAGAAAGCTGTAGAGGCAGAAGTGGTACTGATGGCGGTCGGACGTGTGGCAAATACCGACGGGCTGAATACAGAGGGCATCGGCATCGAATTTGAGAAAAAAGCAATCAAGACAGACGGTCATATGCATACAAATATTCCGAATATCTATGCCATCGGTGATGTCAATGGAAAAGTTATGCTGGCACATACCGCATCCCACGAAGGTTTTGTTGCAGTGGCAGACATTTGTGGTGAAGCTGATCATGAAATGGATTACGGCAGAATCCCATCCTGTATCTATCTTGATCCGGAAATTGCCTGCATCGGTCTGACAGAGAAACAGGCAAAAGAAAAAGGCTATGACATTCAGGTTGGCAAATTCCCGATGATGGCAAACGGCAAATCTCTGGTAGAGGGAGACACCGACGGAATTGTAAAAGTGATCCTGGATAAAGAACTGGGAGAGATTCTTGGTGTACATCTGTACGGAAAACATGTGACAGATATGATCGGAGAGATCTCTGTAGCAATGAATCTGGAAGCAACTGCTGAGGAAGTGATCGGAGCCATCCATCCGCATCCGACAGTTTCTGAGGCAATGCCGGAGGCATTTATGGCAGCTTTCTATGGCCGGGCTATTAACTTTTAAGCATCGGCGAAAGGAGAACAAATGCAGGAATTAATGTTAAAACCAACCATTTTTAAATATGATACTGTAAAGGAATTTGTAGATGAATTCAAACCGGGCAAAGGTGATCTGGTTATCACAAATGAGTATATTTACAATCCGTATTTCGGACAGATGAATCTGGAATGTGATGTGATCTTTCAGGAAAAATACGGTGCAGGGGAGCCATCCGATGACATGGTAGAAGCGATGTATAAGGATATCAAAGGGGAACATAAACGTGTCATTGCCATCGGTGGCGGAACCGTTATTGATATTTCTAAGCTGTTTGCGTTACGGACAGTTTCCCCGGTTCTGGATCTGTATGACGGCAAAATCCCACCGGTAAAAAATAAAGAACTGATTTTGATTCCGACCACTTGTGGAACGGGTTCCGAAGTGACCAACATTTCCATCCTTGCGTTAAACAGCAGAGGAACCAAAAAAGGTCTGGCAGTGGATCAGATGTATGCCGATACCGCCGTACTCATTCCAGAGTTGTTGGAAGGACTTCCGTTTGGTGTATTTGCAACAAGTTCTATTGATGCACTGATCCATGCCATTGAGTCCAGCCTTTCCCCGAAGGGAAATGAGACAACAAGGCTGCTTGGCTATCAGGCGATCAGCATGATCTTAAATGGTTATAAAGAAATTGCAGAAAAAGGAAAAGAGGCACGGATTGCGCTGCTCAGCCAGTTTCTGATGGCTTCTAACTATGCGGGCATTGCCTTTGCAAATGCAGGTTGTGCAGCCGTTCATGCAATGAGCTATCCGTTGGGTGCTACTTATCATGTGGCACATGGAGAATCCAATTATGCGATGTTTACCGGAGTTATGAAAAATTATATGGAACTGAAAACCGATGGGGAGATCGCAGTTCTGAATAAATTTATTGCACATATTCTTGGATGCGATGAGAAAGATGTCTATGAGGAGCTGGAGAAACTGTTAAATGTGATCATCCAGAAAAAAACATTACATGAGTATGGCATGAAGGAGTCTGAGATTGAAGAATTTGCAGATTCTGTACTGGAAAATCAGCAGCGTCTGCTGGCAAATAACTTCGTGCCGTTAGACAGAGACAGACTGATCAAAATATATCGAGAGCTTTACTGATAAAAACAGGAACAAACCCGGCGGACGAAATCAAGTGTTTCGTTTGCCAGGTTTATAAGAAAAATCAGTAGTAATGGGTTCTGCAAGAAATGGGGAGTTTTTATGAACTGGAAAGAAGTATATAAACAAAAAATCTGTACGGCAAAAGAAGCAGTATCCCACATCCATTCCGGAGATCGTGTCGTTGTAGCGCATGCCTGCGCAGAACCGGTCGTTCTCACAGATGCAATGACAGAAGCAGCTGAAAAATATGACTGGAAAGAGATAGAAGTGGTACATATGGTTGCCATGGGAAAAGCCGGTTACTGTGCACCGGAGATGGAAAAACATTTTCGACATAATGCATTGTTTGTCGGAGGATCTACAAGACAGGCAGTAGAGGAAGGACGCGCAGATTTTACGCCGGTTTTCTTCTCTGAAGTACCGGATCTGCTTCGGAATGATATGCATGTGGATGTGGCGCTGCTTCAGGTAAGTGCCCCGGATGAACACGGTTACTGTTCCCTTGGCGTATCCTGTGATTATACAAAGGCGGCGGCTGAGTGTGCCGCGATTCGAATTGCACAGGTGAATGAAAAAATGCCAAGAGCTATGGGAGACAATTTTGTCCATGTATCCGAACTGGATTATATTGTACCAATGGATACCAATCTGATCGAACTTCAGCCTCCAAAGATCGGTGAAGTGCAGAAAAAGATTGGAGAGCATATAGCATCTCTGGTAAAAGACGGCGATTGTCTGCAGCTTGGAATCGGAGCGATTCCAGATGCGGTTTTGATGTTTTTAAAAAATAAAAAAAATCTTGGTATCCATTCGGAAATGTTTTCCGATGGTGTAGTTGATCTGATCAATGCGGGTGTTATTACCAACAAATGCAAACAGATTGACAAAGGTCAGTGCGTGGCAACGTTCCTGATGGGAACAAAGAAATTATATGATTTTGTAGATAATAATCCGATGGTTCAGATGAAACCGGTGGATATTGTAAATGATCCGAGAGTCATCTGCCAGAATGACAATGTGGTATCTATCAATTCCTGTGTGGAAGTGGATCTGATGGGACAGGTCTGTTCCGAGTCTGTAGGCTTAAAACAGATCTCCGGTGTCGGTGGTCAGGTTGATTTTGTACGTGGAGCCAATATGTCAAAAGGCGGCAGAACGATTATGGCAATGCCTGCCACTGCTGCAAAAGGAACCATTTCCAAAATCGTACCGCTGCTTGCCGAAGGAGCAGCAGTTACGACATCCAGATGTGATGTGGATTATGTCGTAACAGAATATGGAATAGCAAAATTGCATGGTTGTACGTTAAAAGAGCGTGCACGCCAGTTGATTCATATCGCAGCGCCTGCGTTCAGAGAAAGTCTGAAACAGGAGTATGAAAACAGATTTCGCTGCAAACTGGAAGATTGAATATATAAGTTTCAGAAAAGGACGCCATCCCTCTCTGATAACAGATGAGTATATTCAAAACCCTTATCTAACCCTCTATCCAAAAGGAACCATCGGCAGCGATGGTTCCTTTTGCAGTATTGAGAATCTGATAGGAGAACTTTTGCAATTTGGAAATTTACGAAAAAACTATCGAACATATATGGAATGTATGATAAAATAAGCCCGAGTGAAGACGGATAATTTCCTATTAAAAAATGGCAATAAAAGAGCGTACATGAAAGACAAAAGGAGAAGACATGGGAAAAAAAGTAGTTTTTATCGAGAGTAACTCAAATGATCCGAGATTTAATCTGGCGCTGGAGCAGTATGTATTTGACGAAATGCCGAATGACAGAGAGTATTTCTGGTTATGGCAGAATCATAATACCATTGTCGTGGGCAAACACCAGAATACAGCGCAGGAAATCAATCAGACATATGTCAGAGAGCATGGCATCACGGTAGTACGCAGACTGTCCGGGGGCGGGGCAGTTTATCATGACATGGGAAATGTGAATTTTACCTTTATCGCGGATACCGGAGATATGGAAACATTAAATCTGCATGCATTTTGTACACCAGTAGTTAACACATTGGAGCAGATCGGAGTAAAGGCAGAAGTCAGTGGAAGAAATGATATCACCATCGACGGAAAGAAATTTTCCGGCAATTCCCAGTATATCAAGCATAGAAGAATCATGCACCATGGAACACTGATGTTTGATTCGGATCTGTCTGTGGTATCAAAAGCGCTGCAGGTTTCCAGTGACAAATACGAATCCAAAGGCTTTAAATCAGTCAAAAGCCGTGTGACGAATATCAAACCGTACGCACCGGCGGATATGGACATGGAGACCTTTAAAAATATTTTAAAACAGTACATGGTTCAGGGCGAAGACGTGGAAATCCATCATCTGAGTGAAGAAGAATTAAAACGCATTCAGCAGATTCAGGAAGAACGTTACAATACCTGGGAATGGAATTACGGCGCATCACCGGAGTTCTCTGTACAGAAAAAGCGCAGAATCGAAGGCTGTGGACAGATTGAGATCAGTATGAATGTAGAACACGGCTGCATTACCGACTATCGGAGTTTTGGTGATTATTTTGGAAATGGAGATACCGAAGAACTGCAGGAGACCTTAAAGGGATGTCCGCTGCAGCCGGAGGCACTGGCAGAGCGCCTGAAAGATTTTGACCTGGAAGCCTGCTACAGTCATCTGGATAAAGATGCCTTTATTTGCCTGCTGACAGAGTAATTTTATTAGAATATGTCAGTTTATCTTGAGTAGACCTGCAAGTTAAGTCTGGCAGAATCATCAGTAGGGAGAATGAGATGGAAACAGCTATTTTTCATATCGGAAATGCCGGTCTGTTCTTTTACCGGAACGGCACCGGTATTCTGATCGATGGCATTTATGATGGAAGTAAAGTCGGAATGTCTGCCATGCCGGAGGCGTGGATGGCGGATTTGAAGCAATGCCGTGGAATGTTGCAGCAAGTAGACGGATTGCTTTTTACCCATCGGCATCCGGATCATTATCAGGAACAGCTGACGGCGGCATATTGCAGTCAGATGGCAGAGCGTGGACGGCAGCTTACCGTATATGCACCGGACTGGGAAGCCTCCCATGCAGAGGTTCATGACCTTGGGGAGGACATGTGTCGCATACACATTAAAAATGCAGAGATCATCACCAGACGGACCATTCATGACGGTGGAGAACCGTGGAAAAACGATCCACATGAGACATTTTTGGTCAAAATGGGAAACGAAGCATTTTTTGTGTCCGGAGACGGTGTCCTTAGTGTGGAAGATGCGACAGCATTTCATCGTTATGCATATCATATCGATATTGCCTTTGTGAATCTGTATCAGCTTGGCAGTGAGAGCGGAATGGAGTGTATTCACGCACTGGATGCAGACCGGATCGTTTTGTATCATCTGCCGGCCCAGGAAGATGACACCTGCCATTACTGGATGATTGGAATGCAGGCAGTGGAACGGTTCACTGGAACATACGGGGAAGAAGTAGAAATTGCAGAACATATGGCATGGATCGATGCTCAAGTCGAACGCACGTGAGACTTGGTGCGTGATTCTGGTCAGCGCAAGCTGACATCTTCTTTTCAGAATCACTGCACATCCTCGCGGAGCATTTATCTCAGTCGGAGATTGAACTCCCACTGAGAAATACTTGTTACTACTCACCACTTGCAGAAGTGGGAGTCTCAACTCAGACTGAGATGAATCGCCGTGTTTTTAGAATGTGGGGATTCGCATATCTTTGCCGCGACATAGATAAAAGAATCTGTATCTTTTGTTCATAGCATAAATGAAAAATCGTGAGATTTTTTCTTCGAAAGCGATTATTAGCTGAGAAGACAAAACCCCACGATTTTTCTTAATTTAACTATAGAAATAATAAATTGAATTTACAGGAAAATGTATTTCAGTATGAACAGCACCGTCAGAACATACATAAGAATACTGATCTTCTTTTTCTTTGCATTACCTGTGATAAGGTTTAATACAACATAAGAGATAACTCCCATGGAGATACCTTCGGAAATGCTGTAGAAGAATGGCATTGCCAGAATACAGATATAACATGGAATTGCCTCAATAACATCATTGAAGTTGATGTTTGTAACGTTTGTCAGCATGTAGAATCCTACGATTACCAGTGCCGGAGCTGTCGCGAAGGACGGAATGGCAAGGAAGATCGGGGATAACAGCAGAGCCAGACCAAACAGTACAGCTGTAGTAATAGATGTCAGACCTGTTCTACCACCTTCGGATACACCGGAAGCACTCTCTACGAATGTTGTAGTAGTGGATACACCGAGAACAGCACCAGCTGTAGTACCAACGGCATCTGCAAGTAATGCGCCTTTGATATGTGGAAGTTTGCCGTCTTTGTCAAGCATACCTGCTTTTGTAGATACCCCGATCAGCGTTCCGATGGTATCAAACATATCTACGAACAGGAATGCAAACAGGATAACTACAAAGTTCAATGATAATATACCAGAGAAATCCATCTTACAGAAGATCGGTGCGATACTCGGGATAGACAGACCGTTGCTGAAATCCGGAAGCAGGTTATAGAAACCAAGATCCGGGTTCGGAACATAAATGCCTGCTGCCTGACAGATCAGACCAAGTCCCCATGTGATCAGGATTCCCCAAAGGATATTTCCTTTGACATTTTTGATAACCAGAGCACCGGTGATAATAATACCGATGATCGCAAGCAGAACTGTGATTCCTACATCATTAAAAGTAGCTGTCACACCGTTCACCTGATTGTATTTGTCTACAGAGAACAGCTGAAGCAGTGTGGAACCGCCGATAACAATGTGTGCGTTCTGCAGACCGATAAATGCGATGAACAGACCGATACCAACGCTGACTGCGGATTTCAGGTTCTGTGGAATTGCATTGAAAATTGCTTCACGTACGTTTGTCAGAGACAGAACAATGAAGATGATACCCTCTGCAAATACCGCTGCCAGAGCGAACTGCCAGCTATAACCCATACCGATAACTACGGTATAAGCAAAGTACGCATTCAATCCCATACCAGGTGCCAGAGCAAATGGGTAATTGGCAAAAAGTGCCATTGCCAGCGTACCGATCAGTGCTGCCAGTGCAGTAGCAGTAAAGACTGCTCCGTGATCCATGCCGGCAGCAGACATGATACTCGGATTGACTGCCAGAATGTATGCCATGGTCATGAAGCTTGTGATTCCGGCAATGATTTCAGTTTTCACTGTCGTGCCGTTTTCTTTGAGCTTAAAAAACTTTTCTAACATAACTTTCTCTCCTTAGTTTGTTAAATGAAATGAGTAACGACACCATTATAGCGTCTTTTAAAGAAGAAAGAAAGTGCTTTTTTCGCCAAATAATGCGAACATTTATACAAATACCAAAAAATATTTCGTAAATGGAAAAATGTTATTCTTTCAGAGAGAATAGATTAATGCAAAAACCAGTAAAATGTTTATTTTTTCTTAGGGAGCGATTGGTAGCGGCCAAGACAAAATAAACATTTTACGTCCGTTTCCAATAACCCCAGAAAAATACATAGTATTCCTATGACATTATATGGATAAATATTATAAAATAAACACAATCGTAGAAGGGGAAGAAAACGTATGCGGTAAACTGTTCCCTGACAGAACAGGGAGAAACGAAGCGCGGACTGATGTTTTTCGTGGCACTGTTCAGTCGGTGTTACTGGATGATAGGAGCTGTGCTTGGTGGTGTCTTAGGTCAGCTGCTGCCTTTTGATATGGAGGGCATTGACTTCTGTATGACAGTACTTTTTGTCATTATTTTTATCGATCAGTGGGAAAAAGCAAAAAGTCATTTTCCGGCGTTGATCAGTATTGCAGCAGGAACTGCGATATATATGGTATTGATACGGATGATATAATACTATAAAATGCATCGAAAAAAAGATGGCATGTATCATGTATAATGAAGTTGCCATACATATATGGAAATAATAAAAAATCCCGTACATTACACTTATCAGATCTCTGATACGCTGTAACGTACGGGTATTTTTTATAGTTTTTTCTTTAACATTTCCGGATTGGTTGCATAGGAAAGTGCCGTTTCAGCGGTAACTTTTCCTGATTTTACCAATTGCTGCAGACTGTAATCCATGGAATGCATATCTTCTTTGTTCGCAGAGTAGACCGTTCCGTCAATCTGTGGAATCTTGTTATCACGGATCATATTTCGGATTGCAGGTGTCACTGTCATAACCTCAAAAGCCGGAACCTGTGTGCCGTCTGTCGCTGGAATCAACTGCTGAGAGACAACTGCCTGAAGCACCATGGAAAGCTGAACCGCAATCTGGCGCTGCTGGTTCGCAGGAAAAACGTCAATGATACGGTCAATGGTATTGGCAGCACCGATGGTATGCAGTGTGGAAAAAACCAGATGACCGGTTTCCGCTGCTGTCATAGCGACATCGATGGTTTCATAATCACGCATTTCTCCAAGAAGGATAACATCCGGACTCTGGCGAAGGGAAGCGCGTAGGGCATTGACATAGCTTAAGGTGTCAATATTGATCTCACGCTGACTGACAATACTTTTGTCATGGCGATGCAGATATTCGATCGGATCTTCCAGGGTGATGATATGTTTTTCCATTGTGTGGTTGATCTGGTTGACCAGACAGGCAAGGGTGGTTGATTTTCCGCTTCCGGCAGGACCGGTGACCAGAACCAGACCTTTGGATAATTTGGAAAAATCCATGACAGAATCAGGGATACCGATATCTTCCGGATGTGGCAGATCAAAGGTAATGACACGGATGACCGCAGAGAGTGCACCACGCTGTTTGTAGGCGCTGACACGGAATCTGGAAAGTCCCGGAACCGCGAAAGAAAAATCATCATCTCCGCGTTTTAACAGGTTGGAAATATCACGGTTTCCGGCTAATTCATAGATTTCTTCGACACAAGCCTGTGTTTCTTTTGGCATCAGTTTTTCTTCATGTTCGCGAAGAATCCGCCCGTTTGCACGATAGGAAGGCGGAAGACCGGCGACGATAAAAATATCCGATGCATGATCGGCAACTGCTTTTTGCAGCAAATCAGTAACTTTCATAATAAACATGCACCTTTCTTTTACTTTGTAATGAATGATGTAATATCTGTATACAAAATAATATCATTCTTGAATTATGTAGTTCTTTTATATAAGACTATATAGCACGATTTATTGATCGCTTCCAATCACAGGAAGTGTTGTCTGTTCTTCCCAGTCAGAAGTAGCTGCTTCTTTCCAGCGAAGAATCCGTCTGGAATGGTTGTCTGGATCTGCCAGAACCGTAACTTCCAACTGTTGACTGTCGGTTACCGGAATCGTGTAATCAATCTGCAGACCATCTGTTTCTTCTGTGACAGTGACATCA
The DNA here is from genome assembly GCF_003481835.1 of Roseburia sp. OM02-15. NCBI lineage: Bacteria > Bacillati > Bacillota > Clostridia > Lachnospirales > Lachnospiraceae > Roseburia > Roseburia sp. OM02-15. The sequence continues at coordinate 17,730 of NZ_QULX01000028.1, forward strand.
CTGAGGTTTTGCAGTGCGGCAGCAGCATCTGATTTCTCCAAAGCGGTATCAATCTGTGCCAGACGTGCGGAAGCCTCTGAACTGGCACTGGCATAAGCAGTCTGGTGCGCTGCCAGTTTTTTTGTATAAGACTGGTCTCTCAGTGAACTGGACAGAGAGAGGGCTGCAAAAGTGACCAGACATAAAACGACAAAGATCACCAGCAGATAAGAGGTCCCAATCTGAAAACCCGGTTGGGAAGCGTGTTTTTTCTGTCTCATTGATCGGTCACCTCCTTATTGTGCCGGTTCCGGACAATAATCCGTTTCCATGGAATAAATGACAGAGGCATCATCCGCATCCGAAGCAGAACGTGCGGTAAACGTACCGTGCAGCAGAGCCCCCTGAGGATCTATCCGGATCTGAATCTCATAAGTTGCGTCTGACGAACTGCAAAGCTGCCAGTTTTTATCGTAAAATACGAGATATTCTGCAGAACCGTCTGCATTTTCTGAGACACTGGCATCTTCCGGCAGCAGAGCGGAAAAAGAATCCCCGGCAAGAAATACTTCGGAAAATCCGGATACCTTTTCCAATGCCGTATTCAGTTCCTGTGTCTGACGACTGATCAGATGTGCCCGGACAAAAATCTGCACACAGACCGCTGAGGTCAGACTGAAAAATAAAATTGCAATGATCAGTTCCAGCAAAAACAAGCTGGAACGTTTTGCAGATGTTCCTTTCATAGCATTCTCCTATGCGTTACGGCGTACTTTTGATACTGACATAAGTATCGGAAATACTGCCGTCTTTGTTTGTACAATACAGATGAAACAGTCCGTCCTGAGTTTCATCAAAGGAAAAACAGTCCGATGCGAGAATCTTGCGTCCATCGGAGGCTTTTGCATCGACACCATCCTGAATAAAAAGCTCCCGCAGGTAGCCGTCATATTCATAGAGATAAGTCACATAAGTCTGCTCCGAATAGGTCTGTCGGATCACAATGGCATCCTGCCCGTCAAAAGTTCCTGCATAGACAGCACCATATTCGTCTGCCAGATGAATCTTTTCCATCACATACGACAGCGCCGTGCGACTGGCAAAAGAATCCTCAGAGTCCTGCACCTGACGGCTGTAAGTTCCCGAAGCCAGAACAACCAGCGCGACCGAAGTGGCAGTCAGTACAAAAAAGAGCGCAAGAGGAAACAGAAAATCAATGACATGTTTCCGTTCAGTTCGTTCTCTCATGTTCCTTCCTCCTAACGTTCAATAACTGTAATATCCGGCAGAAGATTGGCTCCTGCAATCTGATAATCTACAAAAAAGGAATCCGTATCATATTGGATTCCGCAGGTGTCTTTCAACTCCTGCAGGGACTGTGGATAGCGCCCTTCTAATGCATAATATTGCGAGACACCGCGCCAGAGTGCGTTTTCCAGACTATTTTTCTGCTCCTGTTTTGCCTGCGCGGACAGATGGGAGATCCCACCGAAAAACAATCCACAGACACATAAAAATATCAGCAGTGACAGACACAGATTCCGCAGGGGATGGGAGCGTCTGCTGTGATAAAATCGTTCATTTTTCCGATGGAACATACCAGACACCTCCTATAATCCGGCCATGATGCCAAGCAGCGGCAGCATGACAGACAGCAGGATAATTCCCACGATCACAGACAGGATAATGACCAGTGTCGGTTCCAGTACGGAGATGAAGGATGTGATACGGTCATTTAACTCATCTTCGCAGCGGTCAGCAATCTGATCCATCACCTCATCCATCCTGCCGGATTTGCCGGCAATGGAAGTCATGCGGGCATAGACACCGGTGAAAACTTTGGATTTAACCAGTGCCACGGAGAGATCTGTACCCTGTTCCATTTCTTCTACACAATTTTTGATCTTTTCACGGAAATATGCATCTTCGATCAGGTTCCGGGAAAACTCCAGTCCGCGTTCCGGTGTCAGACCACTTTTTAATGCAAGTGCCATAGCTCCCGCGAAACGGCAGACAGAAGATTTTTCTGTGATCTCTCTGGAAAAACGAAACGCGTGTCCGAGTTTTCCAAGCTGTTTTCGCCCTCTTTCAGTACGTGTCAGATAAATGCCGGCAATGACGATGGCGACAATCAGAACAACAAATGCCAGCGCATAGCGGGAAAGCCCGTTTCCGACCATTAAAATGCCTCTGGATAAACCGGTCATTTCCGTACCGAGCTGCTGAAATACCTGCTGGAAAACAGGCATTACTTTTGTGATCAGAATCACAATGACAACAAGCATCATAATGATCATGATCAGCGGATAGGTCAGGGAATTACGGATATTTTTACTCAATGTCTCCTCACGGGTGTAGTGGGCAGCCAGAGAATCTATGACGTCGTCTAAGCGACCGGTTTCCTCTCCAATCTCTGTCATATGGATCAGATAAGCCGGAAATACATGGGTCTGTTCCAGGGCATCGGCGAAGGTGTGTCCCTCCAGCATTGACTGATACATGCTGTTGATCAGTTCTTTTTCCAGTTCGTTCTGGGTATCTTCCATCAGAAGCTCCAACCCTTCCAGTGCTGAGATACCTGATTTCAGGATCATCGACATCTCACCGCAGAATGATGCGATTTCCGGATAGGCTAACGATTTTTGCTGCGTCTGCTTTTCCATTCTTTTGTATCCTCCATTTTGATTTCTGCATATGGTTTTTGTATAGGTTCTGATAAGTACAATATTTGAAAAAATAGTGTTTACAAAGCTATTATTTTCAGAGATATTGTTTTCGGTTATGAGCAAGTAGCGAAGCGGATTGCGAATATCCGCTTGACCAGGTAGATTAATAGGTATATTTTGTTACATAATTGCTTCCGTCACCGACGTATTTTTTGACATTGGAAGCACTGTTACTGGCAGCCAGTGTAGGATCCATGATGGACCAGCTTTTTCCGTCAAATTCAATAATATTGTCCACCCATCCAACTTCCGTCACATAGCAGCTGATCCATGCGTGGTAAACGTCACCGGAATAGCCGACATCCAATTTGGTCGGAATCCGTTGAGACCGGAGCATTGCCGACATCAGGGATGCATAGTCGAAACAGATTCCCCTGCCGGAGGAAAGGGTGTCATCCGGAACCGGGATATAACCATAAGGAACCGATGCGGCTTTTTTCTCATCGTAAGTGATATTTTCGATGACATAGTTATAAATATTTGTGATGGCATCCAGATCTGTATTACAACCCTGTGCCAGTTCTTCTCCCTTTTTGACGCAGGCAGAATCAGAATTGAAATTTACATAAAAATTCGGGTATAAAAAGGGGGAAAATTCATCGGAGATCTGAACATCCAGATCCTGTGTAAAAGAAACTGCATACAGATTATCTTCCACCGATACGGATTCCAACAGTGTGATCTTGTAGGTGCCATTTCCGCCGGGAAGGGGATAAACGAAATAATCTTCCGAAGCTGTCACCGGATAGGTGTATTCTGTGCCCTCCGGCAATGTCACCTGAACTTTTACTTTTTCGTTGCTGCCGCTGTAGCGAAGCATCACATAGCCATCGGAAGTGTGGGAGGCATCCAGTGCCACCAGATCGTTTCCATAAGTGACGTCCCCGGAAGCCTGTGCGGTCAGTACCTGTGACGTTGCATCCCGGGTGCCCTGTGCAGACTGTGTATCTGATTCCCCGGCAACTGTCGCTTCTTTATTGCTGCCGGAACCAGTGTCAGAAGAAGTGCATCCGGTGGCAAAAAGCAGCACACAGCAAAGCAGAAAAAGGGGGATTCTGCCTGCGCACAGACGCCAGCTTTTTTTGCGATGATATAGCACGAAGCGATCCTCCTTCCTGAAAAATAATCATAAAATAGTCCTGCTATTTATATAGAAAAAACATTACAAAAAGCTTAAAAATAAAAATAGTTGAAATAATGTTAATTAACAATAATTATACCACATTTGAGCATTAAGGAAAAGAGATACAAATCATAGATTTCGATTGACAAATAATCGGGGGACTTTTACAATTATCTTAAGCAAGGGAAAATCGTTATATAGAAACGAGGAAGAAAAATGAATGAAAAATTACCGATATTGAATGTTCACATGCTTGGGGATTTTTCTGTTATGTATGGGAATCAACCAATATCATTTGGAAAGAACACAACCACAAAAGCAATGAAACTTTTACAGATTCTTTTGTATCATGGGGAACAGGGCATTTCCAGAGAAAAACTGCTGAACGCATTGTATGTACGGGAAGAACTGGCAGATGCCTCGAACAACCTTCGTGTTACAGTTCATCGTCTGAAAAAGATCATCGTTGATGCAGGACTTCCGGCAGATGAATATATACACATAAAAAAGGGTATTTACAGCTGGCAGGCACCGATGAGAGTGGAAGTCGATGTGAAACGATTTGTTTCCTTATATAAAGAATCAAAAGAATGCACAGATAAGGAACGTAAAGAAGAACTGTTAACACAGGTCTGCCAGATGTATCACGGAGAATTCCTTCCGGCATTGTCCGGGGAAGAATGGGTGCTTCTGGAAAGTATTCAGTACAAAAAGATCTACAGTGAATCATTAAAGGAACTTTGCGAGAGCCTGATGACAAAAGGTGAATATGAAGAAGTGCTGGCACTGTGCGAATCTGCATGCAGGATGTATCCGTTTGATGAGTGGCAGTCAGTGCGTATTGAATGTTTTATCAGGTTGAAACGTTTTAAAGAAGCGTTAAAAGAGTATGAGGATACAGCAAAGCTTTTCTTTGAAGAACTTGGTATTACACCGTCGGATCGTTTACTGAAACAGTTTGACGAGATGAGTAATCAGATGAATCATACCAATCCGAGGGAAATTAACGAGATTAAGGAACGTCTGAAAGAAGACAGTGACCGCGGCGGCGCTTACTATTGCAGTCTGCCAAGTTTCCGCGACAGCTACCGTCTGGTTTCCAGAATGTTAGAACGAAACGGTCAGTCTGCATATCTGATGCTTTGCAGTATCACAGATGGAAAGGGACATCCGATGGAGAAACCGGAGAAATTGGCAGTGATGGCAGAGGAATTACAAAACTCCATCCAACACAGTCTGCGTCGGGGAGATTCTTTTACGAAATACAGTTCTTCTCAGTATTTGATTCTGCTGACAGGGACAAATAAGGAAAATTGCGGAATGATTTTTGACCGTCTCCGGAAATATTTTTCACGGGAGCATAAAAGCTGGGGAAAAAATCTGGAATATTTTGTGTCCTCTATTGCAGATGTGGAAAATCCGGATTCTCCGATTCAGTTTCAAAAGGATAAAAATGTATGGTAACGGATGAAATATTCCATGACAGTTATCATATAACAATATTTGATGTATGAATGCGTTATGAAGTGATGATCAGAGAACTTGGAAGGGGAATGGCATAAATATGGAGCAGAAGCAGTCAATCGCCTGGCATGTGCCAAACCTGCTCAGCATTTGCATCGACAGCGTTGCAGATGGCGAAATGTCAGGAGAGATTTATCATTGTTACAAGAAAGAACCATTAAAATTCAGCAATATCATTCGGATGATCGAAACTGCGGATAAATTTTTTGATCAGATTAAATTTCCACAATCAGCGACACAGATACGTTCCTTTGAAAAAAAAGAACCGACCATGGAAGCTGTACCGGAAAAGGTTTGTATACCCCAGGAAGTGTTGGAAAAACGCGGTGCGAAAGGCACATTTTTACTGAATGTGAAATACCGCCAGAATTCATCCTGGCAGGGCGTGATTCAGTGGGTGGAAGGGGATTTGACATATTCATTTTCCAGTGTGCTGGAGCTGCTGAAGATATTAAGTAATGTGATGCAATAAGTTGTTTTATAAACAGTAGTAATGCGATGATTAATAAAAGCGGATTTTCGACAGATGTCGGGAATCCGCTTTTTACATATTCTTTATACAGACAGAAAAGAAATTTAAAAATACTGATAAAAAATGCCTGAAATATATGATTTTCCTGCAAAAATGAATATAACACATATTGAAATGTAAGATAGACTGAGTCCATGAAAAACATTACAAAATATTACAAAAAAACAAAACATTACAAGAAAAGATAAAAAAGTTAATACACAATGTCGAAAAGTAATGTTTTGTGTAATGGGTGGTAATATACAATGCTAACATACAACAAAGATGATAAATAAGCTGGAAAGATAAGAAGGTACTGACATGAGTAATAGACAGAAAAAGACAGAAACATTTATTATAAAAGTCATGGATCAGCAGAATGCAACCTGGCAGGGCAGTGTTACCTGGGTAGATGAACAGCGAGAGCAGTACTTTCGAAGTACTCTGGAACTGCTAAAACTGATAGATGGTGCATTAGAAAAACGTAATGATGACGAAGAAAACAGCGATGAAGATAAAAGGAGGACGCCATGAAACATACAAAGAAAAAACGGCTATTGGCAATCGTGCTTTGCATGATACTGGTGTTAAGTACCGGAATAGCAGCCTTTGCCAATGAAAATGTTGGACTTCAGTCCGTTGCGTGTCAGGCAGCAACGCTGGAGCGAGTAATGAAAAATGCAGATGGTGAGGAAGTAGGAACACTGATCGCGGATATTCCGGAAGGCGCATTCCTGGCAAGTTCATCGGACGCAAATATACAGATGGATGTACAGGCAGACGTCGGTGCAGACGGTGTTCTTGACCGTGTACAGCAGCAGCTTGAGGCAAACGGTGAAACAGGTTATACACTGAACAATTATGTGATGGCTGATGTTACATTTTATGTAAACGGTGAAAAACAGATACCTCAGCAGCCAATCACATTCCATGTGTCAGGAACAAGTATTGATACAGAGAATGTAATGGCTTTCGCAGATGACAGACAGAATACAACGACTCTGATGGATGCAGACACAGATGAAAACGGTGGATTACAGTTTACAGCACAGCCATTTACTTCTGAGACAGTTGTATATGGTATTTTCGATGTAACTGAAGCAGCAGAGGAAAATACCGACAGTGAAAATGCAATTGCAATTGATACTCAGGCAGAAGCTACTTACGAGCAGACATACAGTGATGATCAGGTGGAAATCAAAGTTTCTGCAGCAGAAGGAGTGCTTCCGGAAGATGCACAGTTAAGTGTTACACCAATTGTAAAGACAGACATCACAGATAAAATGTCTAAGGAAGAAAAACAGACAGCAGAAGAGATTAATACAAAATATGATGAGACAGAGCAGAAGCTGAATGAAAAAGCAACGGAAGAGTCTTATAGCGTTGCTGGTTTCCTTGCATATGACATTACTTTTACAGATAAAGATGGAAATAAAATTGAGCCGACCGGAGATGTAAATGTTTCTATGAACTATAAGGAAGCAACAATTCCGGAAGAGGCTCAGAAAGCAATCGAAGAAAAAACAGATGATGCGGCAATGAACGTAACCGTAATGCATTTGGAAGAGAATGCACAGGGTGAAGTAGAAAAAGTTGTAGATATGGTTGCTGATGAGAATGAAAAGGCAAATGTTGAAACAACTGATACGCAGAGTGTTCAGAAAGCAGAATTTGTAAGTGATAGTTTCTCTGTATTTACATTGACTTGGAATAAGAGCACATATTCTAAAAATTATAATAGCTCAATTTCAATAAAAGTGGTAGATTCTACTGGAGCTGATATCGGGGAAAATACTTCCTACACATTTAATAGTAGCACATATAATGGTTGGAATGTATCTGGCTCTGGCTCGCTGGAACTGGAAGCTATAAAAAAAGATATAACAGATTATACATATAACAAAGCTACTTTAGATAGTGTGACCGGAACGGAAATTACAAATGTACAATGCAATGTGTTAGAATCCGGGTGGGGACAAGAACCTACATATACTTGGCAATATTCAAGCGATGGCACAAATTGGAATGATTTGGGAACACATACAATCTATTTTGTATATGACCGTAATCCGGATGTTCGCATCAAAGATGATATTGTTAATACTGGTAAATTAGAAGCGGAGTATGCACCGAATTCAACGGGAACGGTACCTGAAGTTACATCTTACACTTGGTATAGAAGCGATTCAAAGACAGGTAATTATACAAAAGTAGAGAGGGTTAAATATCAGGCTACAGAAACAAATATAAAATCTAATCTTTCTGACAATGGAAGAGAGTTATACCCTGCATATGATGATGGCGCAAGAAAATGGTATAAAGTTAAAGTAACACTGTCTGATGGCAAGGAAGAAGAATCTTTACCATTCCAGGTAACCTACTATGATCAATTACAAAACGGAAGTTTTGAAAAACCGGTAGCAAATAAGCAGTGGTCAAATGCAGATTATAAAGCGGCAGGCGGCGTTTGGCAAACGACTGGAATTGGTGGAACAGGAAAAATAGGACAGGATATTGAAATTGTAAATCCATCGATAAATAAAGGTGGTTATTCAGACTATTCATGGAAACAGAGTGAATGGGAAGTAGACGGAACCACAAATAAGTCAAAAGCACCTGCAGATGGTAATCAGTTCGCAGAATTGAACTGTGAGGCTGCCGGAGCATTATATCAGGATGTGCTGACAAAAGAGAATGTATCTTTAAATTACTGGTTATCTCACCATGCGAGAGGAACAAATCCTAATAGTAATCAAAGAGATACGATGTTTCTTGTTATTATGCCAACTTCCATGGCAAAAGACCTGACTTCACAGAGATCGTTAGAAAATAAACTTACAGAGTTAGGCGTAGATGTAACAGCACGAGATGATTATAGTGATGCTGGAAGCAACAATATTGTATATGGAAACACTCCGGAACAAAAAGCAACTGGCGTCATGGTTGTGAGAATTACCAGTTCAAATCAGCAATGGTAGACGGTAAGTGGAACGAATTATACACCTACATCTAGTTTGACAAGATTTTTCTTTATGTCTGGAAGAACGGAAAACGGAAGTCTTACAGTAGGTAACTTCCTCGATAACGTTGGCTTTTCACAGGAAATGCCACCAGTGGCTGATGATGAATTTTCACTTCAGATCAAAAAAGATTTCAAAGGCCTTGGAAGCACAGATATTAATAAAGTAATACGTAATATCAGCTTTAAAATTAATGCAGCTAAGGATGGAAAAGAATTAACAGATGATCAAGTGACTGAGCTGTTTGGAAGAAACACGATTTCTGGAACAGAAATGACACAGCAGATAGATGGAAGTCTGGTATACACAATCGCAAATAAAAAAATTGGTGTAAATGACAGCTATCAGGTTACAATTACCGAGGAAAATGCTGGATTAAATGGATATACTTTAAAGACAAGTGCAAAAACCAGTATCCAGACAGATGGCAATAAAGATAGTGCAACAGAAAGCAATGGATCCGTTATTGCTGAGTTAAAAGGTAAAGTAGCAGCGACAGTTACATTTACAAATGAGTATGGGGAAAATAACCTTAAAAATGTTCATTTCACAAAGATTTGGGATGATGCGAATAATAAATATGAAACAAGACCAACAAGTCTCAATGTTACATTACATGGAACTTACAAAGTAACTGAAAATGGAACAACACAGACAAAAACGTTAGATCTTACAAATATGGTGACACCGAGTACTACGATTACTATAAATAAGGATAGTGAGTGGAAGTGCTCATGGAAGGTACCAGTATATTATACGCTTGAAAATGGTACAAAAGTAAAGATTAATTACACAGTAACAGAAGGTGATAATGATAGCGAATATGTGTATAAAGCTGTAACAGATGAGAAAGGAAATGCAATTTCTGGTGATGGATCTCACTATGAATCAACATTTACAGGAATAACTTCCGAATCTGCAAATAGTGATACAACAAATGGCGCATCTGAGAAAAAAGGAATCTTATCCAGAATTCGTACTGCAGTAGCAAGCGTGTTTGCAGATACAAACAGTGTTGCAGTTACCAGTGCGGAAGATACAGAAGCACATGCGCTTGGTGAACCGGCACATACGAAATATATCACATATAATGAAGATACTTCAGATTATACATTGAATTTGGATGTGACTGGTGCAAAGGGAAGTGCAAAAGGCGTAGATGTACTGTTTGTAATTGATACTTCCGGAAGTATGGGAAAAGGTGACGGTAGTAGTACTTATACAAATTTGCTTCCAACGGTTAAATCTTTATTAACAGATACAAATGGTATTGTAGATAAGATTTTTGCAAAAGATGGAAATACGAATTCCATAGCAATGGTTTCGTTCTCAGACCAAAATGATACAAAAACCACTTCCTGGTATACTGCCAGTGAAAAAGCAACATTTAAAACAAGTGTTAAGCAGCTAAGTGCTTCCGGTGGAACAAACTGGACCTATGCCATGGTTAAGGCACAGGAGTTACTTGCACAAAGATCCAACAGCGGAAATGATAAGGTTGTAATATTCCTTTCTGATGGAAAACCAACCTATTCATGCGAGAAAAAAACATCTTGGTATGGAGCATCATATTGGGAAGAAACTGGTAACGGACGTGAGACAAAGGATAAATACTATACTGAAGCAGCAGCGCAGGTAACTGGTTCTCTCAGCAATGCAAAAATGTATTCTGTATATTTAACCAGTGGAACAAAATCTGGAATGAAAACATTTTCGGATAAGTTGAGTAATTCTGACTTGGTTGATGGAACGAACTTAAATTCAGCATTGACAATCATTTTGAATAAGGTAATTCCTACTTATAAAAATGTTACGATTACAGATACATTAAGTGAGTATGTGGATTTTGTTGGAAATGAGCCAAATGTAACCGTTACCAAGAAAACAACTGGAAATAATATTGTTACTCTTGTAAATGGTACTGATTATACAGCGAATGTAAGCGGTAAGAAAGTATCCGTTAGGTTACTGAACGGAAATTCACTGGAAGATGGTGCTACTTACACAGTAAGCTTCAAAGTAAAACCATCTGATGCAGCAAATTCCTATTATGCAACACATAAGGAGTATCCGAATACAGGAGATGCCGGAACAGGAAGTACGAGTGCTGGTAAGAAGGGGTTCTATTCAAATAATAGCGCCCAGACAACACTGCAATACGAAATTGATGGAACTGATGATGGATTACAGACAACTTCCTATATTAAACCGGTTGTTCAGGTCACGACTCATACACTCACCTATACAAAAGTATGGAATCAGCCAGAAGGTATAGCAGCACCTACAAAGGATATTATTCTGCATGTTACATATACAGATGGAACAACTGGTGAGATTACACTTAGAAGTCAGGATGGCTATACTTATCAGGAAACTGTTCCGGTAACGAAGAGCATTGCTCAGATTACAGAAGATGCAGTAGAAGATTATGCGGCATCTTACAGCATTACAGATCGGGGTACATATGCAGTTGTTACAAATAATTATCAAAAATTATATATGTCTTTTTGACTATCTTTTTATATCTTCTTAAATGTCCGCAAAGCCTT
>NZ_QULX01000029.1:0-798 GCF_003481835.1 Roseburia sp. OM02-15
TGGGAGAGCATCTGCCTTACAAGCAGAGGGTCACAGGTTCGAGCCCTGTAGGTCCCATTTAAAACTAATAAAATTGAATATGCCGATGTGGCTCAATTGGCAGAGCAGCTGATTTGTAATCAGCAGGTTATCGGTTCGAGTCCGATCATCGGCTTTACATTAGGCATAGAAATTTGATTTTTGTGAATAATGTTATGGGTGGATTCCCGAGTGGCCAAAGGGGACAGACTGTAAATCTGCTGGCGATGCCTTCGAAGGTTCGAATCCTTCTCCGCCCATTAGGAGTAAGAATTAGAAATCTGCTTTGAGAAACCAAAACGGTTTGAATCCTTCTCCGCCCATTAGCTTTTAAAACTAAATAAAAGCGCTAACTAATATCGCGGGATGGAGCAGTCTGGAAGCTCGTCGGGCTCATAACCCGAAGGTCGTAGGTTCAAATCCTACTCCCGCAACTCAATGCCCAGTTAGCTCAGTTGGTAGAGCAGAGGACTGAAAATCCTCGTGTCTCTGGTTCGATTCCGGAACTGGGCATTAAAGACAAAATTTCATATGGGTGTGTAGCTCAGTTGGTAGAGCACTTGACTTTTAATCAAGTTGTCCCGGGTTCGAACCCCGGCACGCTCACTGTAAGGAATGCGAAAGCATTCCTTTTTTTGCTTTATAGGAAAGTTCGATTTTTGCCGACCTCTTGAACGAAAATAGCCCGCACTGAGGCGGGCATGCAGATAAAACGATACAGATTTAGAAGATATAAAAGCCTTCTACACCTGCCTCGTCATTAAACAGATCATCTTCATT
>NZ_QULX01000029.1:808-27172 GCF_003481835.1 Roseburia sp. OM02-15
TAGAAGATATAAAAGCCTTCTACACCTGCCTCGTCATTAAACAGATCATCTTCATTTAAAAAATAGTCTAGGTCCAGAAGTTCATCTTCGCTCATGTTGCGAATGTCCATAGATGTTAGTCCTTCTGGAGGATTATTTATATATTTTTTGTGTAATTGGGCTTGGAGATTTTTTTCTGGAAAACCTGCAGGGATTAACTACTCTGAAAATCTATCAGGCAGACCCGCAGAAAGCGGAGGACGATGCCTGCCGTATGGAACATATCGTCAGTGATGATTCGATCATGTGCTTAAACTCTTTTTTGCGCAATGACGAAAGGTATCAGCGTGCAATCACCGGATATAATCTGCATAGCCGTTATGCGGTGGGAACGTATCCCGGAATTATGGGAATTTACCAGATATCGGAGGAAACCTGTCCGAGACGACTGGCAGAGGAATTTTATGATTACAAGCGCGACATTCTGTTAAATGTGGAACTTGGAAAATCACATTTTGTGTTACAGAAAAAAGAAGAAAATGAGGCAGTCAGAAAGTTTTGCCGGAGCTTGAAAAAGGAAAACGGTCAATTGACATCATCAGTTGTCTGGAGCAGGGGCGTTATTTGTCTTCCTTAAAATATGAAAATGATGGAATGCTGCGAAAAGCAGAAGTGAAGGATGGAAAAGTGCGGATTCCGCTGGAAGCATGCGCGTTTTATCAGAATGTGCGTGGCAAGATCCGCGGAAGCATACCGGTGACACTGGCGTGCAGCGTCGGTCAGGTACACATGCCGGAGAGTACGGCGTTATTAAAATTCTGGCTATAAAATTTACAGTATTGAGTCCCTGTATTTTTTTATGCTATAATCAAATATTATATTATACAAAAGAGCATGGAAAACATGGATGCCATTTTTATTAAAAGATACAGGTAAAAGGTGACTTATGACGGAGAAAAATCAGAATGCAGAATCAGATCAGCCAAGTGTTGGTACGATAGAAAACGAAAAATATCTGAATCAGCCAAGTGGTGGAATGATAGAAAATGAAAAATATCTGGATCGGGCATTGCTGGAATATTGTAATTCGGATGCGTATCCGTTTCATATGCCGGGGCACAAGCGCCAGACGATGGGAAACTGGAATTGTGAAGCGATTGACATTACAGAGATCACCGGGTTTGACAACCTGCATCACGCGGAAGGAATTTTGCTGGAAGCACAGCAGCGGGCAGCGCAGACCTTTGGAGCGGATGAAAGTTTTTTCCTGGTCAACGGAAGTACCGCGGGATTGCTTGCGGCAGTTTGTGGAACGGTAAAAAAAGGCGGACGGCTTTTGATGGCGCGAAATTGTCACAAAGCGGTGTACCATGCGGTATATTTGATGGAATTGCAGACAGAATATCTGTATCCAGAGCAGACGGAGTTTGGTATTCAGGGCAGCATTGCTCCGGAGCAGGTGCAGCGGATGCTGGAGCAGTATCCGGATACGCAGGCGATTTTGCTGACATCTCCGACCTATGACGGTGTGGTGTCCGACATTGCGGCGATCGCGGAGATCGTACATGCACATCAGATTCCGTTGATCGTGGATGAGGCACACGGCGCGCATTTTGGTTTTTCAGAAAGATTTCCGAAAAAGGCGATTTCTTATGGTGCGGATCTGTGTATTGAAAGTGTGCACAAGACGTTACCGGCATACACACAGACGGCATTGCTGCATTATCGGAAAAATCCGTGGGTGGATCTGGAACGGGTAAAACGTTATCTTGGCATTTATCAGTCCAGTTCTCCGTCTTATGTTTTGATGGCGGGAATTGACCGCTGTACCCGCATTTTACGCGAACAGGGAACCACACTTTTTGCGGCATTTGAGCAGCAGTTGCATGATTTTTACCAATCCTGTGAAAACTTACAGTATATAAGCGTTTTTCCGGAAAACGGGAACGATGACGGTATCTGGGATAGAGACAGTTCCAAAATTCTGATCTGTGCAGAGGCGGTTGGTCTGCATGGACAGGATCTGGCAGATCTGCTGACACAAAAATATCATCTGGAGCTGGAAATGGCGTCAGGACATTATGCCACGGCACTGACTTCCATTATGGATACCAAGGAAGGTTTTGACCGGTTGTTTGCAGCATTGGAGGAAATTGATCAGAGCTTTCATGATGGCTCTGACGATTTGGAAAAAGAAAACGGACAGCAGATTTTTACCACGGATGCGATTTATCGTCCGGCGAAGAAGGTAATGAAGATTTCAGAGGCGATGGATGCCCCAAAGGAAAAAGTAAAACTTCTGGAATCTGCCGGAAGCGTGTCCGGGGAATTTGTGTATCTGTATCCGCCGGGGATCCCGATTCTTGCACCGGGAGAACTGGTGACACCGGAAATTCTGGATGCTCTGGCAACCTGTCAGAAGCGAAATATGGAAGTGCAGGGAATGAAGGATTTCAGCGGCATCTGGTTAGAAATATGCCAGGATAATGTATCGTGATCTTGAGAGAAATATGTTAGTTTATGTAGAACAAAATCATACATCAAGTTTTGCATATGTTTGATTTTTTGCTGCGATTTTTTCAATGTGGGTTTTACAGATAGAAAAACTTGTTGTAAAATGAAAACTACAAATGCGTGAAAAATAATAGATGACATGGATGGAAATAGAGAGCAGGAGAGAAACATATGGGAAAGATTTATTGTCTGATGGGCAAAAGTGCATCTGGAAAAGATACCATTTATAACCGCCTTCTGGCAATGGAGGAATTGCAGCTGCGACGTGTGGTTCCTTATACCACCCGCCCGATTCGTTCCGGTGAAACAGAGGGAGAATCTTATTTTTTCTGTTCTGAGGAGCGTGTTGCGGAGTTTGAACGCGAGGGCAAGATTATTGAGTTGCGGGCATACGATACCATGTATGGCGTGTGGAAATATTTTACCGCGGATGATGGACAGATTGTTCTGGCAGAAAGTGACTATCTGATGATCGGAACATTGGAAGCCTATGAACAGATTCGTGCATATTTTGGCGCGGAGCATGTGTGTCCAATCTATGTGGAAGTGGATGATGGTGTCCGCCTGCAGCGGGCATTGGAGCGGGAACGGTCACAGGAGCAGCCAAAATATGCGGAAATGTGTCGCAGATTTCTGGCAGACGAGCAGGATTTTTCAGAGGAAAATCTGAAAAAAGCAGAGATAACAAAGCATTTCCTGAATAAAGATCTGGATCAGGTCACACAGGAGATCGCTTCTTATATAGATAATAAATATTAGATATGAAATAAACGCATGTAGAATTGTGGGAAGATAACGTTTTTTTTATTTGCCAGGCAGCAGGAATACCGGAGCATTCTTGAATTTTTACATGCGAAAGCAAATTTTTAGCAGTGAGGAGCAGAAGTGACAAAATGGCAGGATTTCATGAGATTGTCGGACATGAACAGTTGATCGCACATTTACAGAGTGCCATTGTGATGGATAAAGTATCCCATGCATATATTATCAATGGTCCGAAAGACAGTGGAAAAATGATGCTGGCAGAGGCATTTGCCATGGCGCTACAGTGTGAGACTTCTATTAAAAACAGGGAAGGTCTGGCAGGACAGCCGCGGGAAGCACTGCATCCGGAAACCATTGCGGAGCCCTGTATGGAATGTCATTCCTGCAAGCAGTCGTTAAATAAGAATCAGCCGGATATTATTTATCTGAGCCATGAAAAGCCAAACACGATCTCCGTTGCGGATATCCGTGAGCAGATCAACCATGATATTGAGATCAAACCTTACAGCAGTAAGTATAAAGTATACATTGTAGATGAAGCAGAAAAAATGAATCAGCAGGCGCAGAATGCATTGCTGAAAACCATTGAGGAGCCGCCGGCTTATGCAGTGATCCTGCTTCTGACCACGAACGCGGATGCATTTTTACCAACGATTCGGTCGCGGTGCGTGATGCTGGATGTAAAGCCGGTGAATGATGAGAAGATTCGGGAGTTTCTGATGAAACAGCGTCAAATCCCGGATTACAAGGCGGAAGTCTGTGCGGCGTTTGCCAGAGGAAATGTGGGACGTGCCATGAACCTTGCGTCTTCCGAGCGTTTTAACGAATTAAAAGATTTTACAACCCAGCTTTTACGCAGACTGGGTGATATTCCGAAGTATGATTTATTACAGGAGATCAAACCACTGAACGATTTCAAAGATGACATCAGAGAATTTTTCGATTTAGTTTTGTTTTGGTATCGTGATGTGTTATTATATAAAGCAGCAGCGACGGAGGAGCAGTTGATTTTCCGTGAGGAGGCGTATGAAATCAGACGCCAGTCGGAAAAATGTTCTTATGCGGGACTGCAGCATATTTTAGATGCAATCGACACAGCAGACAGACGGATCCGGGCAAATGTAAATTTTGATCTGACCATGGAAATGCTGGCATTGACAATTAAGGAGAATATTAGATGATAAAAGTAACTGGAGTAAGATTCCGTCAGGCGGGCAAAGTGTATTATTTTGATCCGAAAAACCTGAAACTGGAGCGCGGCAGCCACGTCATTGTGGAGACTGCCCGTGGTATCGAGTACGGTACCGTAATTGTCCCACCAAAGGACATTACAGATGATGAAGTGGTTCAGCCGTTGAAAGCAGTCATTCGTGTGGCGACACCGGAAGATGACCGTATCGAAGAGAAGAACCATGAGAAAGAAAAAGATGCATACAAGATCTGTCTGGAAAAGATTGAAAAACACGGTCTTGCCATGAAACTGGTGCAGGCAGAGTATACTTTTGACAACAACAAACTGCTGTTTTACTTTACCGCAGACGGACGTATCGATTTCCGTGAGCTGGTAAAAGATCTGGCTAGTGTATTCCGTACCAGAATCGAGCTGCGTCAGATCGGTGTCCGTGATGAGACCAAAATCCTTGGCGGTATCGGTATTTGTGGACGTCCGCTGTGCTGTCACACATTCCTGACAGAGTTCGCGCCGGTGTCGATCAAGATGGCGAAAGAGCAAAATCTGTCCCTGAATCCGACCAAGATTTCCGGTGTGTGTGGACGATTGATGTGTTGTCTGAAAAACGAAGAAGAAACTTACGAATACTTAAACAGCCGTCTGCCGAATGTGGGTGACCGCGTGACAACCCTGGACGGTCTGAAAGGTGAGGTACAGAGTGTCAGCGTACTGCGCCAGCTGGTGAAAGTCGTTGTGGATGTAGGCGATGAGAAAGAAATCCGCGAATATCCGGTAAAACAGCTGAAATTCCGTTCCAAACGCCGCAGAGATCATGGCGAGCGTCTGAGCAAAGAGGAAATGCGCAAACTTGCTGAGTTAGAGGACAAGGGAGGACATTCCAAGTTAAATGAGTAATTTATTGCCGGGAGAACGAATCGACGAATTACAGCGAAACGGTTACCGCATTATCCAGAATCCGGAAAAATTCTGTTTCGGTATGGATGCGGTGCTGCTGTCCGGCTTTGCCCGGGCAAAAAAACACGAAAACTGTCTGGATCTGGGTTGCGGAAACGGAATTATCCCGATTCTGATGGAAGCCAAGACCGATGGAAAATATTTTACCGGTCTGGAGATTCAGCCGGAGAGTGCGGACATGGCGCGGCGTAGTGTGGCGCTGAATGATCTGCAGGATCGGATCGACATCGTAGAAGGTGATATTAAGGATGCTTCAAAGATTTTTGGAGCATCTTCTTTTCATGTCGTGACGACAAATCCACCGTATATGACCGCGCAGCACGGACTGACGAATCTGCATGAGGCAAAAACCATTGCACGCCATGAGGTATTGTGCAATTTGGAAGATATTATCCGGGAGAGCGCGCGCCTTTTGGTGCCGGGTGGACGTTTTTATATGGTACACCGCCCATTCCGTCTGGCAGAGATCATTTCTCTGATGGTGCAGTATCGGATCGAGCCGAAACGGATGCGTCTGGTATATCCTTATGTGGACCGGGAGCCAAATATGGTGCTGATTGAGGGACTGCGGGGTGGAAAAAGCCGCATGACCGTGGAAAAGCCACTGATCGTGTACAAAGAGCCGGGAAAATATACGGATGAGATTTACGATGTATATGGATATTAAAGCCATTGATTGTGTGAATAAAAAACGTTGTATTAGATTGTGAGGTGAAATAAGGTTATGGCAGGAAAATTATACTTATGTGCGACACCGATTGGAAATTTGGAAGACATTACGCTCCGTGTACTGCGTACATTAAAAGAAGTTGATCTGATCGCGGCGGAAGACACCCGAAATTCCATTCATTTGCTGAATCATTTTGATATAAAAACACCGCTGACCAGCTACCACGAGTACAACAAAGTGGATAAAGCCTATCAGTTGGTGGAAAAAATGCAGCAGGGAACGAATATTGCGCTGATCACCGATGCGGGTACACCGGGCATTTCCGATCCGGGTGAAGATCTGGTGCGCATCTGCTACGAGCAGGGCATTGAAGTGACTTCCCTTCCGGGGGCAGCAGCCTGCATTACCGCATTGACGCTGTCCGGTTTGCCGACACGCCGCTTTTCCTTCGAGGCATTTTTGCCAAAGGAGAAAAAAGAGCGTGCAGCCGTATTGGAAGAATTGAAAAATGATACAAGAACGCTGATTGTGTATGAGGCGCCGCATCATCTGCTTGGCACGTTAAAAGAACTGCAGAATGCGTTGGGTGACCGCAGACTGACGGTCTGCCGCGAGCTGACGAAGAAATTTGAGACAGCATTTCAGACTACATTTTCCGAAGCGATCAGTTACTATGAGGAGCAGGGCGTCCGCGGAGAGTGCGTGTTAGTTATTGAGGGCAGAAGCCGGGAAGAACTGGTGCAGGAGCAGCAGCAATCCTGGGAGGCAATTTCTGTGGAAGAACATATGGAGCGCTACTTAAGCACTGGTATGGATCGAAAAAGCGCCATGAAGCAGGTGGCAAAAGACAGGGGCGTCGGAAAACGTGAAATTTATCAGATGCTTTTAAACACAGAAAACGAGTAATCGGAAGGGAGACGTTATGACAAAAGATTTAACCGTTGGAAGTCCAATGAAGTTAATTTGGCAGTTTTCCATACCGCTGGTACTGGGAAACTTGTTTCAGCAGATGTATAACATGGTAGATACCGTGATCGTAGGTCGTTATCTGGGACTGAGTGCCCTGACCAGTGTAAGTTCTACTACATCCATCACCTTTCTGATCATTGGTTTTTGTCTTGGAACCTGTACGGGACTTGCAGTACCCGTGGCGCAGAAATTTGGTGCAAAAAATTACAGCGAAATGCGTAAATTTGTGATGAATGCGGCATATCTGGCAATTTTTCTTGCTGTGATCATGACGATCGTAACCTGTGCGCTGTGCGGTTCAATCCTGACCTGGATGAAGACACCAGATCAGTTTTATCAGGGGGCATATGATTACCTGTTTGTCATTTTCCTGGGAATCCCGTTTACGTTTTTATATAACGTAGTGGCGGGTATTATCCGGTCGCTGGGAGATTCCAAGACGCCGTTTTATTTTCTGGTATTGTCTGCGGTGATGAATATTTTTCTGGATATGCTTTTTATCATTGTATTCAAACTAGGAACCGCCGGAGCCGGATGGGCAACGATTTTGTCACAGGCAATATCTGGTATTCTCTGTTTTATCTACATGAAGAAAAAATATGATGTCCTGAAAACAAATGTTCAGGAGCGCAAACTGGATATGCATTACATAAAGACATTGTTTACTATGGCAGTACCGATGGGATTACAGTTTTCCATTACAGCCATCGGAAGCATCATGCTTCAGAGTGCGGTAAATACACTTGGCGCAGTATATGTATCTTCTTTTGCGGCGGCAGCAAAAGTAAAACAGCTGGCAATGTGTCCGTATGACGGATTCGCGACAGCAAGTGCGACCTTCGGAAGTCAGAATCTTGGTGCCGGAAACTTAAAACGAATCCGGGAAGGACTGAAATCCGGAATTATAATTTCGGTTCTGTACAGTATCGGAATCGGAATCGTGCTGATTTTTGCAGGTTCCAAGATAGCGTTGCTGTTCGTATCCGGCAGTGAGACAGAAGTACTTGGTTATGTACAGCAGTTGTTAACATGTGCAGGATTTTTCTATTTCTTCCTGGCATTCTTGAACTGTACACGACTGACCATTCAGGGACTTGGATACAGTGCGATTGCGATGTGTGCGGGCTTGAGTGAGCTGCTGGCAAGAGGTTTGATGTCTGTATTTGTGATTCCGAGATTCGGATACACGGCAGTGTGCTTTACGGATCAGACGGCATGGATTGCGGCAACATGTGTGGTAATGCCGGTATTCTTTGCGATTATGAAACGTTTGGAAAAACGGCAGGCGGAAGCCGCCGGTAATGTGGTATAACGGAACTTTAGTGAAGCGGAATCAGGGTATTTTGTCCTGGAGGCTAACAATCGCCTTCCAGGACAAAATGTCCTGATTCCTTTTTCTATACAGTGTTGCTTAGTCGTTTTTCAATGTGGGAATTATTACAAAAATAGTTGAACAGAACTTTTTGTATTTAGAAAAAACGGTAGAAGAAATAAACGGAATAGTCACGGTGGAATAAAAAAGCAACGATAAAGTAGTCGTATTTTCCTTTCGGCATAATAATAGATACGTTAAGCCAATGTGTAAATGGAGAAATCTCAGGATTTTTTCTCAGCGAGCGATTGTTAGCCGCGGAGACAAAATCCTGAGATTTCTCCTTAGATATCCCCTTTATATATCAGATGGGAGCCAATCCCCCATCTGATATAGCCTCCGGCAGGATTACAGAGGTGCGCAGTTGAAGTATGTCATGCAATTGCATGACGCGCACCTCACAACAAGAATGCCGGAGCATTCTTGAAATCTATATAAACCTATTGATCCCCGAGTACGTACTCCCGCAACACCCCAAATGGAGCTGGACCGATGTCGAGCACCTTTTTATAAAAGTCAGAATCCGTATAAGTATCCGGATTCTGCTTTTTCATATCTGCCTGCAGATCATGAAATTCCAGATATCCGATATAATATTTCAGATAATTGGCAGGTTCTCCCACGATCAACTCAAAAATATCCCGAATGGTTTCTTCATCCGTGAATCCATAAGTCCCGAAAAACGTTGCCGTATCGTCCAACGTCCACCCCTCATAATGAATTCCCATATCCGCAGTCGCATACAGACTCAAAATCGCCGCCTGATTTGCTGCACAGAGACTGGCAGCATCTTCAGACAATCCGGCATAGGTGTAAGAATGCAATTCCACAAACGTTGCCCACCCTTCGGTGTAACCCGGATAGCCAAGCAGCGAGCGGATCGGTAGATCACAAATGGAGTGAAAATACACATTCTGGAACAAATGTCCCGGAAATCCTTCGTGTGCCAGCGTTGTAAAAAGTCGAAGCCCTTCATATCCGTTTTTCTGATTAATGTAAATTGAATTTTCGGTCAGATGATCCAGTGGGGAGGTCAGATAAAACGCCGGAGAGAGATAATCTTCCATGGCGGCATCCACATATTTGACCGTCACATTGCATTCCGGTACTTCTGGAAATTCTGCCGAAATTGCCTGCCGCAGAGTCGTAAGCATTTCTTCCGGAGACTGGGGTGCAACGGCGCAGTTTTCCAATTCCGTTGTCAGGTCAGGGTTTTGCTCCAACAGTTGTGATATGAGAAGGAGGTCTTCTTTGCGTTGATCTGTGGTACGTTTTTCAAGGGAAGCGACACTGTCACTGCTTCCGGTGGCACAGCGCACCAGATATTCATAATATTCGCGTCCTTCCGGAAAATGGCAGAGTCCGGCTTCGTTGATGGTGCTATCCTCCAATTCGCTTAACGTGTCTGCCAGTTGTGTAAATGCCGGAAAGACCTGCTTTTTTAAAATAGAAAGATTCTGCTTCTGATAAGACCGCCGTTCATTTTTGGAAATGCCGGAGAGGGCAGAGATTTTCTGGTTAAACGTTGTAACCAGGTAATGCTCCTCCGGATTGGAAACAAAATCCCGGCACTGATCGATGATAGTCTGCGCCGTGTAAGAGGGCATAAAACGATCGGCAGCAGCTTTTTCCCGTTCATAGTCGCAGATCTGGGCAAAATAGCGGGGCAGGTCGGTCAGCAGTTCCAAATAATCAGAAACATCCTGTTTGCTCTGGAAGGTGTATTCTGCCAGCAGGATCGGAATCTGGGATTGCAGACCGGTGGTGGGTGTTAGTGGTTCGTCATAATATTTAAAATTTCCGCCGGCTACGGTGAGATTCATACTGTCTGTCAGGATTTCCAGTGTCTGACGGTTGAGCGTTGTCAGATTTTGGGCATCAAATTGATGCAGAGCAGAGAGAACGTTTTCCGCGGAGGCAGCAGCAAGTGCCGGAGAGGCAGCGCTGTAATTTCCGAGAGAAGTCTGATATTCCGTGATCTGATAAGCCTGCGGATTTTCCAAGGTATAATGAAGATTTAGCAGACTTGCAGAGGCTTCCTGGCGGAACAGTTCAGCAATATAGTTTTCAAAATCTGTATTTACGTCGTTTGAGGTGGATTGTCCGGCAGCAGAATTGGAATTTTGTTCGCCGGCCTGGATGGCCGTGGGGGATTCGTGAAAAAACTGTGCGATCCAGGTATCGGAGTCGGCGCATTGGCAGACTGCGGCACAGAAAATCCCAAATCCAATGAGGAACAGTGCAAGAAACAGGGAAAACCGAATTTTATGGAAAAAATGAGAATGACAGTGGCGCATAAGGAAGTACCGGTTCGAATCATAATTACTAATAATATATGAACAGAAGCAATTGGATATAACAGAATCGATGGATAGAACTTGCGAAGTGCAGGGACATTGTGTATAATCAATTTGTCAATCTATCAAAAATTTTGATACACAAAGTATCAGGAGGAGCGCATTGGAAGGATACGATACACTGCATGACCTGTTGGTCAAATTATTTAATGAAATCATGAATATTGAAGAAAAAGCGATCATTACGGAGGAGTTCAAAGACATTTCCAACAATGATATGCACATTATAGAAGCAATCGGACTGGATGAGCCGCGCAGCATGTCATCTGTGGCAAAGGATCTGTCTGTCACTGTGGGAACGTTGACGATTGCGATCAATAACCTTGTAAAAAAGGCATATGTAAAGCGTGTGCGAAGTGAGAAAGATCGCCGTGTGGTACTGATCTCACTGACGGAAAAAGGGGTGAAAGCATATCATCATCATGCAAATTTCCATGATGAGATGATCAAAGCGACATTGAACGGTCTGAATGAGGAACAGACAAAGGTGCTGGTAAAGGCGCTGACGAACTTAAGTGCATTTTTCCGTACCTATGGAAAATAAAGAATATTAATATGTAGTTCAGCATATGTTGTTAGAAACTCCAAAGGGAGCTGACGGCGTATGCTGAATTTTTTGTGGCTTTTTATGATCCTGGCGGGAATCGTTTATGCGGCTTTTACCGGAAATCTGCAGGCAGTGACGGACGCAGCACTGGATTCCGCACAGCAGGCAGTGGCAATTTGTATCACGATGGCAGGTGTTCTGGCATTTTGGGTGGGACTGATGCAGATTGCGGAGAATGCCGGCATGATGCGCCGGGCAGCGGAGCGGATTTATCCGTTGCTGCATTTCCTGTTTCCAAGAGTGCCAAAGGATCATCCGGCATGCAAGTCCATTGCAGCGAACTGTATAGCAAATTTTTTCGGTCTGGGATGGGCAGCGACACCTGCCGGTCTGCAGGCAATGGAAGATCTGGATGAGCTGGAAAAAGAAAGGACTCTAATGCAGGCGGTCGGTCAGTCTGCTCAGAGCCGGTATGATTTTGGTTCAGACCGGATTTTGCGGGAACAGAGAAAAAAGGAAAAAGCAGCTTCCACAGAAATGTGTACGTTTCTGGTGCTGAATATTTCTTCTCTTCAACTGATCCCAGTAACGGTCATTGCCTATCGAAGTCAGTATGGTTCGCCGGATCCGGCAGGGATTACCGGAGCAGCGATCGTTGCTACGACAATTTCCTCAATGGCAGGGATTTTGTTCACAAAAATTATGTCTGTAATAGATGAAAAGCGTGGCTATTAAATCCTGTTTGAATTATGGGGCTATTTTCATCTCAGTCTGAGTTGAGACTCCCACTTCTGCAAGTGGTGAGTAGTAACAAGTATTTCTCAGTGGGAGTTCAATCTCCGACTGAGATAAATGCTCCGCGAGGATGTGCAGTGATTCTGAAAAGAAGATGTCAGCTTGCGCTGACCAGAATCACGCACCAAGTCTCACGTGCGTTCGACTTGAAAAGCGATCAGTAATAGCAGTTTTCTGCCTATACGCTATATGACTTTTGTTACTTTTTAAAAAATGTACTAGCGGTTCGGATCATTCAGATAGGAAAGCATGAAGGCGATACGTGACTGGTAGTCTTCACATTCATTCTGCATGATGGAGACCGCTTTTTTTACCTTGTTCAATACCGTATTTCGATGCTGGAAAATAGCAGTGGACGTCTGGTTGACGTTGCGACCATTTTTCAAAAACTGCATAAAAATGTAACACAGGTCGCCGTTGTGGGTTTCATCGTATTGGCGCAGCACTTCGTAGCATGGTGAAGCTGCCATTTTATCCACACCGGCTTTTTTTAATTCCTGTAAAATATACAGCATATAGACATCGGAAAAATAATGGAAAGTCGGGGCTCCGCCCTCTGTCTTGGAAGTTCCGATCGCCAATGCTTCCCGCGCCTGTGCAGCAGCGGTTGGCAGATCCATCAGTGAGAAAAAGGTGTTGCTGATGCCACATTCAAAGTATCGGTTCCGGAAATTTTTCTGGAAAATCGTTTGTTCCTCCGGAGTCAGGAATGTGGCAAAACTCTCATTTTCACTGTTATTTTTTAAAATATATAACGTGTTCTGGTACACGAACGGTTTCAGCTGTGGAATGGAAGTGCGCAGATTCCAGCTGACAAAGGAAAATGGCAGTTCCTGTTCGTCCGGATAATGGATGACCGCCAGCATAAAACGCCCGTTCATCGGTAGATCCGGAATATAACTGAGCTGGTCGGCATATTGCTGCTGCGGAGCGTCCGGATGCTCCAAAATGTCGTTAAATACCGATTCGTAAATATCTGAAGAAGACCGGTTGGAAAAACGTTTCTGCTGAAAGAATAACTGCAGGTTTTCCGCCACAATGTTCATCAGGTACAGGTAATTCGTACGCGGATGCACGGCACAGTGAAAGATCAGGGCATAGCCAACGGTGTGCCCGTTTGTCTTGAAACGGTACATCATACTGTAATAACAGTCATGTGTGGTCAGACTGTACCAGCTGATCAGTGGATTTTCTGCCTGTTCTGAGGTGGAGATCAGTCCGTCCTGACGCAGCCGCTCCATGATCTGCGGTGTCACATAACCGGCGGACAGAATGGATTCCATGATGGGATCACTGACATTCGGATCACGCAGATAACCAAGGATCGAGTAATTGCGATCCAGAACGACCATAGGATGAACCAGAAAATCTTTGGACAGGTTCAACAGATCCTGCAGGGATTTCTGCTGGATCAGCATCAGATGAAAGTTCTTATCCCAGATATCAAAATCGTGAAAAATCTTCAGGATACGGTTGAACACCAGCGGAAAAGATTCATCTGTGTAGAGTAACACCATGGACAGATTTGGATGGAAATCACTGGTATGAAGTTTTTCATCTTGGCAGATGCACAAAAATACACATCTGGAAGGAAACTGATCCTCTGGCGTTCTGCTTAATGCATTTAAGAGTACCTGGTCGGAAACCAGATAGAGCTCATCCCCGAATTCGGCATTAAGCTGCTCCTGGTCAAAAAGCTGCACGTTGTCGAAGTTCCCGGTGAGATCTATATTCTGTGATTCATAAATGCTGTTTGCAGAAAGCTGATATAAAAGTACGTTCAATGGTATCAGCATGGTAAATCTCCTTTGTACAAATTATCTGCTCCCATTATTTTGTGATGACATGATTTTATCAACTCAGACTGAGATGACTTATTTGCACCTATTATACCACGATGTACAAATGTGTGAATAGCATAATTTTAAAGTGCATTTTTGTGTTTTTTGACATACAAAGCATAAAAGGATTGTATTAAAATAGATACAAATGTACGAGGAGTATGAATGGAGGTATAATAATGAACTTTTTTACACCGGCCGAAGTGGCCAAAAATTACATTGCAACTGGAAAAAGTAAGGTTAACACACCAATTCCAAAAATGATCATTCTTGCGATCCTGGCAGGAGCCTTTATCGGATTCGGCGGCGTGGGGGCCACCACCGTTGCAGTATCCATTACAGAACCGTCACTTGGAAAATTTATCGGTGCCTGTGTATTCCCGGGTGGTCTGACTATGGTGCTGATCGCGGGAAGTGAACTTTTCACCGGAAACTGTCTGTTGACAATCCCGCTTCTGGAAAAAGAAATCACTGTGGGCGGTATGTTAAAAAACTGGGTAGTTGTTTACATCGGCAACCTGATCGGTGGTCTGCTGGTAGGCGCAGGCGTTGCATTCAGTCACCAGCCGTCTCTGTTTAACAATGGAATGGCAGTATCCGTATTATCTACTGCAGCAAGCAAATGTTCCATGCCGTTTAGCGATGCATTTATCAAAGGTATTCTTTGTAATTTCTTAGTCTGTATCGCAGTATGGATTTCCTTTGCGGCAAAAGAAGTAGTCAGCAAGATCGTTGGTCTGTTTTTCCCGATCATGATGTTCGTGCTGTGTGGATTTGAACATAGTATTGCAAATATGTACTATATCAGTTCCGGTCTTTTCGCAAAAACAAATGCGACTTATGTACAGGCAGCAACAGACGCAGGAGTAGATCTGACAAATCTGACCTGGGGCAACTTCTTCAGCAAAAATCTGCTTCCGGTTACACTTGGAAACATTGTGGGTGGAGCAATTTGCGTTGGATGTGCGTACTGGTTTATCTACCTGCGCAAAGCAAAAAAAGCTGCATAAAGAGAAAATAGTTTCAGTAATGTATGAGATGCACAAATGAAACATCGAAAAAGTGCTTTTGGCATACACCGGAAGCGCTTTTTTGCCGTTATAATAGTATCATTACAGTATTCTGACAGGATACTGGTTAGGAGGGATATAAAAAAATGAGTAAGATTTATCTTGCCGGAAAGCACAGCCAGGATGTTACCATCGGGCATATGTTGGAGAAATTTTCCAGAAAAGTAGATGTTTACCCGCCTGGAACATGTCCACTGACGGTACAGTTATCACTGCTGCATGCTTCCATGAATCAGACTTGTGGAAAGTGCGTACCATGTCGTGACGGACTGCCACAGCTTGCAGACCTGTTAAGTAAAATTTTGAATGGTGTCGGCACAATGGAAATGGTGGATGAGATGAGAGAGATCGCCATCATGATCCGCGATACGGCAGACTGTGCCATCGGTTATCAGTCAGCTATTGAGGTACTGGAAGGACTTGAAACTTTTGCAGATGAGTATGAGAGCCATGTAAAAAAATGGGAATGTCCTGCCAATGTAGGTCAGAAGATCCCATGCGTGACACTCTGTCCTGCACATGTTGATATTCCGGGTTACATTGCACACGTTCATGAGGGTAATTACGCAGATGCGATCAACCTGATCCGTCGTGATAACCCGCTGCCAACTGCATGTGCCATGATCTGTGAGCATCCATGTGAGGAGCGCTGCCGCCGAAACCTGATCGATGATTCCGTCAATATCCGTGGTATTAAAAAATACGCGGTAGACCAGATTGCAGCAGATCAGGTAGCAGTTCCGAAGACAAACGTATCTACAGGCAAAAAAGTAGCAATCATCGGTGGAGGTCCTGCCGGAATGACAGCTGCATACTTCCTGTCTCTGATGGGACATAAAGTAACTGTTTATGAAGCAAAAGAACACCTGGGCGGTATGTTAATGTACGGAATCCCGAACTATCGATTTCCGAAAGACCGTATGGATGAGGATATGAATGCAATCCTTTCCACAGGAAATATTGAAGTAAAATATAATACAAATGTAGGCGTAGATATTCCAATTGAGGAAGTAAGAAACAGCCACGATGCAATGTTTGTTGCCATCGGTGCACAGAAAGGTAAAAAACTCCGTCTGGACGGCATTGATGCAAACAACGTATTCTCCGCAGTAGAAATGCTGGATGGCATCGGACATGGTATACGCCCGGATTATACAGGCAAGACCGTTGCTGTTATCGGCGGCGGAAACGTTGCTATGGATGCTGCACGAAGCGCGCTTCGCTGTGGTGCAAAAGACGTCCGAATCGTATACAGAAGACGTCAGGAAGACATGACAGCGCTGGATACAGAGATTGAATCCGCTGTTATGGAAGGTATTGAGCTGATGCTCCTTCAGGCTCCAAAGAGCATTGAGAAGGACGAAAACGGCGATTGCTGTGCACTCTGGGTACAGCCACAGATGATCGGTGCATACCGCGGCGGCAGACCGTCACCGGTAGACTCCGCATCCAAAGATCCGTTGCGTGTTCCATGTGATGTGGTACTGATCGCAGTTGGTCAGGATATCGTCAGCGAGCCGTTTGAAGAGTTTGGTATGCCGGCAGAGTGGCATGTATTCAAAGCTGGTCTGGATACTGCTGTAGAGGGTATGCCGGGCGTATTTGTCGGTGGTGACTGTGCAACTGGTCCGTCCACAGCAATCAAAGCGATTGCAGCCGGAAAAGTAGCAGCACATAATATCGATGAATATCTTGGTTACCACCATACCTTAAACTGTGGTGTAGAAGCACCGGAAGCAAGAGAGAATAACCGTGTTCCGACCGGTCGTGTCAACATTGGCGAGCGTCCGGCTTATGAGAGAAAACATGATTTTGAGCATGTAGAGTGCCCGATGACTCACGAAGAAGCAATGCAGGAGTCCGGCAGATGCTTAAGATGTGATGTATTCGGGTGCGGTAAACTTCAGGATGCGATCGACCGCTAAATATTGAAAATAACAGAGTTTATATATGGAGGTAATAACAGATGCGTTTAACCATAGATGGAAGAAACGTGGAAGCAGCAGAGGGCATGTCAATCCTTCAGGCAGCAAAAACTGTCGGTATTGAAATCCCTACACTCTGCTACTTAGAGGGTATCAGTGACATCGGATCCTGCCGCCTGTGTGTAGTAGAAGTAGAAGGAGTGAACGAACTTGCCACAGCCTGCAACACAAAAGCAAAAGAAGGCATGGTTGTGCAGACAGCCAGCGAGCGTGTAATCGAAGCAAGAAAGACAGTTTTAAAACTGTTACTTTCCAATCACAATATTGATTGCTTCAACTGTGAGAAAAATGGTGACTGCGAACTTCAGAAATATTGTAATATATATGGAATTGATACAACACCGTATTTCGGTTCCAGAGGACTGTTAGAATGTGAGATCCCGAAAAAGGATGCACATCCGTTCCTGTCCTATGATCAGTCAAAATGTATCTACTGTCAGCGCTGCGTACAGACATGTAGAGTTGCAACCGGAAGAAGAGCGATCAAACTGCGCAGAACCGGTAAATTTACGATTATCGATGCACCGTTTGGTGATGACTGGGAAGAGACACGCTGTGAGTCCTGTGGTAACTGTGCACAGGCTTGTCCGACAGGCGCTCTGACCATCAAGAGAAGAAAAAATTATCGTCCGTGGGAAGTAAAACGTGTGCGTACCACATGTCCACACTGTGCAACCGGATGTCAGTATGATCTGATCGTAAAAGATAACAAGATCGTAGATGTAGAGGGCGCAGACGGTCCGTCCAACCACAAGATGGTCTGTGTTAAAGGACGTAGTGGTTCCTTTGATTTCGTAGATCATCCGGACAGAGTACGTCATCCGCTGATCAAAAATAAAGAGACCGGTGAATTTGAGCAGGCTACCTGGGATGAGGCACTGGATTATGTAGCAAAGAAATTTACAGAGTTAAGAGATACTTACGGTGGAGACTGCCTGGCAGGATTTGCCTGTGCACGTTCCGCAAACGAAGATATCTATATGCTCCAGAAAATGGTAAGAACTGCGTTCCATACCAATAACACAGATAACTGTGCCCGTGTCTGCCATGCACCGACCGTAGCCGGACTGGCAACTACACTTGGTTCCGGAGCTATGACAAATACGATTGCGGATATTACACAGGATTCAGATCTGATCATGTTGGTTGGTTCTAACCCGGAACATGCACATCCGGTACTTGGTATGCAGATCCGTCGTGCCGTACATAAAGGTACAAAACTGATTGTTGTAGATCCGCGTGATATCGATCTGGCACACGCAGCCGATGTACATCTGAAACTGACACCGGGTACAAACGTAGCGTTTGCAAACGGTATGATGAATATCATCCTTTCCGAAGGTCTTGAGGATCGCAAATTTATCGAGGAGCGTACTGAGAACTTCGAGGAAATGAAGAAAGTTGTTGATAAATATCCGGCAGAGAAAGTTGCAGAGATCTGTCATGTCGATGTAGACAAACTGATCGAGGCAGCCAGAATGTATGCAACTGCAAAAAATGCAGCCATCATTTACTGTCTGGGTGTTACCGAGCATCATACAGGTACAGAGGGCGTTATGTCTCTGTCTAACCTGGCAATGATCACAGGAAACTTTGGCCGTCCTGGTTGTGGTGTTAACCCAATCCGTGGTCAGAATAACGTACAGGGTGCCTGCGATATGGGTGCTTCTCCGGATCAGTTCCCGGGTTATCAGAAACTGAGCGCACCGGGTGTTCTGGAAAAATTTGAAAAAGCATGGGGCACAAAATTGAACCCGAAAGAGGGAACAAAGGCAACCGAGTGCTTCGGAAAGATGCTGACCAAGGAGA
The DNA here is from genome assembly GCF_003481835.1 of Roseburia sp. OM02-15. Lineage (NCBI taxonomy): Bacteria > Bacillati > Bacillota > Clostridia > Lachnospirales > Lachnospiraceae > Roseburia > Roseburia sp. OM02-15. The sequence goes on from NZ_QULX01000029.1 coordinate 19,628, forward strand.
TCCGTGGTCTGTTCATCTTCGGTGAGGATCCGGTTCGTACCGATCCGGATACGGCACATGTTATGAAAGCATTAAAGAACCTGGATTTCCTTGTTATGGATGAGTTATTCCTGACAGAAACTGCAAAAATGGCAGATGTTGTCCTTCCGGGACGTTCCTACGCAGAGAAAGAGGGAACCTTCTCCAATACAGAGCGTCGTGTACAGCGTATCCGTAAAGCGGTTGAGATCGAAGGCGAGACAAAAGAAGATATCTGGATCTTTACAGAAATCATGAACCGTATGGGATATCCGCAGCCGCATCTGACCTCTGCACAGGTTATGGATGAGGTAGCTTCCGTAACTCCTTCCTTCGCAGGTATCAGTCATGAGCGTCTGGACAGCGAAGAAGTAGCAGGAAACGGTCTGCAGTGGCCATGTACATCCAAGGATCATCCGGGTACACCGATCATGCATGTTGGCAAGTTCTCCAGAGGACTTGGTTACTGCAATCCGATCGAGTATATTCCGTCCATGGAGCTTCCGGATGAGGAATATACTTTCAAGATGATGACAGGTCGTGTATTATATCACTATAATGCATGTGCAATGACTGACAAGACAGAAGGACTGAACCAGATTTCCGGACATTCCTTCATCGAGATCAATACAGAAGATGCTGAGCGTATCGGTTTCAAAGACGGTGACAGAGTAAGAGTATCTTCCCGTCGTGGAAGTATCGAGACAACAGCAAACGTATCCGGAAAGACCAATCCGGGCGAGTGCTGGATGCCGTTCCACTTCCTGGATGGCGGTGCAAACTGGTTAACATCAGATGCACTGGATTCTATTTCCAGTACACCGGAGTACAAAGTTTGTGCAGTTAAGATCGAGCGCGCATAACAGACAGCATTTTTCGTAATGATTGTTTCGGAAGAATTGTGAAAGCTGAATAGGTGAGTATTAAATTAAGGAAGGATCTTATGGCAGAACATATCAGAGATGAATATTTTGTAACCCGTGATGTAGTCACTTACAATGGAAGTGCACTAGTATCCGACAAAAAAAATCTGGTAGTAGAAGTAAGTTATCAGTTATATGTGAATGGCAGGGGAGCAGGTGAAATGATCTGTTCCCCATGGGATAAAAAGGAGGCATTCCTTGGTTATCTGTACCTGCGCGGTTATATTTCCAGTGCAGGAGATGTTCGGGCAATCGACGTGGATGAGGAACATGGAATGGTAAATATTACGATCCGTGAGTATCTCACCGATGAGACCGATATGGAAAACCTTTTGCTGGAAGATGAAGTGCTGCTGAATGAACAGGGCATTGTGCCAAAACGGGATGATGTGAGACTTTCCGTTCGTGAAGTGCTTGCTTTTTCCAGGGGATTAGAAGAACGCTCTGCACTGTTTCATCGAACCGGTGGCGTACATTGTGCGGCGTTCGTACATCATGGAGTATTTCTGTCTTATAAGGAAGACGTTAGCCACCATGTGGCCGTAGATAAAGTCGTTGGTGACTGTCTGCTTCGAAAGATTCCGATGAAAGATGGAATTTTAATCTTCTCTGGTCGTGTTCCGGTGGAAATCCTGCAAAAAGTAGGAGCCATGGGTTGTTCCATTCTGATCGCAAAGTCGGCACCGACGAATTATTCCTGTCGTCTGGCACAGCAGCTTGGGATTACGCTGATCGGTTTTGCCAGGGATAAGACATTTAATGTGTATTCACATCCGGAACGGATTTATGAATAAATTCTTGTTTGTCGTTGTAAAGGGCAAAATGAAATGAACTACAAAAAGAACATGAAAAATTTTCTGTGTCTGTTGCGTCGCTTATTTCCGACCGCTCCCGCGAACTCACCCGCAAAACCGGCGGGCTCAAACACACTCCCGCGGTCGGGCTAGACGCAACATCCACAACGAAAATTTTCCAACTATTCTTTTTTGTAGTTCATTTCATTTATGCCCTGTTTACACGACGGCACCGCGTGCCACGTGCACATATAACTAGTAACAAATTTAACGCTGTGCTGTGCACGCTGATTCACTTTATGAACGCAGAATAAGCATTCCCCCGCTTCAAGTGCGTAGAGCACTAAGCGGTGGGTAAGGGGATGCTTATGTCAGTGGGAGTTAAAAGCTCCCACTGACAGGTCGCAAAGCGACTGCGTTCATGAGCAAGTAGCGAAAGCGGATTGCGAATGTCCGCTTTACCACAGAATAAGCATTTCCCTGCTTCTAGTGCGTAGAACAACTAAGTGTTGGTAAATGGAAATGCTTATGTCCACTTTACTATAAAAAAGCACTATGTATTGTAGCGGCGAAGCCGCAATATGTTCTTAGATTCTAAGCCAGAGGGAAACGCAAGCCACCGCGAAGCGGCTTGCCCTTGATCAATCAAAAAAAGAACTGCTACACTGTTGTCATCGACGGAGAAAATCTACATGTTCTTGAGTTCTTCGCCGTCGGTAATGAACCTATAGCAGTTCTTTTTTTGTATTGTCAAGGGTGGCGTATACAGCCAATTTAAGGAAATGTGCAGTAATTCTGAGAAAAATATGTCAGCTTACGCTGACCAGGATCAGACACCATGTCTCACATACCTTGACTTAAATACTAATCAATCTGTTAATCTGCGCATGCAACATAACAAATTATTTTACCATTGTCTTATATGCATGCGTGGCACGCGGTGCCGTCGTGTAAATGGAACAAAATAAAAAATAACTCCAAAAGAGGATAATTGTAAAATTTTCGTTGCGACCGCTGCATCTAGCCCGTCCGCGAGAGCGTGTCTGAACCCGCCGGTTTTGCGGGTGAGTTCGTGAATTTGATCAGAACTTGCTTTGGCAAGTTCTGGTGCGAGATTCGGGTCTGCATAGCAGACATATTTCAAATCCGAATCTCTGCACATTCATGCGAAGCTATTCTAAGTGGAGGTGAAACCTCCGCTTAGGAAATAAGCGATGCAGTGGTCGCAGAAAATTTTTCATATCTTCTTTTGGAGTTAGTTTTTATTTGTTCCCTAAACGACAAACAAGAATTTATGATGCCAGTATTGTACTGGCTGTGATTCCGGCTATGGTTGCCACCAATGCGCCTGCCAGAGTCCAGCGTGTTTTTTTGACTTTGACGGTCATAAAATAAATACTCATCGTATAAAAAATAGTTTCACTGCTGCTCATCATTACCGAGGCGATTCGCCCAATTCTGGAATCCGTTCCAAATTGTTCATACACATCCAGCAGCAATCCGGTGGCAGCAGAGGAGGAAAACATCCGAACGACTGCCAGCGGAACGAGTTGTGAAGGAAATCCGATATGTTCCATCCAGTTCCCTGATAATCTTGTCAATGCATCTAATAGTCCGGAAGCCCTCAGAATTCCCACCGCTACCATTAAACCGGCAAGGGTAGGTAAAATATCAACTGCTGTCATCAATCCTTTTTTTGCCCCTTTTACAAAGTCTGCATATGCATTGCGTCGGTTTAGAAAACCGGACATAAGAATTACGACAATAAAAAGTGGAATGATCAGATCTGACAAAAATAGCAATATTGCCTGCATAAGAAAAGCTCCCTTCTATCAGTAAAAAATCAGCATATGCTGTTTCTTTCCCCACAGGGATTTCTAACAACATATGCTGATTTATCCACATTTATAACATGTTACCATCTTTTGCCTGTGATTATACGGTCAGTTCCTGCATGAGTTTCGGCACAGTAGTGATTTTTGTGATTTCACCCACGCGGGAACCGCAAAAGATCAGTCCGTTATCCAGATCACCGACCACTGCATTGATCAGAGCCTGTGTGATGCAGTAAGGTGCGGTCGCCGGATTACAGGCTTTCAGGCAGTTAAAGCAGTGGGAGATTTTATCCGGTGCAGCAAGCATTCGTTCAATAAAGGCATTTTTGATGGCACGTCCCGGCATTCCTACCGGACTTTTGATAATAATGACATCCTCGTCAGAGGCATTTACATAAGCCTGTTTGTATGCGTCACTGGCATCACATTCTTCCGTGGCAACAAACCGGGTGGCTGCCTGGATGCCATCGGCACCAAGCTCCATGACATGTGCGGCATCTTTGGCGGTAAACATACCACCGGCTACGAATACCGGGATCGTGGTCTGATATTTTTCTTCGTAGGTCTGTTTCAATGCAATGATATTTTGAATTTCTGTATCATAATCCAGAGAAGGAATATCCTCTAACTGTTCTTTGGAAAAACCGAGATGTCCACCTGCCAGTGGTCCTTCGATCACCAGAAAATCAGCGGTGCGATGATATTTTTTGTCCCAGAATTTCAAAATGACATTGGCAGATTTTGTGCTGGATACGATAGGAGCCAAAGCTACGTTATAACCTTCGGCAAATTTTGGCAGTTCCGTCGGCAGACCTGCACCGGAAATAATCGCGTCCACACCGGCAGCACAGGCGGTTTTGACATAGGTTTCGTACAATTGAGTGACTGCCATGATGTTGACGGCGACCATGCCGTTTCCACCGGCGATTTCTTTCGCCTTTTTAATCTGTTCTGGAAGCACCCTTAAATTCGTTTCTTCCGGATTTTTTGCAAAATCCGGATCATCGTAGCCAATCTGTGCGGTGGAAAGGACACCCATACCGCCTTCTTTTGCAACAGCTCCTGCCAGACGACAGCGGCTGACACCGATGCCCATGCCTCCCTGAATGATCGGAAGCTTCAAAAACTTATCTTTTAAATGTAATGATTTCATTAATTTCATATTAGATTTCTCACTTTCCATATGTAGTTTTATTAAAAAATCGATATGTGCTGAGTAAAGCGGACATTCGCAATCCGCTTTCGCTACTTGCTCATGAACGCAGTCGCTTTGCGACCTGTCAGTGGGAGCTTTTAACTCCCACTGACATAAGCATCCTCCTTACCCCCCGCTTAGTGCTCTATGCACTTGAAGCGGGGGAAGGCTTATTCTGCGTTCAATTTTTTGAGGGCGATTTTCCAATGTTATATAATTTGAATATTAAAATGTTTGAAAATCAAAATAATATTACACCACAAAAATAAGCAAGTCAATATAAAAAGTGTGAAAAACGAGTATAAGTAGTATTTGATACCACGTATGTATATGCTTGCTATTTTCTGCAAAATGGTATACGATATCATACAGATTTATAGGAAATAAAAATATGTCACAGAAATTTAGGGATAACGATTTTACTACAGGCAGGGAAAGAAAAAATCTACCGCTGTATGATCGTGGAAAAATGGAAGGCAAATGTATGAAAAAGAGAGGGTGTTTGAAAATATGGAGCGGGATAAGACGTTTCTGGGAACAGAACCGATTGGAAAATTATTGCTAAAACTGGCGGTTCCGACGGTTATCGCACAGCTGGTAAATATGTTGTACAACATCATAGACCGTGTGTACATCGGGCATATTCCGGGGGAGGGCAGCATGGCATTGACGGGCGTTGGTGTCTGTATGCCGCTGATTCTGATCATTGCGGCATTTGCGGCACTGGTTGGCTCCGGCGGTTCCCCACGGGCATCTATTTATATGGGAAAAGGTGATCACGATACTGCGGAAAAAATTCTGACCGGATGTCTGAGCCTTCAGATCATTGTTTCCATTATTTTGACCGTAATTTTGCTTATCTGGAATAAAGACTTATTGTTGATGTTTGGCGCCAGTGAAAATACGATCACTTATGCGACAGCATATATGAATATTTACGCGATCGGCACGATTTTTGTACAGATCACACTTGGCATGAATACGTTTATTACCGCGCAGGGAAAGGCAACAACTGGAATGATGACCGTTCTGATCGGAGCCGTTGCCAATATTATTCTGGACCCGATTTTTATCTTCGGCATGCACATGGGCGTACGCGGTGCTGCCCTTGCAACGGTTATTTCACAGGGGCTTTCCTGCATCTGGGTGCTGACATTTTTATCCGGAAAAAAGACGCTGCTTCGGATTAAGAAAGCGAACATTCTTCCGGGATTACGCTTGGTTCCGCCTTGCGTGGCATTGGGAGCATCCATGTTTGTAATGCAGGCAAGTGAGAGCGTGATCTCCGTCTGCTTTAATTCGTCGTTGTTAAAATATGGTGGCGATATTGCGGTAGGAGCTATGACGATTCTGACCAGTGTTATGCAGTTTGCCATGCTTCCGCTGCAGGGAATCGCGCAGGGAGCGCAGCCGATCACCAGTTACAATTATGGAGCGAAAAATGCAACGCGCGTAAAGCAGAGTTACAAGATTCTGCTTAGCGTTTGCGTGATCTATTCCGTTATTCTGTGGGCGATCATTATGGCTTTTCCACAGGTATTTGCGAAACTGTTTACCACAGATGCGGAGCTGATCGCTTTTACGGCAAAGGCACTTCGAATCTATTGCCGCGTGTTATTTGTGTTTGGAATCCAGATTGCCTGCCAGATGACATTTGTGTCCATTGGAAATGCGCCTTGTTCTATTATTGTGGCAATTTTGCGGAAATTTATATTGCTGATTCCACTGATCTATATATTGCCACATTTTATGGAAAACAAGACCAATGCGGTATATATGGCAGAACCGGTAGCGGATGTCATTGCGGTAAGCTGTACGTTACTTCTGTTTTTGGTGCAGTTTAGAAAATCATTACGAAAACTGAACTTGGAAGAGACAAAAAAACGATAGTTTTATGAATGTACCCCAATTGATTTTGTCTTTCTGGCTAACAATCGCTCATCAAGAAAAAATAAATTGGGGGTACAATTTACATTTTGATGTTATAGTTTCTTTGTGTAAATCAGCGTGCACAGTATAACATTGCTTTTATCGTAAGTGTAGATGTGCACGTGGCACGCAGTGCCGGGTGGCGCAAAAATTTACTAATTTCACTGTGTAAATAAAGAACTCCTGTATTTTTTCTCAAGGAGCGATTGCTAGCGACTGAGACAAAATACAGGAGTTCTTATTAAAAACTAACGTGATAAATTTTTAAGCCACCCAAAACAAGACTTACTTTCGTTTCCGCAAAAACATCCAGATTGCAATCACGATCACAATAATAATCAGAAAAATATCCCAGAACCGCTGTGTCAGATTCAGATGAAGTGCTTCCACCATACCGATGAAAATAACGAAAGCGCCCAGAATCAATTGCAGCATAGACCGCTGCGACAGACCGGCTTCGTTACTGCCACGGGACTGCACCAATCCGAAGATGCCGTATACAAGACAGATCGCGCCGAGAACCGGCAGGATATAAATCGTGTCTATGGTATCCGTAAAAATAATAAAAAAGATGACAACGACGCCGATCAAAGTGATATAAGTTCCCCAGTTAAATGGTTTTTTCTTCATAAATTTCAACCTTTCTAATGTGTTTCTATCCGATTCTGTAAGTACGCAAAATCGTTTGCACTCATTATAACATAACAATCCCATAACAGAAAAATAATAGAAAAAGTCTGCATTTGCATGAGATACCGGTAAAGAAAAACGCTGCTCCCTTAGAAGCAGCGCCAGACTGTAGACAAAGCCCTGCTTTTGCAGGGTTTTGCTATTGTTGGAACCGCTTTTCT
>NZ_QULX01000003.1:0-256166 GCF_003481835.1 Roseburia sp. OM02-15
TAAAAGAAAAATGGTGCTGGATATAACACCCAACACCAAGTTTGTCTACAGTCTGAGAGTTCTCCAAAGGAGAACTTTCCTATAAAGTAAAAAATCCCTTTGTAATTCCAATGAACTACAAAGGGATCTATAATCCGATAGTATAAATTCAATTTACAGAAAAGATATCAAAGGTGTAGTATCTGATACAATAATCATACCACATCATCTTGTAAATACCGGTAACAGATTGCTCGATCAGTTCAAGTTCTTCTGCCGCATTAATTTTTTTACTCATCTTTATAATACCACTTCCGTTGCCCCCTCCGATCTTTGACAAATTTACTCCCGTACTTTTTCTAAAATCAAGAAAGATCTGCATCAATACAGCGCATTGAGCCTCTACCTCCAATTTTAAAAATCTGTCGCGTCCTTTAATAATACAACTTCCTATCGCACCGCCTTTTTTGCGGAAGATTGAATTTTCATATTTTGAAATGATCAGATTATACAGAGCTATATTTTTTTCTTTTGAAATAATCTGCACTCCATTCCTGTCCTTTTTCACCAAAATAATGGATGTCACATGCTTTTTCTATTTTTTTACATAATACATGTATTCGTCCGGTAAACATAATTGAACTGCGCTTCGCAAATAAATTGAATTTTCTGATTTTCCGCCAAGATAATAATAAAATCCATTATATTTGACCAAGGATCCGCTTGGAATCATCCGTCTGATGATCTTAAAATCGGATACTTCCTTTTTATTTTCAAGCTGAAGCCTTTTGGAAAAATATCCGATAATCTGTTCATCTGACAAAGTTTCACTCATACCAAGGTATACCGGCAATGCTTCCAGACTCTTTACCGTTTTTTCTCCTACTTTATATTCAAGCAATGTATATCCGGAAACAGCGATGGATGTGTATCCTCCATATCTGGTAACATCCAGTCTTTCATCATTCATCTTGACCGGAATATAAGACTCTGCTTTTCTCTTGGCAGCTTTTTGGGCACTACAAATAGTAACCTTGTTCATAATACTTGGGAATGTGGACGGACTCATCCAACTGGGCCAGCCTTCAGACTTCTCGACCTGTTATCCACAAATAATCTGAACGAAATGGATTTTGTTATTTCCAAATAAAGTTAAGCAAAGAAATAACCGCATCTCACAACTTGCCAATTGTGAGATGCGGTTATTCTTTTACTTATTTTACATCCTGATTATTATCATCAAAAATAGCTGCCAGCAGAATTGCTGCTTTTGCTTTTTCCATAGATTTTCTGATTAAGTTCACCTCATCATTAATCACACTATCTGGTGCGCCAATTTCTTCCAGTGCTTCAAATCTGGAAACTCTGCTTTCCAGATCCACAAAACATTCATCTTCGCCACACTGAGAAAAACGTCCTCTATTGATATAACTTACTGCCTGCTCATACAATTTTTTATATCCAGAAGATATATATGTTTTTCTTTCCCACAAGTCCCGATTCTCCCAGGCATCCCATTTCATTTGTTTCTCCCAGAGATCAGGAAACAGATTTAATCCTATGTCAGAAATTAATTCAGAGGACAATGGTGTGATATGGTAAGTGTTATCCTGAACCGATACAATGATTCTATTATCATAATCCTCATTAACTTCTGACATCCCAAAAGAAGTGCGATATGATTTATAATCATATACCTTAACATACTTTCCTTCTGCCAGCGACCAGCCAATGTAATTATTTGTCCCATCATATTTCATCAGGTGACTGATCAATACAATCGGTTTAGAAAAGTTACCACAATACATGTTTCTGATTTCATTCTGCAATTTTTCATTAATATCCATGAGTCTTTTGAACAAAGTCTCTGTGCTTTCCGGTTGATGTGTGAAAACAGGTATAAACCGTGTTAAGAACAGAAAATCACTTGCTTTTGGCTTGTACATGCCATAGTCTCTGATTCCGTACACTGTAAGGCTCATTGAATCAAATAAGATCAGATAACTATTGGATGTGCAAAATTCTTCATCTATCTGTTCTGTTTCCTCATATTTGATGCCTACAGCCTGATCCATCTCTTTGTTGAAATCATTCCATTCCTGTACCACTGCATCTAATCCAACAAACACCTCTGTTGGCGCAGCTTTTTCATCTTTTACATTCATGGCACTGAAAATTGCTTTTTTCGGATCTTTTACTGTCTCCATTGCCTTTACGTCTTCCCCAAGCAATGTGCTAATGTCAACATGTAATTCTCGTGATAATGCTTCCAACGCATCTGGTTTTGTAGGTCTTTTTCCTTTCTCCCATCTCTTCAATGTATCAATGCAAACATGAAGCTTCTCTGCCAGTGCTGCTCTGCTTAATCCCTGTTTTCTTCTAATACTCTGAATATTTTTTCCAATACGTTCGTCAATAGTGTTCATGGCTATTTTCTCCTCTCATTGATGATACCATAATCATACATTACTGAATTTATTTTTCCAATGAGCTATTTTGGCCCCCTAGCAGAAAAAATGCCGGTACCTGTTTCCTATAAAAGTAATGATGCTATTTTATGCCAGCTTGCAAGAAAAGGAAAGATTAATATAGATAATCTCGAAAATTATAGAAAAGATATACGGAGAATTACATATAGTAAAGAACAGGAAGATCATGCAACGATATTAGTTACAGAATTAGTTGATAATGAATTATTTGTAAAACTTGTTTCAGATAAAACTGTGCATATTATTTTTTAGATTAAGTGAGTGCTTGTAGAAATACAGGCGCTTTCTTATAAAATATCAGCAAGATACGACAGCTAATCATTTTTTGCAACAAAAAACATATTTCTTGCATAATTTTCTTTAAAATGATATATTATATAAAAAGAGGACACTACCGATAGACGTTATGCCCTTGTCAAATAGTTACTTACTTAAAAATAGCAGCCAACTTTGCAGGAGGCGTCTATTTTTTTGCACTTTTTTGTCTGCTTTAGAACCAATGTCTTTTCCAAGAACATATCCAGCTCTGAAACAGCCACAGCAAAGCGTCAGCAATGCAATGACTATTCCAAGCATTGTTTCCATGGGAATCCCCCCCCTCAATAAATAAGAGGAATCTTGCAAGCCCTCTTCTCTACATCAAGGGCAACCGCCTACCGTATGGTAGTATCCGTATTTACGGCATATCATATCTCATCAAAAATTGCATTCTTTTTCATTATTTTCCCCTGTATCAGCTCAATATATGATAAAATAAATATTTAAGAAAAATATTCCCTTTTTGTTACGAAATACACGCTTTAAGACGTATTAATAATAAGGAATATTTTTAGGGGAAAGGAGATTCTTATGAAAGCTAAATTTGTCAGACTTTTATTATTGATTACGATCACAGCAACAACCTTGTCAATGACATCCTGTGGGAAAAGATCACAGGAAATGACACCAGCAAGTTCCGTTTCTGCGGAAAAAGAAACGGTTAGCTATAATTTTACCAGTGAAGACGTAAAATCTCTTCTTGATGATCTTTCAGACGTATATACTCTGGTTGGCACTGTCCCGGATGCTTTTAATTTTCAGCAGTCCGTGGTACAGTCTGTTGTCTGGAAAGATACACCAGATGTATCAATAGAAGGTGATTTATCCGGCATGTTGACAGTAACGGTCGATCCAGTTGCTTTACAGGCCGTCTTAGATGGTAAAATGAATCTTTCAGATGAGACAAGCTATGTTTCTTCTGATGAAACATATACCATTGATTACCCGGTCACTCTGCATGTGGTAAATGAAGCAGATACCGAAGCTCTTTATGTTGCCGGCACTGCTGTATTCGGATATGTCCCGCCTACAGATACCGTAGAAGGTAATAATCCGTCCGATAACGTATCTTCTAATGACACACCAGCAACTGATGCATCAGGACAAAATAATGCCAATGAGGGTGCTTCTAACGTGCGGAATCAGCAGACTGTCTCTGGAACACAGAGCAACACACCTGCTCCATCTAAAAAGCCTGCCAACAATACAACGTCGGCACCAAGTAACAACAGTAATTCCGGTAATTCAAATTCTTCCGGATCTACTACCACTACGCCTCAACCGTCACAGCCGGCTCATACACACAACTGGGTAGCACATACAGCTACCAGAACCGTTGTCGACCAGGATGCTTATGATGAACCGATCAGAAAAGAGCAGTGGGTTTGTAATGGATGCGGTGCTAGTTTCGATTCTGCATCTGCAGGTGTAACACATTTATATGATGCACATCCAGATGCACAAGAATATGTATGTATACGCAATGATGTGGTGGTGGGTTATAAGCACCATGATGCCGTTACCCATACCGAATCATATACTGATTACTACTACTGTACTGGATGCAACGCCACAAAATAACATTCTTTCATCTCATTTCTTTTCAAACACACAAAACCCCAGAGTTTTTAAAATCTCTGGGGTTTTGTGCTGTATTATTTTGAATACATATTATCGTTTATGCCTTTTTCATTTTAGCAGATACGTTTTGTATTTGCAATCTTTATCTTCCGATACAGGTCGGACAGGAATCATAGTCTGGTGTCCGGTATGTCACGGTTATTATCTGGGCATTATCACTGTATGGGTTATCATGCAGTGTACTGTCTGTTTCAGCAAGTACATACTCCTGATACTTAAATGTGCTGGCAGCAGTGTTGTCATTTACTGCCACTCTCACCAGTGTAGGGCGAACTGAATTGGAACTGATCTCAAAATCCGGAATCTCAATTTCAGTAACTTCCCATGTACCATTTGCGATATTTATCGTCTGGTGATATACAGCATCCCATTTTGATGTCGTGTAATTCCATTTCTGGACACTGATTACCGGAGATAATACTTCATCCGGATCAGTATAATTACCTGCCATACTGGAAACAGTTACAGACAGTCCAAGGTCGGTTTTTCCCGTCACAGATTTTGTCGGCACATAAGAAACATCTTCTACTTTCAGATTGCTTTCTGCCTTAAAAGTCTGGCAGTATTCATCATTGCCATCCCGCTTGATATTGCTCAGGTTGGCATCATGTGCATCCACAATCCGTCCGCAAACGGTGATATTTCCGCTGTTTACCGTTACGTCATCCGATTTTACACGAACCTGTGGAACCATTCCCGTTGATGCATTATATCCACTGTACAAAATAGAATCTGCAACTCCTGTCAGGGTTTTTATGATCGCACTGTTACCTTCTGGTATCTGGTTATAAGAAGTGACCTTGGTTCCTGCCGGAAGCTTATCATTATCGATTACTTTGATATTCATGGTTGGATAAGGATTAAAAATACTTCCTCCAACAAACCAACTCTGCTCTTTTCCTACCCCATAATGTCCGATGGAGAATCCAAAGTTCAGGGTTTCTCCAATATGAGGAATAAAGGTACGTTCATTTCCTTTACTGTCATAGAGGCTGACAGATTTCTCTACCTGCATCTCTGCTACGGTACAGGATATGGTTGCTATATACGGCTTTTTGTTCTGAACCATATACCACCACGTATCATTGATGTCATTTTCCAAGTCTGTATAATGTCGGTCTGCTACTGCATACTCAATGTAGATTGCTTCGCATTGTGTAGACATGCTTTCAGAAGCATATACCGGGTTATAATCTGGCTTTTTATCATATTTCAGTGGAGTATCCGATGAAAGGGTTCCCTGTCTAATAATCACCGAGTTTCCATTTCCATCCAGGTATTTTGACACCGTACCATCTGCATTTCTCTGACCTCTGTATATGATCCTGTAAATAGTCGGTTTCGGGATATAGATATTCTCAAATACACTCTGTTCAATCTCATAACGGATCTCGAATGTTTTCTCCCGGTCATAATAGCCAACGGTATCATCGGAGTCTTTTTTATTTGAAGTAGAGGTAACATCAACTTTCAGTACATTTTCCATCCGGTCATAAAATGTTACTTTGTTAAGCTGCATATCTGCCGGACTTGCTTTGAAGTGGGCGGTAGCCGTATCATCCGCTGTGATCCAGTAGTTTTCTTTCGCCTGCGTATGTTTCTGGGAAATATTGGCGCTTACATTCAGATAATTGGTATTATCTAAGAATAATGTGCCACCCGGAAGAGATTTATCTTTCCAGGTTTCTTCGTATTTTACCACAACAGGCTGCCGGTATACTACAGGTGGCGAATTTACTGTCAGTGTCGTTCCAGTCGCAGTCAGCGTACCGGAATATACTTTATTACCACTCTTTACCTGTGAAGCAAGACTTGTGGAATATAAAGTTGTATCAATTGCCGGATCACTGATGCTGTCTTTTCCGGAAGACTGCTCATAAGCATAACAGATATAGAAAAGCTCATTTCTCTTATATTCTTTCAGTACATTTCCATTTGCATCTTCCATCCAGATACGGGTACTGTCCGCTGTATCGCCCTGTTTCCAAGGCTGTTTTTTCTCAGCATTATAATCAGTAAACTTCATATCCATTTGGTCTTCAATGTTAAAGTAAATCAACAACTCATCATCGCACAGCTCATAGTTATCACCATTTTCCTGATACAGATATGGTACTTGTAGACCTATTGCACCATAATCCTGTGCCTGTGAAATATCTATTAACAGTCTTCCTGCAAATTCTGTTGTTGTCCATTTATAAGCACTTAGATTACCCGAAGTAAATGCTTGATCAGCAGTTAAGTGTCTTGTATCACCATACACAGTAGATGTTGTTGTTGCTGATCTTGCAGATATGTTTGAATTACCATAATACATACTTGTGGTACATTGTTGTGATGTATCTCTGCAATAAGCTGAATTTGCTGGTGTAGCAGAAGTATATCCACTATTTTTTGTTGCATACTTAAAAGTATATTTTACATAATACTTCCGACCTCTGTACAAGGTAGCCTGTGGACTTCGAATTTCTGTATCTGCATACAGATAATTCCCGTTCTCAAGCTGAGTAGAGGCAACCAGTTCATCAGAGCCAAGATCATAAATGTAGATCTTATTTGCAATCACATTACTGTTCTGCTCCTGCGGAATGATATATGTTCGATAATAGCACCAGTTAGCCCATGTGAGTCGAAGCGATACACTACCATCATAGATATTTCCATCAATCTCAATATACTCATTCCAGTATTGCCATGCTGTCTCTCCGGTATATCCTTTCTGGATGGCATAATACCTATAGTTTGCTCCAACTGTAGTGGTATTAAACCAGGTATCAAAGGTTTTCTTTGCAATTTCTGCATTTAAGTTGTACTGCGTCTTATAACCATCCGTGACAACGCTATTGCCACCTACTCTATCCAGCCTGTCAATATTGGAAACTACCTGCGTACTGTCTCGGTCTGATGGGATTTTATATGTTTCCGGCATTTCTTTATGAGTTTTGATATCAATGAAATGATAGGTACTCATACCTTTCCCATTATAAGAACTTGCCTTGTGATTGTCCGAAAGGAAGAATGGGTTTGTTACTACATCGCCATAGGTCGTATATCCCAGATATCGGAACTCTACCATATTACCATCGGTCAGGATGAAATGTGCCTGCCATCTGGTGTTGATACTACTGTTACCGAATGCATCTTCGGAATGGTATTTGACAGAGTAAGGCGCAATACCTGATGTATTATAAAAGAAGCCTGCCGTACTCATGATATTACCAAGTTTCTGATTCCTGTTTGGGGCAAAATTAAACATCGCATTCTGCTTCTGCTCCGTGGATGCTGCACTGTTATACGGCAGCAGGACCGTAACCCTTTCATATGATCCTTTATAGTAAATATTTCCTTTAGAATCAGAGAATCTTGTACCGGCCGCATTTAATGACGTCATGGTTTCCGCATGAGCCACTTCTGTGTGAGTAAATAATGTAGCAGCGATCAGCAGCGACAGGATTACACACAGACGGATACAGTTCTTTATTAAATTTTCACTTTTTAATTTTACCATCATTTCTCCTCTCTCTTTCCTTTTGGAAAGACTTACGATGCAGTGCCCCTGCACCGTAAGCCTGCTATGCTGTTACTGAAGAATATGTGTATGGATGTCATTGTTTGCCAGAATGTTCAGTTCGAAGCTCATACATGCCTGTAAGGAACCATTGGAGCTTCCGCCTGTACTTCCATAGTGCTTGCTGGTGTAGCCTTTCACAAACTTGCCATAAGCATCTGTTCCAGCTTCCCAGTCATATCCATACCAGATTGGACTTGTGATTGTCACGATATAAGTATTCTCACCATTGGAATTGAACGCATTTTCTTTCGTGTAAACCTTTCTTTCCGGATTACCCTCATATACTTCACGTTCTCTCAGTTCAAACACTTTGGAAGAATTGTCCCAACGCTTCTCAAGAGTCATATCAGCAAGATCTTCATCTCCGCCATTTTCTTCTTTTGTGAGCAGACTGTTGGTTTTCTCCAGTGTGACAAACGTTTTATCTGTCGCATCAGAATCAAAGTTAACCTTTGCTCCTGTTGCTTTGTTTGTTGCTGTCAGATACAGGATATCCGGATTCTTGATCGGTGTTACAAGCGGATATACTGTACTGTAGGTATACTCAATCTCCCCTGTGGTATCATTTTTGTTCTCATGCTCCCAGATGTTGGAAGATAAGACGCTTTCAATATTACTTGCACGATTCGTGTAGTAATTTGTGTATACCTTCAGTTCGAATCCGTAACCTGCCTTGATGTCAACTTTCTTACGTTCATTTATGTTTTCGGTGACATCAACCCATCCATCCGTTTCCGGGGATGTATTTTCCGTATTGGTGGAACGGAAATAAAGTTTTTCAATCTTGTAAACTTCTTTGAAACTGATCCATCCATTATTGCCCGGATATTTGATCGTTACATTTTCGTCTACAGAGATTGGAACCTGTGCGCTGACCGTTACATCATTTTCCGTATATTCAACGGTTACAAATGTCTGGCCGCTTGTGATCGGTGAGCCTTTGATCACATAATCAGTTACAGTAGCCTCTTCACCGTTGTTATAAACCGCGGTTACTACCATTCCCTTTGTATCAAATACCTCTCCGATACCATATACCTTCTTATCTGGCTGTACATCAATTCTAAGAACTGCCAGTGTCGGTTTTGCTCCCGGTACCGTAAAGCCTGCACTCTTTCCTCTGTAGGTTGCTACAAAGTAATTGTCTGTAACAGAAGATGTTACTTTGGTGGAATCAACGCTTACTTCCGGATCATCTCCGGTGATTGTCTTTGTTGTTCCATTATTGTATGTCACATAGATACGGACATCGGAAACACTGTAATCAGATCCTTTCGGAACTGGTTTTCCAACATATTCTGCACTAATGGATGCAACCGATTTTTCGGTAACGGTAATCGTTTTTGTAATGGTCTCATGTGTCGTAGCACGTTCAGCTGTGATCACAATCTGTCCTGTATTTCCGTCAAAGGTTTCCAGTAACAGTTTGTTGTGCTCTGCATCAACGGTAAGCTTATTTTTCACTCCAGACGTTGTAAACTGTACATTTTTGCAGTCGTTGACATCCAGTGTAAGGGAATCACCCTCTGTTACGGTAGAACGTCCTGTGATGGCAAGTCCATCATAAACGACCAGTTTTATATCTGAACTGTAGACAGTTCCGGTATCATTCGTAACGGCGATCCGGTATTTGTTTCCATTCATCTTGGAGGAAACTTTACGCAGTGTTCCACGATAGCTGTGGGAACTTGTCTGGCTGCTGGCTGAAGCTCTGCTGCCCGGTGCAGCTGCCGATACATTATCTGTACCATACTCCACTTCATCCACAGTAACATCGTTCCAGTTTCCATTTACATTCTGTTGCAGTTTGTAAGTATAGGAATCTGCGTTGCCTGCTTCCGTAATTTCTGCCATAAATACGGCATCGCCACCATTTACAGCAGTTATTTCTGTATCTACAGACAGAACCGGCAAATATTTTACTGTCAATGTTCCGGTAGCACTCTCACTGGTTCCACCTGCATTGGTGATACGGCACTGGTACTGATAACCATCCATGTATTTGCTTACTTTTGCTGCTTTGTAATTCTTTGCCGTAGCACCATCAATGACACGCCATGGACTTCTTGCATTTACCCTGTAATACCACTGGTAGGAATATGTACCATCATCACCATCTAATGATAACTGGAATGTTGCATCATTTCCGGCCTTTACCGTTACATCATTAACAGTTCCTACTTTTGGAACAGTGTAAACGGTCATGGTACCAACTTTGGAGGTAACTTCACCTGCCCGGTTTGATACGACGCAATAGAAATTGCTTCCATTCATATCTTCCGTCACGTAATCAATCTCATACGTTTCGTTGGTTTCTCCTGAGAGGATCTTTCCGTCCCGATACCACTGATAAGAGTATGTCTGCGGATAGCCTTCTGATTTGATGCGTACTGTAAATTCTGCGCTGTCCCCTTCTTTTGCTGCTGTATTATAAGCACCTTCCAGCGTTGGAGTATGGTATACCACGATCCTTGCAGGAACGGAATATACGCTGCCGGCATCCGTACTAACTTCACACCGGTATTCTTTTAAATTATAGCTTCTGTCTACACCTTTCAGTGTCAGTTTGCTATAGGTTGCATCCTTTACAGCAGTCCAGGTTCCGTCATATCCATCTCTTTCATACCACTGATAACGGTATGATGATGGATTTCCATGTGTCACGATATCGACATTCATCTCAACCGTTGTACCACCTACCGGTATATCCTTTTCATACAGGTATACATCCCCACTTGATGTGATCACAGGTTTATAATCTACAGACACTTTTGCGGTCTTACTGTTTACAGTTCCCGCTTTATTTGTGACTGCCACGTAGAAGATTGCTTCGGCATAATCATTGGTTGCCGTAAACGTATAGGTATCACTGGTTGCGCCCTCGATCTTCTCCCAGGAAGAATATGCATTCTGCTTGATGAACCACTGGTAGGTATATTCAGCCGGATTACCGTCTTTTACGATAGCCGTCTTAAAGGTTGCCGTACCGTCTTTGTCAGCTTTTGCATCTTCCGGATCTTTGATCTCTGGCAGATAATACATGGACAGTTCTACTTCGTTAGATTTCACTGTTCCAGCTTTATTTGTTACCGTATAGTAATAGGTATCACCGATCATATCCCTTGTCGGATCTTCGATAACATATTCTGTTCCAGTTGCTCCTGAAATCGCTTTTCCATTTTTGTACCACTGATATGTGTACTCATCCGGATTTCCATCCTTTTTGATTGATACACTGAATGCATGTGATTCATGTTCAATCAGGGGTTCATTGACCAGTTTATCAAGTTCTGGCAGGTAATATACCGTAAGAGTTGCTTCATTTGTTGTTACGGAACCACTGTCATTTGATACTGTACAGGAATATTTGCTTCCATCATCAGATGCTTTTGCATTTGTTACCGTATAAGAATCAGACGTTGCACCAGAGATTGCTTCTCCATTTCTGTACCACTGATATGTATATTTTTCTGGTGATCCATGCTGTTTGATCTGTACTTTAAAGGTTGCATTTTCTCCCTGTTTCACTGTGATATCTTCCAGATCTTTCAAAACAGGTGTGGCATGTGCAACAAAAGTCGATGGATTTGTAACCACTGTACCTGCCTGGTTCGTTACCACACATCTGTACTGGTATCCGTTCATCTCTTTGGTTACCATATCAATATTTAAAGTTTTGGTAGTCATTCCGCTAATCTCTTCAAAATTAGCACCGCCATCCTTACTGATCTGCCACTGATACTGGTATTCTTTCGGATTACCCTCTTCTGTGATTTTTACATCCTCTTCAAACGGATAACCGATATGACCATCCATCTGTGCATTGAGTTGGGCACTCATTGGCCAGTATACATATAAGTATGCTTCATTCGTATAAGTGTCTCCTGCAAGGCTTGTTACACGGCAACGGTATCTGTTCTTATGCATTGTCCTGTCAACACCTGGCAGATACAGTACCGTTGAATCACTCTGAACATCTGTCACTTCATGCCATACATCCTGAGTTACTTCCTCTTCTGTCTGGTATAACCACTGATACAGATAGTGTTCTGGATTTCCTGGAACAGTTACTGCAGTTTCGAATATTGCACTCTCCCCTTCATATACATGCTGTATCGTGATCTCTTTGAGGCTAGGTACATAATATGCGGTAGCTGTTGCTATTCTTGAATCCACACTTCCGGCTGCATTGGTCACACGGCAGAAGAACTGATAACCGTGGATGTATTTTGTGATATTGTTTATGTCAAGGTTCTGTGTTGTTACACCTGTACTCTTCCATGACTCCTCTTCGTTTTCACGGTAGAACCATTCATAGGTGTACTCATTTGGGTTACCCGGTGTCATTACACTGCTTTCAATCGTCACGCTTGGGGCCTCTTTCTCCGGATCAATGGAAACATTGAAATCAGCCGGAAGGTTCGGATCTAATTCAGGCAGATAATACACGGTCAATGTCGCATGTCTGGATTCTACCGAACCTGCAGCATTTGTTACGATACAATAATAAGTGTACTGATCACGTTCTTTTGTGAGTTTTTCTATTGTATAGGAACTATTGGTTGCACCTTTGATTATTGCTCCTGTCTGTTCTCCCGCTTTCGCTTCGTACCACTGATAGCTGTACTCAGCCGGGTTTCCGGAAATACTAATGGATGTTTCAAAGGTTGCACTGTCTTTTCCGTCTACCAATTCTGTTGCAATGGCATCTTTTGGATAAGAGGAATCAAGAGTTGGCAGCCAGTGTACAGTAAGTTTTGCTTCTTTTGATCTTACAGATCCTACTTCATTACTTACTTTACAATAATAGTAACTCTCATGGTCCTCTCTGCTTACCTGATAAGTATATTCGGATGCTGTTGCCCCACTGATCTCTATCCAGTCATTGCTTCCGGAAGTTCTTCGATACCACTGGTATTCATACTTATCCGGATTTCCTTTTACAGAGATTGCCACATCAAAGACTGCTTTTTTGCCTTCGATCACAGTTGTATCCTGTGGTTTCGTGCTATCCAATACTGGAACATATTTTACGTCCAGCAATGCATGTCTGGATTCTACTGATCCACGTTTATTTGTCACTACACAATAGTAATATGTCTGGTCATCATCCTTGGTAACCGATTTCTTTGTGTAAGAACTGCTTTTTGCACCACTGATGGCAGTTCCTTTGGCTGTAGCATTTTCCGCTTTATACCACTGATAACTGTACTCGGCCGGATTTCCATGTTCGGAAATATGCACCTCATAGGTTGCATCATAACCTAAACGTAAGGTAACATCCATCGGATAGTCATCATGCAGGATTGGAACATAATCAACCGTCAGTGTTGCTTTTCTGGATGTAACGCTTCCTGCACCATTGCTTACTACACAATGGTATTTATACTGGTTCATTCCCGTCTTAACATCCTTGCCCGGAATAGTAAGGGTTGCATCGGTACTTCCACTCATGATTGCATCATTACAGTACCACTGGTAATTGTACTTCGCTGGATTTCCCGCTGTAGCAATATTTACCTTAAATGTTGCATCATTACCATCAAACACTTCAAGGTCTTTTGGATATGCAGTATCTAAAATTGGTTTATATTTTACGGTTAATGTTGCGGTTCTCGATATACTACTTCCTTCTCTGTTTGTTACCACACAGTAATACTGCGACTGATTTAATGCTGCATTCGTCTTTACTGAATAACTGCTTGCTGTTGCTTTATCAATCTTTCCTGCCATTGCAGAAGCACTTGCCTTTTTATACCACTGGTAAGTATAGCTTGCCGGATTTCCCGGGGAACTGATCTTTACAGTGAAAGTAGCAGTTTCCCCGTCAATTTTGGTAACATCCTGCGGATAAGACGCATCCAGTTCCGGACGGTAATATACCGTAAGTTTAGCAGCTCTTGATGTCACCTGATCCGAATATGATTTCGTTGCGACACCATTAAAGCCCTGTTTTGTGTAACCGACTACACAGTAATAATAAGTGTTATTCTGTGCTTTTTTCGCCGTAAATGTATAGGTTGCCTTTGTGGCTCCGTCAATCTTGGTTCCGTTTGTATTGGAATCATTCTTACTTGTGTACCACTGATACCAGTAATCTGCAGGGTTTCCTGCCGTACTGATAGATACATTGAAACTGATCTGTTTGTTCTGGTCCGTTGCCACATCCTGCGGATAATCTGCGTTCAGCACTGGGGTATAATATACCGTCAATTGTGCTTCACGGGATTTTACATCTCCGGCTACATTAGTAACGATACAGTAGTAACGGTAACCATTCATCGACCAATCTACATTTTCTTTTGTATATGAGCTTTGTACTGCTCCGGCAATGGCTTTTCCACCGCCTTCTGCAATTGTCTTCTCATACCACTGGTAGCTGTATTCAGCAGGGTTACCATTCTGACTTACAGAAATATCAAATTTTGCATTTTCTGTTTCACCAACAGAAACATCCTTCGGATAATCTGTATTCAGTTTTACTTTATACTGTACATTCAGTTTTGCAGCACGGCTGGTCGCTGAACCACCATTATTTGTTACAACACAGTAATAGTATGTGTTATTGATGCCTTCGGTAACCTGTTCTCCCGGAATTGTATAAGTAGCTTTCGTTGCTCCGGCAATGGCTGTTCCACTACTGTTTGCATTGGTAGTGTTCTTATACCACTGGTAAGTTGGGGTGGATGTACCTTCAATAAACAAAGTTACTTTAAATGTTGCATCATTTCCTGCAATTACCGTTACATCTTCTGGAGTATTCGGATCAATCTCTGCCGGATACAATACAGTAAGCACTGCATCTCTGGATGTAACAGAACCTGCGCTGTTTGTTACTACACAATGGTATCTGGAACCATCCAGTGTTTTTGTAGATGCATTAAATTTGTAGATTGCATTTGTTGCACCTGTTACAGCAATATCATCTTTATACCACTGGTACTGATAGCTGTTTGGATTACCTGCTGTAGAGATCTTCACTTCAAATGACGCTTCTTTTGTCACCTGTACTGTCAGATCCTTCGGATAGGTGCTGTCTAATACCGGTTTATAGTATACCGTAAGGGTTGCTTCCCTTGATGTAACCGTTCCTGCAATATTTGTTACTTCACATTTAAATTTTGCACTGTTCCATGCATTTCCAAGCTGTGCTGTAGTTGCAGATGCATTTGTCTGGCTGACCCATGTCGTCCAGTCTTTATCAGATGCTTTTTTGTAATACCACTGATAGCTGTATTCAGCCGGATTTCCTGCGGTGCTGATCTTTGTCTCAAAAGTAGCACTTTCTCCGGACTTAATGGTTACGTCTTTCGGATAATCCGTATTTAATGCCGGAACATACTGTACCGTTAATTTTGCTGCACGACTTGTTACCGTTCCTACAATATTTGTTACATTACAGTAATAATAAGTATTGTTCTGGTTCTTAGCTGCACTGCTGATCTTATAAGTAGCATCTGTTGCACCGGAAATTGCCGTACCATTACTGTTTGCATTTGTTGTGTTCTTATACCACTGATAGGTATATGATGCCGGGTTACCCGGTGAACTGATGGCAACTGTAAAGGATGCAGATGCATTTTCTTTTACAGTAACATCTTTTGGCATGGAATCATCCAATACCGGAGTACAGTTTACGGTCAGGAGTGCTTTTCTGGAAGCTACACTGCCTGCGCGGTTTGTAACTGTACAATAATAATATTTTGCATTATCTGTCTTTTCCAGAGTAGGTGTCACATAAGATGCACTGGTCTCTCCGGAAATTGCATTACCACCTGCTGTTGCAGATGATGTCTTATACCACTGATACTGGTAACTGTCTGGATTTCCGGCTGTTGTAATTTTTACATTAAAGGAAGCCTTATCTCCAACATTCTTTGTAACATCTGCCGGATTGCTACTATCTAAAGTCGGTTTCCAGTATACCGTGAGTTTTGCTGCTCTTGATGTCTTACTGCCGGCTTTATTTGTGATAATGCAATAATAATACGTATTATGACTGTCTCTTCGAACATTTGCCATTGAGTAGCTTGCACTCGTTGCACCGGAAACTGCTGATCCGCTTGTGTTATCATTTGCTGTATTCTTGTACCACTGGTAGGTATAGGTTGCCGGATTTCCTGCGGTACTGATACCAATCTCAAAAGAAGCATTCTGGCCCTCGTTGATCGCAACATCAGATGGTTTGGACGCATTTAAGACCGGTGTGTACAGTACCGTCAACTGTGCAGCTCTGGAACTTGTTATTCCTCCTGCATTTGTTACTTTACAGTAATAATAACTTCCATTCTGGAGAACGCTTGTCTGGTTAATTGTATAACTCTTTGCTGTTGCTCCATTAATAGCCACCCAGCTATCCGATGCACTGATCTTTGAATACCACTGATATGTATAAGTTGCTGGTACTCCATCTTTTGCAATCACGACATTGAACGTCGCACTCTGTCCCGCAACAACCGTTACATCGTTTGGTTTATTGCTATCCAGCACAGGTGGTATATATACGGTCAGTTTAGCAGATCGGCTTGTGACTGATCCGCCTGCATTTGTAACAGTACAGTAATAATACGAACCATTCATTGCCTCGGTGGTTGCGCCTGTCGTATATTTTGCACTATTGCTGTTGCTGATCGCACTTGCTGATGCAGATGCGTTTGCTTTGGAATACCACTGGTAAGAATAACTTGCCGGGTTACCTGCTGTTGAGATTTTCACCTCAAACATTGCTGTATTTCCAATTACTACAGAAGTATCCTGCGGATAAGTGGAATTTAATATTGCCGGGTACTGTACCGTAAGTGTTGCTGTACGGCTTGTTACTGTTCCACCTGCATTTGCAACGGTACAATAATAAGTATATCCGTTCATCACCTTTGTGGTTGCAGGTGTCGTATAGCTTGCAGATGTCGCACCATTTACTGCGGAGCCGTTCTGATACCACTGGTAAGAATAGCTTGCCGGATTTCCCGCTGTGGAAATTTTTACTTCAAATGTTGCTTTCTTGCCACTCACTACGGATGCATTTTTCGGATAATTGCCATCTAAAACTGCCGGGTACTGTACTGTCAACGTTGCAGTACGACTTGTCACTGTTCCACCTGCATTACTTACCGTACAATAATATTTATATCCATTCATGCCTTTCGTGGTTGCTGCTGTTGTATAGCTTGTAGATGTCGCACTACTGATTGTGGAACCGTTCTGATACCACTGGCATGTATAGCTTGCCGGGTAACCGGCTGCTGAAATACACACTTCGAAAGTCGCCGTCTTTCCAACCACAACAGTCTTATCCTGGGGGTAAGATGCATTCAACTGAGGTTTATAATTAACCGTCAGTTTTGCGGCACGGCTTGTCACCGTTCCTGCTGTATTTGTAACGGTACAATAAATATAGGTACCATTATCACTGCTTGCAGTTGTTCTGTTATATGTGGATGCCGTTGCACTGGAGATTGCACTACCGCCACTGTTTGCATTCTTGGAATTGATATACCACTGGTAAGTATAGCTTGCCGGATTTCCTGCGGTTGAGATACTTACTGCAAAAGATGCTGTTCCACCTGCTGATACGGTTACATCCTGTGGATATGCTGAATTTAATATCGGTTTATAGTACACGGTCAGTTTCGCTGCTCTGGAATATACTGATCCTGCCGCATTGCTAACCTGTGCATAATAATAAGTGTTATTGATATCCTTTGTTACGGAAGATCCTGCAATTGTATAAGTAGCTGAATTTGCAGAAGAAATTGCACTTCCTCCACTATTCGCATTTTTACTGTTCTTATACCACTGATAGGTATATGATGCCGGGTTGCCTGCCGTAGAGATATTTACGGAAAAGCTTGCTGCATTTCCAGAGATAGCATTTACATCTTTCGGGTATGCACTGTTCAATACTGGAACGTACTGTACTGTTAATTTAGCTGCACGACTGGTTCTTGAAAAATCTGCCAGACTTCCAACTTTATTTGTTCTAACAATACAATAATAGTATGTTCCATTTAAGGATTTTGTAACGGAAGATGCTGCAATCGTATAAGATGAACCTGTTGCACCTGAGATTGCTGAACCATCGCTGTTGGAATTACTTGTATTTTTATACCACTGATAAGAGTAGCTTGCCGGATTTCCTGCGGTTGAGATACTTACTGCAAAACTTGCGGACACCCCAACATTTACCGTTACATCTTTCGGGTAAGATGCATTCAGTGTCGGCGCATAATATACCGTCAACGTAGCCTCTCTTGAGGTAACGGAGTTCGTATATGTTCCTGATGTTTTAGATGCACTTTGTGATACCGTACATTTAAACTTACTTTTATTCCAGGATGCTGGCATAGCAGATGTTGTCGCAGACGCAGATGTTGCTCCACTCCATTTCGTCCATGATGCCCCTGGCTGTGCATAATACCACTGGTATGTATAATTTGCCGGGTTTCCTGCGATCGAGATACTTACTGCAAAAGTTGCTGTTGATCCTTCATTGACAGCTGTATCTTTCGGATATGCACTGTTTAAGACTGGTGCATAATAAACAGTCATCGTTGCCTGGTTCGATGTAACAGTAATCAGATCTGCTTCTGTACTGGATGTTACATATGGAGTAATTACGCAATATACCTGATGTCCGTTCATACCACTGCTTGCTGTCACGGAATAGGTCTGACTCGCTGCACTCTGACCTGTTTTCGTGGAAACAGCAGATCCATTTCTGTACCACGTAATATTATAATAAGGATAATTTCCTTTATTTGTAATATTTACAGTAAATGATGCCGTATCTCCTGCCCCAACAGCTATATTAGACGGGCCAGAAAGTGTCGGCGGATAATATACCGTAAGGGTTCCTGCAGATGATGTCGTAGTAAGGTTTTCTGAACTCTGTTTTACAACCACGCGGAATTTATAGCCGGTAATATTTTTTGTACAGTTTGATACATTGATTGTATATGCACTGCTTGTCGTTGTTTTTGTGATCGTGCTTGAACCAAGTGTACTTCCCAGTGTATTCCATGTGGAACCACCATTAGAAGAATACTGCCATTCATAACTGTCTGGTGCCGGAACGCCTGCTGTCGATACCGTAACGCTGAATGTAGCTGTCTTGCCGGATTTCACTGCCTGATTGGAAGGTCCAGTCAATACCGGTCTGGTAGCTTTTACAGTTAAAGTAGCAACTCTTGATGTTCTATAACCTGTATATGCAAATCTGTAATCATTACTATAAAGGCTAACGGCACACATATATTTTTTACCGTTGAAATTTTTTGCTAACAGGTTTGAAATACTCAGTCTTGATGTTGTGGCTCCTGTATAATTTGATCCACTCACTGCCCGGTAAATATTTTTATCACTTCCAAGAACGATTCTGACACGTCCAGAAGTAAAATGTTTTCCGCATTTCGAACATAATACATAGGTCTGTGAGCAATCAGAACATGTATATGTATAATCAGATGCACTCTGGCCACACCAAGGACAGGTATAGGTTCCTGTGCTTGTCGCACTGGAAGGGAAACTGGAATGAACAGAATTGTCTTTCACAAGCCACTGATATTTATAACTGGTCGGATTTCCTGCGGTGCTGACACTTACAGAAAACGCTGCTGTTCCTCCAGATGCTACGGATGTATCCTGCGGATAACTGCTATTTAATACTGGAAGATATTGTACATCCAATTTTGCACTGGCACTCTGCACAGATCCTGCCGCATTTGATACAACACAATAATATTGATTTCCGTTATTGGCTTTAGTTATACTTCCCGCAGAAAGTTCAAGATAACTTGTTGTTGAAGATGTACTTGAATCTGTTTTCAGGACAGTGGAACTACCGGTTTTATACCACTTATAAGTGTAACTTGCCGGTGAACCCGCTGTTGAAATTTTTGTATAAAAACGTACGGTTGAGGAACTACCTGTTGAGCTGCCGGAAGATGTTGTATAAGTAAAGTAGCCTGGATATGTATTACCCTCCTTAATGTAAGCATAACCAGTTTTTGGATAATTGCTATCCAGAGCCATCGCAATTCCAATTTTGTAAGTCTTATTTGCATTTGTAAGTGCTGCTTCTACTCCGGAAGACGTATACACATACGCCTGTGAATAGTAATTTCCTACGGTGTTGCCGTGGCTTGATGTATACACTGTAAAAGCATTACTGCTCTGTTTGCCAGAACGAACTGCTGTTGATGATCCTCTGGAAACTGCATAGGTACTCAGATCATAGTTTGCAATACCTGTCGTACTGCTTGGATTAACCGTTACCTTTGCTGATGTACCAGTAACATTGCTGATTGATAATGAACCAGACGGTATCGGATATACCTGTATTGCTGCATTTCCAAGGTCATATGCAGGATCACTATAAGTTCCTCCAGGTCCAATATTATAAGCTGTATAAGCAACCCTGTATTTATTGACACCGACTGTAGACGAGGACAATCCCGATAATGTCAATGTTTTAGAATTAGCGCCAGACACCGTACATCCCAATGCGCTAAAATATCCATTTGACAGGTTTCCTATATTAGACCATGGATTATTACCATATCTCCATTGTATCGTCTGTGTACATTTATCTGGAACAGAACCCAATACAGTGCTGAATACTGCGTTTTTACTATTCCATGTATAATAGTCCTGGATTTGGCTCGTAGTAGGTTTCCATGGTTTAATATTTATGTATCGTCTTGTAGACTCCGTATATACGCCATTCCCGTTTGAATTAAAATACCATACACAACAAGAAATAATCGTTCCATCACGATAATAGTATATATATGGATCTCCTGTAGTTACCGAAGATGATCCATAGCATACCGAACCTACACTTCCTGTTTGTTTGGATGTCCATTCCCACCAGTTTCCACCATAAAGGCTATTCTCCTTAATCCACCATCTATAATTAAGTCCACTTACTTTTCTATAATTAGATACAGAAGTAGTAAATGATGCTCTTGTTCCATTATCTACTGTCTGATCTCCTGTGATTGAAACGGAAGGAGCCTCTGTAGTTGTATACAAATCTTTATACGCAGTACCATCAATTTTATAATCTGAACCAGCAGTATATGTTTTACCATTATTACCTTTAAACGATTCCAATCGAAATCCATATAAACATTGTCTTTGTGCTGTGGTTCTTCCCCATACACGGTTTTTGGAACCGGAACTTCCACTATAATCAACCCAACTTTCTCCATTTCCTGTATATGATCCGGCAATCCAAACTCCAACCTTTGTATTACTACTTGCCCATACACTAACAGATCCAGTATCAACCCATACACATGCAGCTTTATTATTATGCTGGCCCCAGTCAAGATATGCTACACAAGAATTATTGTTGTAAACAAAAGCTTTTGCTTCCACCGAATTGAATTTCACTCCAATAAAAATGAAAAAAGCAAATCCACATAAGATTAACAGTTTTTTGTATTTGTAATATAATTTTAAAACATTTTCAACTTTCATTACTCATCACTCTCCCTGCTAATCTCGAATATCATATCCACTGCATACAGATTCCAAATCAAGCTCTCCATTGTATCCCATAATATCTAACACGACATATCCATGCCCTGTATCAATACTGGCCAAGGCATAATGCCTAATCAGATCCTTATCGGAATCCAGTGTCAGCGAAATATAATTTACTTTGTAACCGTCTTTATTCACAAATGAATCTTCTTTATAGTCGGAATACTCGTCTGTTATCCATGAAACGCGTTCCTTAATATCAATTTTTTCTTTTGAAGGAATGATATTTATTCCATACTGGTCATAGTAAATAGTCTCATATTCCCCCATATTCTGATAACCATTAATATTATAGACAACATCTTTAGAGATCGTACAGTCATAATCATTTATGGTAAACTGATACGAAGAATCGGATACTTTCTGAAAAAACTCTTCATTTTTGTATACACTATACGCTTTATCATTTAAGATAAGTGTGTCCAGAATATCCAGATAATCATCTGTTGTTTCTGCATCTTTCACGATCATTACGATATAGACCATATCCTTCTCTTTGTCAAAATGAAGAAATGTCTCAAAATCAAAATTCTGATCGAATTGTTTTGTTGAAACATCCTTGGTAATATACCGATACCATACTCCATTATCGTTTTCATATTCTGATTCCGAAGATGTATCAATATCGATTTCCTTATATTTAGACAAAGCAGCTATTACAGACTCTTTATCGGTACCCATATTTACATCTTCTGTCTTTCCTGCAATAAAGGAATACATACATAAGGCATCGTTATCCTGAACAAAATACTCTACATTATTTGTATTTGATGTAAACTGGTCAATCTGTAAAATATCATGTTTTGAATTGATCTCGATATAACCGCCATTTTGAAAATAACCTTTGTACTTATCATTAATGGTGAGGTTTTCATCATTAAATACAAAACCATTTTTCTCAACCTCGGAAACGGAGCTTCCATCGGATGATTTCTTCTCATTTTTTCCACAGCTACTACAGCCACATAATCCGATCATGCAACAGAGGAGCAGCATCAAATATAAAATTTTTCTAGTTTTTCTTTTCACAAATCTGCCCTTCCTTTCTTTATTTCTTTACAAACCGGAACTCAATACCTGTAATAACACTTCCGTTATATCCCGCTGTTGTTCCTTCGTCATACCATTTTGTACTTGCATATTTGTCTGAAAATACCCGGTATTGGATTTTCTTATCCGTTTTACCGGATAGCGAAAATCTTACCGTAGTAGGATTTTTCAATGTAGTTGCTGTAGTCAGGTTATTGTAGGTTACCCCATTAATAACTGCGTTCAGCTCAATACTGCTGTTTCCAATTAGTCCGACTTTCATCTGCGTAAATTCTTTTCCACCAATGGAAAGGATTTCATCACTATGGTACCAGGAAGACCATTCATCCATGCCACCACCGATTGCTTTGACCTGAACATCAAAATCCATTGCATCCGGTGATTCTGTACCTTTTCTAATATATCCGATCTTATATTCATCAACATAGTAGTAATCCTCTACGCTTCTTGTTTCCTTGATGGTAAAGAACTCTTTCCAGTCCGCATACGAATACAACGCATCCAGCGTTTCGTGTGGCTGGTTATCTCCACTGACTGCCATAGGAACACGCATAGTACAGGATAATCCTCTATAATTTACTGTTATCTGCTGATTGGTACTCGTGATGATCATTGTGGAATAAGTAACACCTTCTTTATTACCACTGATAATTTCTGTTTTCCCATCTGTATAGAGAAGTGTTATCTCAACCAGAGACGAATCAAATGCGGAACCTTTTTGTACTGCATCACCCAGATACAAAGCCGTCATACTATTTAAGTTAGCATCAGATACCGTAATTGGTGTAGAGGTTGTCCTGATCCTGCCATTTTCCGTATAACGGAAGGAAACACTTGTTTGTCCCAGTTTCAGGTTTGTTCCATTTTCAATGATACATTGATCTGTAACAACTGCTACTGAACCATCCGTATAGACTGCAGTTATGCTTAGACCAGTAGAATCAAAGTTTTCTCCCGGATAGTAAGCTGTTTTGTTTGGTTCCCTGCTGACCTCAATGTGATCTAACTGCCGTGGCCGGACTTTGATATCCACCACTGCCGTAACAGTTACATCTTTTTCTGTATAACTCAGTGTTACATTCGTCTGTCCGTCTTTTAGTGGATCACCACCTATGATTTTATAATCTGTCTCAGAAAGAGTTCTCTTTGCCCCAGAAGAATAAACTGCTTTGACGATCAATCCAGCCGGATCAAAAGTATCACCTGGATCGTAAATTTTTGTTTTCAGATCACCAGTTACTTCCAGTGCTTCCAATTGTCCTGCTTCTACAAATATCTCAACTTTTGTGGTGCAGGTAATATCATCCAGGGTATAAGAAATCGTTACATAATTCTGACCTGCTTTTAAATTTGTTCCGTCCAGTATCTCATACTGTCCATCCAAAAGCTGTCCTTCGGTATAATCCGAAAACGTTGCCATGATGATCATACCTTTCGGATCAAAATCATCGCCCTCGTTATAAAAGATGGTATCTGGCAGGCGCAATGGATAGATAGATGTTAATACTGCCTTGATACCCTCTACTTCAAAAGTATCCTGACACGACTGGACTTTTGCGGTATAGGTGTTTTTTCCAATTTTTGAAACGGTAAGTCCGGCATCCCCGGATTTTCCTGCTTCATTTATCAATGTTACATTATTGCTATATCCTTTCAGATATCCAACAGTGCCATTTTCATAATGTGCACTGATAATAACATTCGCTGGTGAATAAGTAAGTCCTTTTGTAACCTTTGGACCAACATATTCTGCTTCGATGGAAACGATTGGTGATTCATAAGCAGAAATAACAAACGTTGCATATACGGTCTTTCCATTTTCCGCAAAAGATATCAGCCATTCGTTATCTCCGATATAATAAACGCGATAATCATCAATCATACCATCCGCATAATCCAGATCTATGTTATCACTCTCATCATCTGCAAGCCGTTCGTGTGAATACATATGCATCTCATATCCATTAGAATATCCACTTATGATCACACCGGTTAAATCTTTTTTCGGATTATAAGAAGTAAGTCCTCCAGACAAAACAATCTTGGAACCGTTATCATATGAAACAACACAATCAACATCAGCCGGATCAAATTCCGTTCCGACCATTACGGTATTTGTGTCATTTTCTTTACTGTTATGATATTCAGCTTTCATGCTGACCGGAGTTTTTTTATAAACTTTCAGATATGTTTTGCATGATTTTGTCTGTTCATTACTTACAATCGCACCATTAGAATAAGATTCTCCGGTATAAGTAACACTTACATTAAGCTCCATCAATCTTGGATTATCAGGATTATTCGTTGGCAGGCTTCTCCATTCCGCAGTGATAAATGAGCTGTCATTTGTACTTGTTGACCTGTCTGTACCGTAAATCAGCGACGAAGTACTGTTCTTTACATATGCTTTCGGATTCGTTGTTTTCCGTTGGTTATTGCCAGCCGACATCCATGTTTCCGAAATAGCATCTGGATTATTTAGTGTAAATGCCTGAGACGTTCCATTCGTATATTTACAGGTAATCTGAATCACGCTGCTTGAAATAGATGTTACTTCATTCAATCCGGTTGAGGATGCTTTGATATTTCCACTGTCAATTACCTGTGCAGAAATGGATTCTAAAGCTCTGTGATATCCTGCCACGCTACAAGAACCAGAAAGTGTAATCGAAGACCTTCCTTCATAGGTAACACCTACCTGAACTGT
Organism: Roseburia sp. OM02-15; assembly: GCF_003481835.1. NCBI lineage: Bacteria > Bacillati > Bacillota > Clostridia > Lachnospirales > Lachnospiraceae > Roseburia > Roseburia sp. OM02-15. The sequence continues at coordinate 25,304 of NZ_QULX01000003.1, forward strand.
GTTATGACTGGTGTTATATCCACACCATACACTGTCGTTTGTCAGTGACACCTTATATTTACTGTTCACTGTATTTGCGTAAATAATCTCTGATGTACTGTTTGCTACGTTTCCATAATCAAAATATACCTTGATCTGAATCTTATCCTTTGGAACTGTTGATCCTTCTACCAATGGCGTGCCTACATACTGAACCTCTATTTTTGTCATGTTCTTTTCCGCCCATGTAACAGACATCTGAGCCGACAAGCCATTGTATGTTACGGTAACATTCCTTGTTCCTACAGCTGTACTATAGCTGCCAAGCGTTCCAGAAACATTTTGTGCCGAATATTGCCAGGCCCCATAATTCGTTGTGATTTTACCACTGGCATAGGTTTTTACCGTTTTTGATCGGGATGGTGTCGTTAGCGTTGTTGTATAATTTGTAATTGTCTGCCCTTCTACCAATGTTCCACCGTTATGCGTGGCTGATAACGTCTTATTTCCATACTCGGTACTTGTATTCGTATTAATTACCGTATCGACAACCTTTACTGTAATATAGGAAGACTTAATGGTTTTAGAAATGAATGATTTCCCACTGGTCGGACTCGTGTTATATGATACTGTAATCGTCACACTACCAGTATGTGTTCCAACACTGGAAACCGAACATTTATAAGTCCATGAAATATCACATCCGGTACCATGTTTTGAGCCGGAAGCTGTTACTGTACTTTTGCTAGAACTATAAGTAACTGTTCCAAAATCATGTGACAGACTGACGCTTCCTCCTAAATGATTAGCAGAAGTAGTATATGAATTTCCAGAACCACCTCCAGAAACCATGCTATGTAAATCACCTACAATCTTTCCATCATCCCTGATAGAAATGTTCTCATAATAATATGTATTATTGGCTGCCAATGCATCTGTTGGTTTAAAAATGAGAAGCATAAAGAAACATCCTATAAATAATGTCAGGAATGTTATTATCTTTTTGATACTCGCCTCTTCTCTCATAATCTCCATCTTTCTCACTCCCTTGTGTCTAGTCATCCTGAATCTATATGTTCTGTGGAGATCACCAAAAATGTCCCAACAGAAATATCCTTATACATATCTACTAAAAACTTTAATAACTTCGCAATCCAAGATAATAAAAAAATTTTGAAGTAAAAAGGAAGCCTCTCCCTATTACTCTAATGAGTAATTGGGAAAGACTTCCTTTTATTTGCGCTTTCAGTTTTTCTAACGTCCGCTTCTCAGCATACAAAACAGTAATTCTGTCATTGATCTGCTTCTTGAACCGCAATGGCATGGTAAAACGATTTCCAGTTTCCAGTGTTTTGTACTATCTAATGGTGTCGGATTTTCAAATTCATCTACCGCCTTCTGATAATAAGGTACAGCAACCATGATGCCATAATGACTGGAAGATTCAGGGAAACATTCTTTCAAATGATTGACAAATTTCCCACCTCTTATATCCGGCAGAATTTCTTTATAACATTCCATTGTAGTGACCATATAATTTTTTTCACCAAGGAAATTCAGACCATTCCCGCTGTAAACATCTTCTTTGCAGCTTTTTATTTCGTAGCAGGTAAAGGTTCCTTTTTCAATGCCAGACACCGACGTCTGGTTTTCTGGCTCAAAAAGCATATAATCTACACGCTTTCCTCTATTGCTCCACGGATCAACACTCACCTCACTGGCCCAGTGTTTTCCAAAACCATTCAGGTACTGCCTCACAAGCAGATCACCCAGAAATTTTGTTGTTTCTGATCTTGTCATGTCCTGTTCGCCTCCCATCGTTCAGGCATGTCATTAATTCGTGTCATTGTGGCACAGATTTTTATTTGTCTTTCTTTTCTTTCCAGTGATGATAATCGCAGCACCGGATAATACAACACTTGCCCACGCCCATACCGGTACTTCCATATCATCCGTTTTTGGAGCAGGTGTAAAAGTCTGCTGTGAAGTTGTTATCATCTCTTCTACAGAAGGTGTCACATTATTTTTTGTATTTCCTGTTTTATCATCTGCTTTTGGAGCAGGTGTATCGTCTGGTTTCTTGTCATGGGTGTTTTCACTGTATTCTGCCTCTTTATAGGCAAATGCATAAGTTGAAAACTTGTCACTGTAGAAGGAAGCATATCCATCCTTGTTTTCCAACTTGATCAGTTCCACATCCCCATCATGGTAACGGATTACATAGAACGTTCTGCCCTCTTTTAAGTATTTCTTTGGAATCTTGAGGGAAAGTTTCAGCGGATTTTCCAACTCCGTCACATTTCCGATTGGTGTACCATTGACAGTAAGTAATACTGAAATATCCAGGAATGAGATACGTCCCATTTTTTCAGAATTAATCTTATCCTGTAATATTTTCAATGCATCTTCACTTAGATCCGTTGCTTTTACTTCAGTAGCTTTCACGACTGCCCGGATAGAGTCACCATTGTCCAATGCATCTTTTATCTTTGCCTGTGTGTCCTTAGAAACAGCATTTCCGCTATAGTTGCCTGCTGCCACCGCTTCGATAATGGATGTTATTTCATCATTCAACGCTTTTTCAGATTCGTTTTTCAGTTCATACATGTTCTGATCCTGTTTCTCTGTAATCTCTGATAAAGCCTGTTTTAACTCTTTACACCATGTATCAATGCTTTCCTGCTGCCGGATATCTAAATTGTGCTTGATATTACCAAGTACAGACTGTAAATGTTCGGTATTATCATAATTTGACAGATCCGCAGGAATCTTTTTCAGGACAGCATCCAGTTCTGTGTAATCTGCATCCAGATAGGTTAAGGACTGGATTGCATTGTCTAAAGCCAGTGTCCATGCATCTACTTCATCCTGTGCAATGATCTTTAAGGACCAGTCTACAGATGTCAGGATGTCCCTTACCTTTTTCACACTTTCATAGGTACATAAATTCAATACAGTTTCATCTGGGATCTGGCTGACGGTTTCCCGTAACGCTTTATAATCAGCATCCTTATATTCCAGTTTCGATACGGCCTCTTCCAGACGTTTTGCAAGGGAATCCACGATTTCCTGCTCCCTGATATTGAGCTTATGGTCTACTTCTTTCAGTAATTCTTCAATCTCTGCTGTATCTTTGTATAAAGTAAGATCTGCCGGGATTTTTCCCAATACCTGATCCAGTTTTGTATAATCTGCAGATTTCAGTGTAATCTTGTCCAGTGCAGTTTTGACTGCTTCTGTCATAGCGTCTACTTCATCCTGCTGGGTGATATTTTTATCACGTACAACCATCTGTAATGCTTTTTCCAACTCTTCTGTATTATCGTAATCTGACAGAGAGGACGGTACCAAGAGCATGATTTCATCCAGTTTACTGTAATCTGCATCCCTGTATTCCAGTTTGTTTACGGCATTTCTGATGTTTTCCGCAAGAGTGTCTACTTTTTCCTGTTCACGGATTGATAAGTTTCGATCCACTTCCTTCAGAAGTTTCTCTACCTCACGGGATTCTTTATAAACGGAAAAATCTTTCGGAACCGTCGTTAAGACTTCATCCAGTTTACTGTAGTCTGCCGGCTTAATACTGATTTTTGCAAGTCCGCTTCTTACTGCTGCCGCCATAGCATCTACTTCATCCTGCTGGGTAATGTTTTTGCCCCTTACAATACTGTCAATGGCTTTATACAGATCCTGCGTATTATCATAAAGGTTAAGATCCTTCGGCACTGCCTGCAAGATTTTATCCAGTTCACTGTAATCTGCATCTTTATACACCAGGGAACGGATTGCTTCATCCAGTTTTTCTGCATAGCCGTTTACTACTTCCTGAGAAAGAATATCAAGGTTTTCCGGTATACTATTGATCACATCCTGCACTGCTTTTACGGAATCTTCTGTATAGAGTTCATCCATATTAGCCGGAAGTGAATCAATCATATTCTTAATCATTCCATAATCTGCTTCTTTCAGTTCCAGTTCTGAAAGTGCTTTTTTAAGGTCTGCTGTCACAGCATCTACTTTTTCCTGATGTGTAATCTCAAGATTATATTCCACATTTTCCAAAGCCGCTTTTAATGCTGATACATCTTTGTAGATGCTAAGGTCAGACGGTACACTGGCGATGACTTTCTCAAGTTCGGAATAATCAGCAGGTTTGTATTGAAGGGAACGGATGGCAGCAGTCAGTTTTTCGACATAAACATCTATCTCTCCCTGTTTTGTAATATCAAGATCCCAGTTTATAGAAGCAAGTGTGTTTTTTACTTCACTGACCGTACTTTCTGTATACCAATCCTCATAATCTGTCGGGATAGTATCAATCACTTCCTGCAGTCTGGTGTAATCCGCAGCTTTTAAGGTCAATTTTTCCACTTCTGTACGAATATTATCTGTAAGTGCATCCACTTCACTTTGCTGAGTGATATTTTTATCATATGATACAGATGCCAGCAGTTCCTTCAAATGATCTGTATTCAAATAGATGGATAAATCAGCCGGTACGGTTTCAAGTACTTTTTTGAGTTCTGTATAGTCTGCGTCTTTATAAGACAGCTCTTTCAGCATCGTTTTGAGTTTGGCCGTTGATTCCGAAACCATATCCTGATTGAAAATATCCAGTGTATAGTCCATGGAATCCATGAGCTGTTTGATCTCATTTCCATTTTTGTAAAGGGATAAGTCATCCGGAACCTGTGTCACAAGCTGATTCCATTCACTATAATCAGCTTTCTTTACGGTAAGCTGATTCATTACTTCGCGAAGTTCTGCCGTAATCTGGTCAACCTGTTCCTGTTTATCCGCTCCAAGGGAATAATCAATCTTGGCAATCACATCTTTTACGGCATCTGCCCCATCATAATATTTTTCATATTCTTCTGGAAGTGTAGCCAGCAATTTCTTCATATCTGTGTAGTCAGCACCTTTCATAACAAGGTTTTGAATTGCACTTAAAAGACTTGCATTCCAATCATCAATCGTTGCCTGTTGTGTAATATTTAATCCATCTTCAATCTCAGACAGAATCTGTTTCAGCGCATTCACAGATTCTTCCGTATAAAGGTTTTCAAATCCTTCCGGAACAAGTGTCATGGTATGTTTCAATTCTGTATAGTCAGCCGGCAGATATTCTAACTGGTTGATACTGTCTAAAACAACGATTGTCATGGCATCAATTTCATCCTGTTGACTGATATCCAGTCCTCTGATGATAGAATTGATCGCCTCGTACACCTTCTGAATGGAATCAGCGGTATACCATCTTTCCATGTCATTTGGGACTCTGGCCAGGACATCATCAAGTCCGGAATAATCTCCGTCTTTATATTCCAGTTTTTGTAATTCCTGCGTCAACAGATCTGTCCAGTAATCGATCTTAGCCTGCTGTGATACATTCAGTCCATAATCAATTTCATCAAGGATCTTCTGGATTTCTTTCCCATTTTTATATAAATTAAGATTCTCCGGTACGTCTTCCAGGATTGCATTCAATGCATCATAATTTGCTTTCTGTACCTGCAATGCAGCAATCGCATCCTTTATGGCCTGCGCAGTATTGTCTACCTGTTCCTGATAGTCAATCGTAAGTCCATAGGTGATATTAGCAAGAAGATCCTGTAACTGGAATACACTTTCTTCGGAATATCCTGACAAGTCTTCCGGTACCATTGCAATCGCTTCCTGGATTCCTGAATAATCTGCCTGTTTCAAAACCAGTTTTTCTGTTGCGGTTCTGATCTTATCTGCAAGTGCATCTACCTCTGCCTGATGTGTAATATCCAGATTTCTGTCTATGGAAAGTAACAACTGCAGCAGTTCTTCGTTATTATCAAACCAGTCAAGATAACGTGGCGGAACATTTTCAAGAGCCTGATCCACAAGGGTAAAATCTGCTTTTCGATACTGTAATGCATCCAATTTTTCCTGTATGCCATCCACATAGGCATCAATTATATCCTGCTCCTCCGGTAAAAGGCTACGGTCAATATTCGCAATATAATCCATAAGGTCAAGTACAGATTCATCGGAATACATACTTAGATCAGCCGGAATACTGTTGATTTTCTCGTCAACTCTTGAGTAATCACCATATGAGATCTTTTCAATACAGTTTTTTACGATTTTGACATAATCCTGCATGACCGCTTCCTCTGTGACATCCTCATAATCACTTACACTGGAAAGAACATAGTCAATTTCCTCAATCATTGCATCAGATAAGATCTCTTTATAATTGGTTGGGATTTTTTTCAAAAGTTCATCCAGTTCCGTCGAATCTGCCCGAAGTAAAAGCTGGCTGATAAGATTTTTCAGGTTTTCTACATAACCGTCGATTTCCTCCTGCTGGTCGGAACGTAACTGATAGATGTCATTCAACGCATTCAATGCATCTTTCAGATTTTCCCTGGATGTTTTGGTATAATTTTCCAGGTCACTTGGTACGGTTGTTATTGTTTTATCCAACTCGGTAAAATCTGCATCGGTAACTTCTACCAGTTCATCCATGATTTTTTCTACATCAATTGCATAGGCATCAATCTGAGCCTGATTTTCACTTGTCAGATTCCACTTAATGGCTTCCATATAATTTCTCAGACGGTCAAATGATATGGATGTATAATTATTTGGATCAAGGCTCTCATACTGGCTTTTTAACTCATTTAAACGGGTATAATCCCCCATCGTGATACCTTCCGGAAGTTTTACCAGACGCTTTATGGCATCATTAAGTTCTCCTGCTAATGTATCAATTTCATCCTGCCGCCAATCTGGAAGATTGAGTGTGACCTGATCCAGATATTTTTTCACTTCCTCTCTGCTTTCAGCTGTATATTTATATTCAAGATCCGCCGGAACAAGATCCAAAGCTTTATATAATGCCTCATAATCTGCAAGCAGTCCAATCCCATAAGCATCTCCAATCTGGAAACGTACCTCATATTCCATGACTGCCATATAATCTTCATTGCAGACTGTACGATCCAGCCCATCCAGGTATATTCTCAGTGTCTGTGCTGTTTCCTCTGACATGAGAGAATAATCAATATGTGCAATAAGAGCATCAATATAACTGTAATCTGCTTTATGAGACAATGCTTCATTTACTGCTGCCTGCAATGCTTTCGCATACCCGTCTACCGTATCCTGGTCCTTAACTGTCAGATCCCATTGAATATTCCCCATCACCTGATAAATATTCATCTGATCTTCGTTACGGAATTTCTGCATACGGTCACTTGTCAGGTAATCTTTTAACTGCTCTAACTTGCTGTAATCTGCTTTTTCCAAAGCCACATCATAAGTAACAACAAGGTAAGATGGTAATGACTGTATCTCCATAGATGGATTATTTGCATTGATCGTAGAGATTTTATATCCATTCATCGGATCAAAAAATGCTACCTGAATGCTTTTACCCGCACTGGTATCATTCAAAGTCAATCTGGCATTTTTCATTTTTCCAATCAATGCCGGATCTTCCAATTTAAAAGCAGCAAAGTATTTATTATCTGGAATATTCAGATTTGATAAGATATTTTTTGCATCACTTTCTGATAATTCTCTAAAAATCTGTTCAAACTCTTCCTGTGTTCCTGTAAAATTTGCCGTTAAGGTGACAAATCCATAATCTATTGTCATCTCCGGTCCAACAGGTTCTTCCTCTACACTGCCTGGTCCATCTCCTGTTCCCGGTTCAATTTCACCAATATCACCATCCCCGGCTTCCTGTAACACGATACCATCATTACCAGCAGTTTCACTTTCAACTACTGATGCTGCATGTGCCGTTACAGCCGGTGCTGCTACGGTCGCTGTACCCAAAGTTGTCATCAACGCTATCAGCTTCAAACGTCTTGCTTTCATTTTTTGGCATTCCTCCTTAATTTCCTATATATTTAAGTACGAATTTTCACTGCTATTCCGCAACATATTTTTGAAAAATTCTTTTTCCTCCATAGATAATTTTTCAACGACAAAAAAGCTGTTTTCAGAAATGAGAACAGCTTTTTTGAAACACTTTTTAGGATTCACATACTTAGTTGTGAGCGCCCCAGTTACCCGGGTTAGCACCGTTGTTACCGATGTTGTTTGCAGCGTTGTTAATGAATGTAGAAATATTGTCACGAAGGATGAATAATGCTACAGCAATTACCAGAACAACTGCGATCCATACGATAATCTCCATGTTGGAAGAACCCTGCTCACCTTTTAATGCTTTTACGATTCTATTGTGCATTGGTTTGATCTCCTTTCTCTGTTTTATATTATAGTTATTGAAATTTGTAATCCGCTTGGTTTACATTTTTTTACTTTTTATAAAAAAATAAAAATCTGTGCCACCGTGACACAGATTTTTGCATATATTCTGTTTTTATATAAACTTTTTCAATGTCATATCTTTTACAAATGACAGCGAAATTACTACCGAATCACTTTTTCCAGTATGATTCTTATCCATCGGTGTTACGAGAATGTCCGTGTCCCATCTTCCATCTTTTTTTTATCAATAATGATATCATCGACTCTGCCATATATGATAGAATTGTCTTTTAGACATAACTCCACAAAACTGCCTCTTTTTACCCACATATCTGTTATTACCTTTCTTACTCCGCCACAAACTCATTAATATCTTTCTTCACAATGCAAGATACCCCGAGTGAAATTAACACATGACAGAATAAGCGATATTGCGCATACTATAAAGGCTATCCGGTACATCCTAGAAGGCACATATGGTCTACAGAACAAATGTAGCGCCGCAATAGCAATCATACTAAACAATGCACCAGTTACCCCAATAACCATTCTGTTATGGCTGTTACAAAAACTTGCAATCAACGATACAATACAATAAAGAAAAATTGATACAAAAATTGCCACAAAAATTTTTAACATATTTGATTCATCCTTTCTTTTTTATTCCTGTACCAGCTGTTCTGTCTGTGCTGGTTCTGTCTGCACGGGTTCTTCTGTCTGATCACTTGCTCCTGCCTCTGTTACAGGAGATTCCTGCGCCTGACCTTCCGTATTTTCTTCAATCTGGGCATCATTTGCAGTAGTATCCTCAGATGGTGTATCCATTGCACCGTCTGCATTGGAATTTTGGATATCTTCGAGGCTTTCCTGTCCCTCATAAAGCTGTGATGTAGAGAAAAGGTCAACCGGGAGTGGCCCCTTCTGAATACATATCAGGAAAAGATCTAACAGGTTTCCAAATCCGGCTGTATATAACTCATTTGAAATTACATCAATGACCTGTGTTTCATTTACCTGCTCTCCATTTAAACAATAGACAAGGACAGGATTCTCTTTTGATGTTGCTTCTGATAATCTGGCTGCTCCTGCTTCTTTGAATTTGAAATGAAGATATCCGGTATCCTGGTAATCATAAATTTCCACACTTTCTACGTCCTCCGGTGTAATCAGGACATTTCCATCCGTGTCTGTGATTTTAAAATCGTTTTTACAGAATGCGGACGGGAATAATGTCGTATCTGCTTTTTCTGTGAAAGTTACATGGATCATTTTTTCCTTATAATCCTTTTTCAGCTTTACATATCTATCCTGATCCAGTGCTTTTAAACGTTCTTCTATCATGTCGCACATCGCATTGTAATCTTTTTCTGAAAGATCATCTTTGTAAAAGAAATCATAAGATCCGCCTTTTGACTGTGTTTCCGGTTCAGTCTGTGCTTCTGCTGCCGCACTGCTGCTAAAGGATGCCTCGTTTTTTCCACATCCGGCAAAGGTACACACACTGGTACTAGATACCAGTGCAAGGATAAGTAATTTTGTGATAAGTTTTCTTTTCATATGCTTTTCCTCTCTTTATTCATTCCTGTTTGTTCCAAGGACACCCATGACCATTTTCGCAATCGGATCATCGGAAAGTGTCCTGCCGGCTGTTTCAGCCGAAATCATTTCTGTTTCACTGTTTGTTACTGTACCTGATTCCCCAACGGCAGCACAGAAGATCATCGGAATCTTATGTTCCATACATATCATCTTCAGTTCTATTATTTTGGGGAATATTTCTTTTTTATAAACATCTGATACGTCATAGGTATTTTCATTCTGTTGCATAATCATTTCCTCCATAAGCCAGATCCAGCATCTGGTCAAACTGCATTGTTGATGAGATTTCATTTGTAAACGCAAGTTTTACTGTGTGGTCTTCCACAAACAGAAAACACGGCATATATTTGATGTTTAATACTTTCTCCAGTTCTGACTTAATTGCCGGCTGTATTTTCACATCTTTTTCATTTTCTGCAAGCCATTGTTCGATATCCACCGGATCATCCTGAAAAGAATAGATTTCCACCGGATAACTGTTTTCCAGCTTGCTGTATTCTTCAATGTAATACATGCTCCTCTGACAATGTTCACAATCGATACTCATAAATTCCAGTATATATCGTCCATCAGGTTCTTCACGCTCTCCAATAGAAAAATCATTTAAATAAACATTTTTGCCGATCATTGAGATGTCATATTCTCTCATTTCAATATTTTCAATATAGTTTTCAAGAAAATATCGTATATCCTGACTGATTATATTCGGCTCTTTCCCAGATTCAGCATTACTGCTTTCAGCAATTTCACTTTCGCCTTGTTCTTCTGATATTCCTTTCATATCCTGCTGCACAATCTGGTCATTTTCTTTCCTGTTATCCAGGTCCTCTCTCCAAACATTCGTCCTCATAAAAATTAATAATATAGCCATGAGTATGGCAATCATAACAAATTTTATGATGATTGCTTTCCTGCCATTTTTATTTTTCAACTTTCAGCCTCTCTTTTCCGTACTTCCTTTTTAAACTCTGATTCAAATAAATAATAGTGATGTAAAAATTCATTCTTTTGGCTGTCGGCTAACGATTCATGCAAAAAATCAACCGAAAGCGTGAAATGATGATAACAAAGCGTATAAAGTTTGTACTTTTTTAAAAATGTATGTATTTTTTTCTTTGAAAACAGCTCATACAACTGATCGATGCTCTCATAACTCAACCGTGTCCGAATAAGATGGTTAAGGCATATACATACCCGTTCCCGCCCCGCTTGGCGGTCAAAATAGATATCCGGAAAATTCTGGTGTTTGCTCTCAAGTAATTTTTCATAATATTTGGCCACACATTCAGCAAAATCAAACGGATAGATTTCTGGATAGAAACAGTTCAACAGATAGGCCAGCTTTTTATCTTTTACTTCCGGCGGATAAGAAATCTTTTTCAGAAGTTTCGTTAATCTTAGTGCTTCCAGACGTTCTTCTGTTAATCCATCTTTCAATTCGTCCATTTTCAATCCACTGTATGTTCGTATCGCATACCGACAAATCTCAAATACATTTTCTTCCGTCTCTTTCTTATTCCGAAAATAAAAATATGATTCCTGCTTATTAAAAGACGATGCTTTCCCAATGATATATTCATCGAAAGCATAATGTAATAACTTTTTATCCTGCATTTCTTATTGTCGTTCCCCCTATTTTCCTGTAGTATCCTCAAACTGGATGCTTTCTGCCTTCCTTTGTCAGCATATATGGTGTAAATACTCTGCATATTCCGCCTTTGACCTTATCTGGAGCAACATACATCAAAAGCAGTGGTAATCCAAGATTCAAGTTCTCATGTCTTGCGCTAAACCATCCTTTCCACTCCTGCTGTTTTATTGACTCAAATATTACATTTGATACACCCGGGGTATCCATGTCAGCTTCAATTTTCTTGACATAGCCATCTAAAACCTGAAATTCACCGTTTTCAATTACTGTCACATCTTTGATAATCTGTTTCTCGTATCTGATAGCTGCAAAAGCACCAAGGAAACATACAACTCCTATCACCAATGCGAAAATACCGGCACTGCTGCTTGCCAGAATCATTACAATTCCAAAAATCCCCAAAAATACACTGCATTTTGTACAGGTTTTTTCCCGTAATCCATAATAATATTTCATGTATTCCGATATCTCACTGATTTCCTTTTCTGTTGGCTGGCGCAGTCCGGACATTTCCTCTATATTTCCTGTTTTTTTCATAAGCTTTCTGTAATTCCTCCTCCTTGATAGTCCTGCAGTTATATTGGGAAAAAAATATGTATATCCAGCAGCAGGACAAACATGATTGCCAGGCAGCAGCCTGTATGTATAGCATACTGTTTTTTCTTTTTCTGTATCTGAACATTCATTCTCTCGATTTCCTTTGCCTCATAGAAATCCCTACAGTCTACCGGATCTGTTTGCCTTACATATAAGCTATATGTTTTTCCAATGCTACATTTGGGTTGACGGATATCTTTTGTTCTTACAAATGTATACGTTTTTCCATTCACCTGTCCAATAAAATATGGTCTTGATACATCATGGCGTACCCACGTATTACCACCATATCCATCCGGTCCATTGCTGTAATTTTGGTTCATTACTTTCTGGTCTATATCAGTACATATTACCCGGATTGGAATGGTGTATTGTTTTGCAATCTTCCGACATAGTTTTGCTGTTTCACCATAGAGTAAAAAGTAACAGATCACACATGCAAGTAAAGAACATATATCTACAGCTAATAGTATGATAATAACACTTTTCATCCTTTCAACCTCTCTTTTACATCGTCGTTTTTCCGCATCAGTTCATACCACAGTTCGTCCCACAGGATATCGTAATTTTCAGCAAGGTCACCCACTGTGGCGTTTTTTTTATCACCTTCAAAAATGATCATCTGCGCATCATTTCCTCTTTCAATTTTGCTGATGGCATCTTTATTAATCCGCATTTTCACATGGAATGGACGGCAGATCACCATATCTTTGAAACTCACATCTATACGGCATCTTTTACAAAGCACTTCTGCAGTGAGTCCAATGCCACTAAAAACGATTGCAAATATGATATGTCCTATGGAAACGGTCGGATTATGCTGAATAAATGGAATCAGAAAAAAAATAAACAGGATCAGCCAGAAGACGAACACTATATTACACATGATATAAAACGCATGTGGAGGCTGCACGGTATAGGTTTCCTGCACCGTAAATTTACTTGTTTTTGTGCGGGATTTATTTGTCAATAACAGAATTACGATACTAACTGCACTCAGTACGATTATGTAGATTATGTATTTTCTTAACATGCAAGCATCACTCCTTTTCATGGATTATTTTGAGAAAATTTATTTGACCTGAATACTATCCGCTGTATCAGAAATGATCTGGTGTATATCTATGCAGGCTGGTAATCCCTGTGAAACTGCGTTCGTGATATTCTCATACAGGTAAATCCCGTCTTTTAACTCAATAAACGCATGTGCAACATGGTAGCTGGCACCGTCTGCTGCATAATGTACTACTACATAGTTTACTTCTTTCCCATCCTTGGAGGTAAAGGTAACCTTATCATCAGCAGTCACATCAAAAAATCCGGCATCATCTTTCATGGTATCTATGCTGTCCTGGATATTCTTCTGGATATATTGGTCAGCATCTTCTTTTCCCATTGTTTCTGAGTAATCATAGATTTCCATATACACATCTGCATATTCAGTGGTGTCAGTGCATGTTAAATTAATGCTTGATCCATAATAACGGTTAATATCTGGTGCAAGTCCCTGAATTTCATTGACAGTCACTTTATTTCCGTTTCCATCTTCAATGGAAAAAGGATACTCCAGTGTTTCATCCTCTCCCCCGATGTCACCTGTCGTATAATCGCTTTCAGAATAGGTATTTTCTATTCCTGTTGAAACTTCTTTCTCAACACTGTTATCCAGTACGTCTGCAGGTATGGATACATCAATCTTTTCGTATGAAAAATCAACCGTATAAGTGGCTGTAGTCAGGATGAGTGGGGATGCATCTTCTGCATGTTCCTCTGAAACATTATCCTTAAAATCCATTTGAAGGCTCACTGGGCGCATCTGCTTGTCATAATAGCTGTCCATGCTATATTCAGTGACGCCATATTCCGTGATGTAATCTGCTATATCAAGATCAGCGGTAAATATATTTGCCATCTTGGATGATATCTCTGAAGATACATGATATGTATATTCCTGACTGCTGCTGCCGTCATTTTTATTTTCTGAAGCATCCATATCGTTTTTGTCTGCATACTTGGCTAATTTTTCAATATAGTCATACATGTAAAACTCAGGATTCGACTTTTCCTGTTTTATCTTGAACCATTCTTCCTCTTCGCTGTTCCCAGATGTATACTCATAAGTTAAAAGGTTCCCGTCTTTATCTTTTTCGGAATCCCTGTACGATGTGGACTGATATCCATATGCGATCCCATCTAACTGGTAATCCACGTTTGACTCCGTAATCCCAATATCCTTTTTAGCATCATAGGTTGTTGTACGAACCACATGGATATCTACTGTCTGCTCATTTTGCACACCCTTAACCGTAAATTCTTCTTTTTTTGTTACATAATTTGCTTTTTCATATGCCTGTGATGCATTTGCCAGAAGAATCTTTTCGGAAATCGGAACATGGTTTTTACATCCACACAATCCTGCTGTCATTGCCAGTGTCAGAACCAAGGCTATTCTTTTTTTCATTGTATGTTCCTCCATTTTTCTCCAACTCTTTAAAGTTATTCCAATCTACGCCTGTCCGATTCTGTATTCATCAGCTTTTCCACTATTTCTCAACATATCAATGACTTTCATCTGTGTTTCAGACCAGCTTCTATATTCCGGATCGGCATATTCTGTCACAACCTCTCTGCTAAATTTTCCATCCCGATATGCATAGAGAAGTTTTGCTTCCATGGAGCAAGGCAGAAGATCCGGATTGGAATGCTGAACATTTTTAAGCTGTCTTATCTTCCGGTCACGTATCAGATTGCTGATTGCAGTAATATTTTCGACTGTTTCAAACACAACCGTTCCATGTTCCCCAATCCGATCTATTAATTTCTGATAGATGATCACCCTTAACGTATTTGCAAGCTGCATACTCACAGATTCTGCATGGTTTGCCGGAAAATTCTGAAGGATTCTGCTTAAAGTATCTGTTGCCCCCTTGGTATGCAGGGTTGCTATCACAAGCATTCCGGATTCTGCTGCCTTCAATGCAGCTTCGGTTGCCTTCTGTCCACGTAGTTCCCCGATAAAGATAATATTCGGACGTTCCCGCAGGCAGGATGCGATCGCTGTCTCATAATCCGCAACATCCGTATAAATATCACGCTGAGAAATCACGCATTTATCCGCTTTCATACGATACTCCACCGGATCTTCCAATGTGATGATATGTTTTTTGTGATTCCTGTTATTATGTTCCAACATGGCAGCAGCCGTTGTGGTCTTTCCAGATCCCGGACTTCCACTGATCAAGATCAATCCGCTGGATAATTCCGAATACTTGATGATTTTTTCCGGGATACTCTGGCTGATTGTCTCAAGCATGTTGTCCTGAACGCATCTTAAAACGGCAGCAGGATTGCCTAATGTGCGAAATGCATTTACCCTGAATCTCACTTTTTCATTCAGTTGTACAATAAAATCATCATCTTTTTTTCCACTCATCAGGTTTTCAACGTCTCTGCTGGCCTTGCGATATACTTCTTTTACCAACGCTGCCACTTCATCGTCTGGTATAAATTCGATATAGGTCCGTAAAAATCCGTTTACCTGAAAGGAAACCGGTGATCCTGGTACCAGCAGGATATCGGATGCATTACATTTTACGCATTCTTCCATAATTTCTTCTATGTTCATAAACATATCGGTACTTCTCTCCTTTTTTGTCTTGTATTAATCTGTGCCACAATGGCACGCATTTTATTTCTTTTGTATCAGATACCATCTGCGCAGCATGTTCTCCAATTTGCAGTAATAAAGCACATAGCAGGCAAATAAGATGGATAAGCCAAGAAATAGTGTTCCACATAACGGATGTGGAATCTGCCAGTATAGAATAATAGAAAGCACATATCCAATACCGGTACCGAATGTCACGATCAAATGGACCAGACGTTCATGCTGTACCCATGCGATCATATGAAGATGTTTTTCATATTCTTCCTCATTCAGTTCTTCCTTATCTTTTAAAAATCCCTCATATTCTTTGATGAAATCCCTTTTTGCTTTTTTATCCTCTCCTGTCATCGTATTTCCTCTTTTCCCATTAACTGCTGATACATACGGTATCCATCTCCGTCCACGACTTTTGTGTAGTCCTTTGACTTCTGTAAATAAAGATCTAATGGAGTGCCTTCATCTTCAATCAGGTATTCAAAGTCGTACTTGGAAAGGAAATCTTCTATCGTTTGGATATCCTTTGCATAAAGAACGTCTGAATACTCTTTATAATAATCAAATTTCTGGTTTATGGATTTAAAATATAATTCCGGTCTGGCTTCCATGTAGATATGATAACCATTCCAAAGTAGGTAAGCTCCTGTATTAAATCCTGTATACAAACGGGAATCCTTGCTTACATCATGTTCCTTTAGATAACTGACTGCTGCCTGCGGTGCCATGATATAGTCTTTTTCTTCTGGTCTTACTGAAACGGTACAAACCATAAGAAAACCTGTAAAAATACAAATGATGGTTGCTATCCGATTGCACCACACCTTATTTTCCATGGAGCTTAGTGATATTCTGTGATTATCAAGACAATCTGCCCCAAGAAACATCATTGCACAAGCAAGCATTGGCACGTTTTTATACTGCATCATTGCCATTAAAATGCCACCAAGGACGAAATATAACGTGTGTCTGAAAATAATCTTTTTGTTCCATGCAAATCCTGCTGCCAGACATATGATGACCAGAAAGATTCCCGCAACACTTTTCACCTGCGGTGGCTCCAGTTCCGTGATATATCCGTTATTGAGCATCCGGTTATAAGAATCGAAAAGGTATGTGATTCCTTTTATTCCATATGGATTTACAAACAGTGTGCCAGTCATTATGATTACCGGTAAGATCAGCCATTTGCGCCATCTTTGGTTTTCGTCAGATCTTGTATGCCTGTCGATGATCTTTAATGGTCCCTTATCCGGCATCAGGTATGGCAAAAGAAAGATCATATGCATGATCCACATGGATGCATGGATGTTTATTTCAACCAGCATCAACACCGGAAGGAGAAACAATAACGATTTTTTCCCTTTTCGTTTTACATCCTCAACAACAATGCATTGTGTGATCAGCAGTACAAATGTAAATACAGCCGGTCTTGACGTAAATACATACATCATAGGGATCATGCTGACTACGGACAGTAAAAAGGATTCCTTCTTTTCCACTCCTCTCTTACGCATATATGCATACGTAACCAAGAGCATCAACATATATCCCAGATACGCAACTGCCTTGACACCACTCATACCGCATAACTGATAGAGTTTATATAGCATGACTGAATAAAGCCACTGTTGAACCACTGTTTTTAAACCACTTAAAATAAAATGGGTATTCTCATACGGTATTCCATCTGTAAGGATATCCCTCCCATTTGTGAGTATAAAATAGCAGTCTGGATCAACGACTCTATTCTGGATATAGAGCCAGATGATACTGACAAAGAGAATACTTAGTGGCACGGTAAGGGCCAATATGTTTTTTACTGTCCTTGTCTTTCCTGTGTTTTCTTCTTTTTTCAATTTTCAAAGTCCTTTCGGTTTGTTTTCTTCCTGAATATAAAACATTTACTGAAGATATAATTCAAAGCCACTACCACTACCGTTATCCAGATTTTTGGCAGCAGTCCCTCAACTCCTAATATATCCCTGTCAATTCCAAGTCTTACTAACAGCGGGACTCCTACCAGTTCAATGACACCAGTGAATAACCGGGCCATTAAAAAACGGAGAAACTCTGGCACCAAAACATCCAGTTTCCATTCTGTTTCCGTAAATACCCACTTTTTGTTTGTAAAAAAACAGAATAAGATGGTGAGTACCCACGATAATATATTTGACAAACTGACCTTTCCGGTAACAGCAAATAAGATCATATAGCTGATCCAACTCACCAGGGTTGACAAAATCCCCCAGACTAAATAATTCATGATTTGTTTTTTATCCATGCTTTGTCTCCATGTACCGATTCTAAAAACTGACCACTGTTTACCAAGCAAACTGCTGTATGCAGACGTTTCTCATAACTTTCCTGCGTATATGAGTATGTTTTTACCGCCCTCTCCTGATCCATTATGCTGAAAAAATAATTATCCAGGTCACTTTCCGGAAGATCTACACCAAACGCTTTTGCTTTACGCATATAATCCTGTACAAACAGCAAAGTATCTTTGGATTCGCTCAATGGCTCTGCAATTGCTTTAATATGATGTAGCCTGCACATATAATTTGAAAATTCCGTATGGAATGCTTTCACTTTCTTCTGTTCTTTCTGAAATAGCCGGATATCTTTTTTATTCCCCACATAAAATATTGCAGCATTGATCTTATCCGTATGTAGTTCCGCTATTGTATGTCCCAATCCAAGCGTCTGTATTACATAACATTTAAGTTCTTCCCTATTTTCTTCCATACGTTCTTTAATCTCTCCTATTTCCTCTGTGTTGTAATTACGATTTTTACCCTGTTTTTCGCAATCAGAATACTGAAAAATGCAAATTTTGTGTGCATAGCAAAAGTTATCAACAATTTATGCCAATTTGTTGATAACTTTGTTGACATCCTGTTGATAACTATAAAAAGCTGCCTTTTAAAACAGTATCAAAATGTAGCATTTAGCTATTTTTCAAAAATTCGAAAGTATCAAAATGTAGCTTTAACAGTATCAAAATGTAGCTTTTTAGGTATCAATATGTAGCTTTTCAATTTCAGAAAAAATACCCGCAACCCCTTGGTTTTACTGGATTTCTTGAAAAAAACCAATTTTTTTCTTCCTATTAAGTAATAAAGTATATAAAAGTATGATTATATATATACATCCATCATCAGTATCAAAATGTAGCTTTTACCAGAGATTGTATTTCATGTTTACATAAAATATAATTCCTGTAATACTTCGACCAGACTTTTCATAACTGAAATCTATCGAATAAAATGTTTTTTTATTAATTTCTTTTACGGATGACTCTATCACCCTTGCCCTGAAATTGCTGAACTTAGCATACGATTCATTATCTTCACACCCAAGGCATTCTTTTATATATTGTACAGAAAGTTTTACAATCAGCCCATCTTTTGGAATCACCTTTTCATGAATCTGTTCCAGTATTAATTCAAACATCCGGATAGAATAAACGGATCTCATAGAAAATATATTGTTATACTGATACTGCGTATACTGACTTTTCAATCTTAAAAGGTATGGCTGCAATTCATCATTTAATTTGATGATCAGCCCACCATCTTTATCATATTCGCAGCTGGAAACCCATTGGATCATTTTCCATTTGCCTTTATCATCATCACGGATAAAAATAGGATTCGATCCAATATCCTTCACGATATCCTGCATATCACGATACAGATTGTTTGCTGGAATATTTAATAAGCCAGCTAACTGCCGAATGGTAATTTTATATGGATGCAATTTTTCATCTTCCGGTTTTATCTGCATGATTACAGCTCTGATGATTTTTGTACTTGCCAGTCGAAGCTTCTGCTTACTGCTGATTATTTTATTAGCCTGCACCACTTGGTATTCACTTCGTGATGTAAAATCTAACAGTAATTGACCTTCAATCTGTTCATCGACTTTACTTCTTTTTCTTCCCATTATTTCCTCCTGGTAGTGGACAGATAAATGTCCATCTTATCGGGTAGTATCAAAATGTAGCTTTTAAATTTCAAGAAAAATTCTTATATGGTATTTCTGCTATAGTAATCTCACTATTTTTGATCGTATTTGCTTATTTCTTATTGAATATGCATAAAATCAGCCAATCTAATCCATGCATTTTTAATTAGTATCAAAATGTAGCTTTTAACGGTCATTGAAAACTGTTTTTCAACATCTTGTTCATATAATCGCAGACTACCAGTGAGGTTTCATATGACATCTTATTTTTTTTCTCTATTGTTTCCAATATCATTCCTGCAAACCATGACATCATCCCTGCCATGATCATAAATGATCCAACAATCAATGTCGGAAATCTTGGAACCAGATGCGTTGCCATAAATTCTGCGATTACAGGTATCACAAATACGGCACCTGTTGCCATCATACATCCACCCAGCAATCCAAAGAATCTTAACGGACGGTATGTTTCATACAGATTACAGATTGTAAATAGTACTTTTGCACCATCATATATCGTATTGAGTTTCGATTCACTCCCTGCCGGTCGGTCACGGTATGTTACCGGTATACATTCAACACGCATATTTTTATCGACGGCATGAATTGTCATTTCTGTTTCAATTTCAAACCCTTTCGATAAAACTGGGAATGATTTGACAAACAGATAACTAAATGCCCGATACCCGGTCATGATATCTGCAATATCTGTTTTGAAAATCTGATTGATACTCTGCTGCACCAATTTATTTCCAAAATTATGAAATGGTCGTTTATTCTCCTCATAGTATGTGGATGATAACCTGTCACCCACGATCATTTCAGCGTGTCCTTCCAAAATTCTTTTTGCCATTGCCCTAGCTGCTTCTGCCGGATAGGTATCGTCGGCATCAACCATAATGTAGCATTCCGCATCAATGTCCCGAAACATCCTGCGAATTACATTTCCTTTTCCCTGATTATATTCATTCCTTACAATCGCTCCTGCTTCGCTTGCTTCGTGGGCGCTACCATCGGTAGAGTTGTTGTCATACACATATACCGTAGCATCTGGAAGGACAGTTTTAAAATCCGTTACAACCTTACGGATTGTAGCAGCTTCGTTATAGCATGGGATTAAAACAGCTATTTTGTCCATGTCTCATCCTCCTTGTCATAATTCTGACCGATACCATAGAATAGAAAACGCATATCGTGGAATAACATGAACTTGTTTTTCCATACATCCTCTCCGTTCCTAAACCTATGTATAAATCATAATTACTAATCGACCGCCTCTTTCTGCAATGGGTGGTCTAGTTCCCCTTACTACTAATACGGTTTAATCCTTGAGATTTGCAACACTGCTCAAGCAATAAATAAAGCAAGTATCAGTCAAAAATATTGACCAGTACCTGCTTTTTATATGTTACATTCCTATTTCACATCACAAAGAATACGAAATTGTATCACTTCCAGGGAATTGGATCAGATAATAACCATGACAATCATTCTCTTTTAACCTTGCCTTTATCTCATCCGCTGTTTCTTCCTGTTCTTTCCGCTTCGCAATCCATTCCGGATTTTCAAGATCATTCCATCCTGTTCCTTCTGATGATACAATCTTGATATATATTGTCTGCGATATAGACTCATCTTTTATAATTTCATTTCCTGTTTTTCCACTAAAATCATTCGTTGTCTGATTAAAATCTACATGTATAGCATCTATCTTCGCCTCACCATCCAACAGTTCCATTAAATAATTAATATAGTCATCGACTTGTTTATTTGAAATGGATTTCGGATTCTTTGCCATTTTCTCCACTTCATTCTTCAGGGTTTCTACATTTCCGTTATATGTATTCACACCAACAATGCAGACAATCACTAATGCAATTATCCACAGCACAGCCTGCTGCACCAATGATTTGAACCGTTCTTTTTCTTCTTTTATTTTCATTGCATTTCACCCTGTCGTTTCTGTTTTATGTAGGCATAATAATCAGCAAGTATCGTTTGCTGCGATATAACAGCCATCTTATTTTCGGTCTGGATGTTTTCAAACATTTCCTGATAATATTCCAGTTCTTCTTCGAGACAGACAATATCTCTTCCCGGATTTATACCCATACTAAGGTTATAGATCAATTTAAGGTTCCCCGGCAGCAGGAAAAGAGGAACCGTGTTTAATTGTTCAAAACGGTTGCTCCTGCCATAATAACGAAAGAAATTTGATTGCAGTATCCCAAACCTTAAATAAAACCTTCCGATACTTGAAGTCGGGATGTAATAGGTATTGATATCCCCGATGCGAAAATACTTAAAATCATTTTTATTTGTGCTTTTTGATGCATAGCGGACATACTGCTCATAATGATATTCATTCTGCAGCAGCAGATTTAATTCAGAATAATCCCGCCCGAATACAATCCTTTCTACCGACTCAATCCCTTCACTTTTTGAAGCGATACCATAAAACAGGTCGTAAACTTTTTTCTCAACACTTTCCACTACACTACTATTTTTCGTATCAAGCGCATATAAAAGGTAGATGGTTCTATACATTTTAAGAAAGCCACAGATTTTTGAACCTCTCATTTGCTCTTCAAACAGTCCTTTAAATTCTCTGGCACTATAATAAACAATAGGTCCAAGTGATTTTTGAAAAACATAATTTCCATAATAATCTTCATACGGGACTTCCGGCTTTTCGTGTGGCAACATAGGAATACCACACCGCAACATATTTACTGTTACCCGGTTTATTTCCCCTTGTCTCCTGAAATTTCTCTTATCTAACCGGAAGACAATATCACTTGGCAGTTGGAACATACTGGATATATAATCTACCCCTTTCGCAGTCAGCTTATATGCCTTAACCGGTTTTTCCGTATTTTTCTTTTTACTGACTTTCCCAACGGGGATATACTCAATATATTTTTTTCCAACCAGTATATGACGCACCCGGTTATAGTAATTAGTACGGTCATTTTTCCAAATTTGATAATTACAGATCGCATCCATAAAATTATGTTGTGTAATGATTCCTCCACTTAGATACATGGTAAGAAGTATCACAGAGGTATCGCTATATTTCTGCCCATTCCTTATTTTCTTTTCTCCTGCTGGCATTTCTTTTCCTTTCCCTGTCTCTGTTCAGCATTTTCTTATAAGCGTTATGTTTTCTCTGTGTCCGGCGGCCTGTTATCGCACATATCTACATACTCACACGTCAAAAATTTGTCTGTGCGAAGTCTGTATTACCGTACGGCCGCCTACACCTCACAGCCAAATTTTGAACCAAACCCGCTATTTTAAAGGTTTTTCAAGATTTTTCTTTTGTACTTATTTTGACCTTTTAATTTTTCCTAAAAACGTACAAAAGAACTAAGCAAATCTTTTTGTACGTTTTTTGCTCCATATTACTTACTGTTACCAGTATTATTTTTGCAATCTGGCAGGTTTGATATTTCTGTTTTACAGGGAGAAATTTACGGGTTCTTCACATATTACTTTCCATATCAATACGCTTTAAGACAGCTTAATACGCAGCTTTAAAAGGACATAAGAGCTTTTTATATACAAAATTACTCTCTCAAAACAATATGGCAATGCTATTCAGAGCTGTTTTGAGAGCAAGTCTGCACTATAGAAGAGAAAAGCTCCTTATTGATATTCTTTACGTCATAAAGTGTCTTATCACGCTAATATATGTATTAATCTGCTCCATAGCGTCTTAATACTCTCTAATATGCTTTCACCATAGATTCAGTCAAACTGTTTATTATTCTACAGATTATGATGTATCTGGAACTGCCGAAAACTCTATCCTTACATTAATCGAAAGGTATTGTTAAGGTGTATTAAGCCGTTTTAATATACTTAATGATGTATTTAGAAGTATATACACATTTATAGATGTCTTGGGATTTTCTAAGGCGTATTATTACTTTTTGATATGCTTTAACAACAATAATGCCAAGTGTAAAAACATTTTGTAAAGTTAGACGTATTAGGATGTTTTAATATTTCTATACAGATCATAAGACAGCATATTACGCATAATTATGTCCTGTAACGTTTTATCATGCCTTAACACAATACATATAAAAATAACGGTTCCTTATCTTTATTTGCCTAAGATAAAGGACCGTTATTTTTTAAGAAAAAGATTCACTGCTTTCCATACGTTTCAAATATTCGGTAGCAAGGTCATGTTCTTCTAACCAGTCTGCCGCAGCGGTTACTTTTTTATATCCAGTTTGATTCGTGAGAATTAATTCTATATATTTATTTTTTCCTGATTGTCGAATGCCACGCAATAAGTCTCCAGGTTCTCTCATTTCAAGATCTTTCTGAGCAATTTCAAATCCATCATTTGTGGTGGAAATGATCTTCAGTCTTTCATTCTCCAGATTATTTGAAAAGAAAGCACAATATGCCTGATCAGATCCTCTTCCCACACGACCTCTTAACTGATGAAGTGCAGCTAAGCCGAATCTTTCTGAGTTATGAATAACAATAAGCGTTGCATTCGGAACATTTACACCAACTTCGATCACTGACGTAGCTATCAATAATTGAATCTTGTTATTTTTAAAATCTTCAACAGCCTCCTCAATTTCACTTTTTTTCATCTTTCCATGTAAAACCGCAGTTTTAAATCCAAAAGGTTCCAGAAAATTATTATAGTATTGAAACAGTTCTTCTGCGGACAGAACACCTTTTACCTTTTTGTTTTTTTCAATCATTGGGCATACTACATAAGCCTGATGCCCTTTCTGCAATTCTTTTTTCATAAACCTGAATGTTGCAGGAAAGTTATTTGTAACAGTATTTAATACACGTTTTCTTCCATTCGGCATACTATGAATACTGTATAATTCCATTGATTTATTGTATATTGTCTTCGCCATTGTCCTTGGAATAGGTGTGGCACTCATTAGTAAAGTATGAATCCCTTTTTTCCCTTTTTGAGCCAGAGCTTCCCGCTGCACAACACCAAATTTGTGTTCTTCGTCCACAATCGTCAGTGCGAGGTGCTGATACTTTATACTATCTCCTATCAGTGAAGTGGTTCCGACAATTATATCAATCTCACCATTACTCAACCGTTTTAAGATGTCTTTCCTTTGTGACGCTTTCATTTTAGAAGAATCCGCATAGAACTCTATAGATAATCCATACTCCCCCACCAGTTTACATAATTCTGTATAATGCTGTTGAGCCAGTACCTTATTAGGAGTCATAATAGCTGTTTGATATCCATTGTCTGCCATCAACACTGCAAGCAGAAAACAAACAATAGATTTTCCACACGATACATCTCCCTGTATCAGCCCATTTACTCTTTTTCCTGTTCTCATGCGCTCTAAAATATTCATTAAAATCTGATTCTGATCTTCTGTCAGATTGTATGGAAGATCATTTATAATAGCGGAAAACATATCTGTTTTAATGACTTTGAAAGGAGATTCTGATATGGTATCTGCGGTTAATTGCCTGTCTAACAGTGTAAAATAAAGCATATCATCAAACATTAAACGTTCCATTGATTGTGAAATCTGATGCATATTTTCCGGACAATGCTGCGCAAATAACGCTTCTTGTAGAGGCATGAGTCCAAATTTGCGTACAAATACATCATCATAGAAGTCCCTCAAATCCAGATAAGATAATCCTTCATGAATCACAGACCACATTTTTGACTGGCTTATGTTTGCTATTTTTGAATAAACCGGTGTTACTTTCATCGCAGAATCAATCGCATCCGTACATAATACCGGATTTACAAACCCAGTTTTTCCGTAATATCGATTAAACTGCATTTTACCGGCAACTACAATCTGTTTTCTGGATATTACCATTAAATGTTCATATACATAAGGTACATTAATCCACACCAGCGGGTATACGTCGTTTTCGTTCCCATTGTTAAAAAAATCTGCCTGAATAATCTGATTTTTATTATTGATGTACCTGATATTTTTTAATATACCAACAAGTACAGATATCTGATCTGGTGGTAATACACCTGTAATTTGAGAATAATCATTATAATGAAGTGGAAGAAAACGAATCAGCTTTTCCACGTTTTCTAATCCTTTGTTTTTCAATGAGGCAATTTGCTTTATGTTCAGATCTAAATATTCTAACTCCATCAGAAACCTCCGGTTATATTTTGGCACCCCTACCAGTATTAACTGTGGAGTGCCAGATTTTTGTGTTTCAATAATAATTGATATATTTTTAGGTTACAGCATGTCCTGTTCCTGTTTCCATTTTTCCAAGAGACTTTCAATTACCTGTTCCATATCCTTAGATGTATATGTAGGCGGAAAGTATTTTGATAATTTTTTTTCATTCATGGAAACTTTTCTGGCTGTTTTCTTTTCTGGAATACTGCCATTTAAGATATCCATTATCTGTGTAGAATTTAACTCACTTGCCTTTTCAAGTTCTCTCAAAGCAGTGATTTGTTCCGGTCTGATCATACCTTTTTCACAGATGTACTTATAAACATATGTCTGTGTCTCTTTCGACAAATATGATATATTAACTCCCATTGTAAAATTAATTCTTTTCAGATCTACCATGTCTAACAGTTCCGGAATAAGTTCTGTTAGTCGAATGTATCTCTGGATATTACGGGCGCTTTCACCAACCTGCTCAGAAAGCTCTTCATCTGACCGTAAATTCGTGCCATCCTGACACGTATTTTTTTTCGGTCTTCCTGCCTGTCTCTTCATAGCTTCCAAAAGCATTTTATATGCATATGCCTTTTCACTTGGAAGAATTTCCTCCCTCTGAACGTTTGCATTTACCATCATTTTAATAGCTTCATCATCATCCATTTCACGAATGATAGCCGGTATCTCTTCCATCTGTAATAGAGAAGCTGCGTGCATTCTACGATGTCCGGAAACCATTTCAAACCGATCATCCTCAGACGGTCTGACAAGAACCGGTGTTAAGATTCCGTTTTCACGAATGCTTTCCACCAATTCCTGCATTTTTTCATCATCCTTTACTTTAAATGGATGTCCTTTAAAGCTCTGGATCTGATCAAGACGAATCTCAGATGTTGACTCCTGATTGGAATCTCCCCATAAATCTTCCACATTTTTTAATGCGATTTTCTTCACGCTCTTACTCGACATTGTTCAAAACCTCCTGCGTAAATCCTTCATATGCAAGTGCTACTTTATTTTTAGGACAATGTTTATATACGCTGATACCCTCTGCACTTGCCTCAACCGCTTTGATTGAAGAAGGAATTGTATTTTCAAAAATTTTGATTCTGGAACCATAAGTATCATGCAAAAGAGTTGAAATATCTTTCGCAAAGTTTGTTCTGAAATTAACCATCGTAAGAAGGATTCCCATAACACCAAGATTCCGATTTAATCTCTTTTTTACCATCCGGATGGTCTTTAATAACTGTTCCAGACCTTTTACCGGAAGGTATTCTGCTTCAACCGGAATAATCACAGTATTGGCAGCAACAAGTACATTAATTGTCATGATTCCAAGGCTTGGCATACAATCAATCAGGATATAATCGTATTTATCCTTAACCAGATTTATATACTCTTTTAAAATCATTTCTCGACTCATTACATTACCAAGTGTCACTTCCAGCGCGGATAATTCGATATTTCCTGGTAATACATCCACATTTTCTTTATGATGTAAAATACCATTTGAAACATCAATATTCTCCTCATTTACAACATCCATCATTACGGTTGCAAGAGATATTTCCAAATCATCCGGCTGTTCAAACCCAAGACTGGCCGTGAGACTTCCCTGTGGATCGGCATCAATCAAAAGCACTTTCTTACCTGCCCTTGCCAATCCTATGCCCAGATTTACAGTAGATGTTGTCTTGCCGACTCCACCCTTTTGATTTGTAATCGCAATTACTTCACACATTCTCTTTTCCTCCATATTCATTTAGTGATAAAGATAATTCTTCTTTATCCTTATAATTAAATACGAATTAAGCTATCTATTTCGCAACAAAAAAGACGGTCATTTCTCTGACCGCCTTAAATTTATTTTTTACATCTTTTGCAGACGTTCGGCATGTCTGCCGTCACATCCGTACCCTCCAGGTTATGCGAACCTGGATAGCTATACATACAGCCGGAGCATCCATTTGTTACAGCACCGGTGTAGCACTCTCACAGCTCACTTCTGATGTGAGCTTATATTTGCTCATTTCTAATTTTTTCATGTTTTTATTCATCCTCTGAATTTTTCCCTAATCAGTTACTTTTTCAACAATCCAATCTCATATAAATACGGAGTTGGATTTGTTTTCGTGCCACATATATGGCATTCATTTTTTGCTCTTGTCATTCCGACATAAAACAATCGCCTTTCTTCCTCCTGATCTTCCAATGATCGTGCCTTTTTATACGGATACATTTCACTAGATGCGCCAATAATAATAACACATGGCCACTCTAGTCCTTTTGATGAATGCAAGGTAGATAAACAGATTCCGTCTTTCTTTTGTGATTCATTGATCTGTTCGCTATAATAAGAAGCATATTGCTCCCAGTCATCCATGCTGGAAAATGATCTTGCCTCTTCCCGAAGATTTTCCAGTAATTCCATCTGTGCAGTTTCATCTTTTTGACACCACCTGCTGTTCTGAATAACCGCCTGTTCATAATCCATGTGAAATATCAGAAAATCCATAAATTCTTTTGGATTACGACTTTCTAATATGGACAGATCATGAAATAATTTCATAATATTATCAATGCTATTACTTGACAAATCGTTTTCTCTGGCAATGCGAAGGATTTCTTGCCGATCAACGGAACAATTCTCGAACAGACTTTTTCTCAGAAAACGGTTAGGATGATTCAAAATCTGCATAAGATCTTTATTTGTCCCGGAATGATTAGCTATATGCCAGTATGCCATAATATCCCGAAAAATCACATCCTTATGATAATCCACAATGGGATCTGTAGTATAAAAAGGAATATTATACTTCATTAATTTTCCTGCCAGTACTTGATTTTGAGAATTAACCCTGTACAGAATTGCTATATCTTCAAATTGATACCCGTGTTTTCTTAGATTTTGTATCAGCTGAATCGTATAATTTGTAGATTCTGTATCTGTCAAATGTGCAAGAACTTTTCCCATTTTCGTGGAACTGACATTAAATTTCTTTTCATACCTTTTCTGATTATTTTCGATCAAATTCTTTGCTGCTTTAACAATCTTGACACAGCTCCGATAGTTTGTGCTCAGATAAAATACCTTTGCATCAGGATAATGCTTAGGGAAGTCCAAAAATACTGTACTATCTGCACCCCGGAAACGATAACAGCTCTGATCATCATCACCAACCACGCAAATATTACCGTTATCTCCGGCAAGCATATAAAATATATCCGCTTGTACTTTGTTGATATCCTGATACTCATCAATAAGTATATACGGATATTGGTCTTTCCAGACCTGCAATATCTCAGGTTTCATTCGGAAACTGTTCCGGCACATCCAAAGCATATCATCATAATCTACTTTTTGATGAGCTTTTTTATACTCTACATACTTTTCAAATACTGTACAAAAATCTGCTGGATTTATACTGTCCGGTTTATGGGATTTGTAATTAATGGCACTATTCCGCACAAAAGAGATTTCAGCCAGCATATTTCTGGAATATTCCAATCTGTTTCCAACCTGTATTTTTTGCTTGTTCAAAATCTCTAAAACTACTTTTTCAGCATCATTTTGTGAAATAATGTTTTCCGAATTCAATCCATAACTTGAATGAAGTACCTTGTAACATAAAGAATGTATAGTACCAAACATCA
This sequence comes from Roseburia sp. OM02-15, assembly GCF_003481835.1. Lineage (NCBI taxonomy): Bacteria > Bacillati > Bacillota > Clostridia > Lachnospirales > Lachnospiraceae > Roseburia > Roseburia sp. OM02-15. Next base: position 54,849 of record NZ_QULX01000003.1, read on the forward strand.
CCGATGCAGGACCATACTTTTCATAATACCTTTCCTTCATTTGTCGCGCAGCTTCCTTTGTAAAAGTAACAACCAGAATATTCGATGGATCAATATTGCTACTGATCATATGGTATACCCGTTCAATAATAAGCGTTGTTTTTCCGCTTCCCGGACAACTGATCACTGCCAATTGCCCTTCGATTGTATCAACAACCGTCTGTTGTTCTTTACTTAAATTTACATGTTCCTTTTTCATTTTTCTGTATTCCTCCTAAAAAATAAGAGACATCCGAAGATGCCTCACACGCTCTGTCGAGCTATATAATATATTTATAAACTGTCATTTAATAAATACCAAAAAAAGGATTGATTTTGCAATTACTGTTCATTCATCATTATTTTTTTGTACCAGTCAATAAACTTGGAAGGAGACATAACATAAATATGTGTCACTGCTTTTTCTTCCATTTCCTTACAAGTACACTGCATAATAGAACAGTGATCTCCTCTATCACTCAGATTATATTGCCGACTGATTTCATCAATGACATGCTTAATATTTACATTGTCATTGTCTCTCATTAAATTTGCCCTGGAATAGACATGCTGAATGACAACCACCCAGGCATCTGATAACTGCCGCACAATTCGCATATGCTGCTCTTCATCAGCACGATTAAAACGTTCCAAGGCAATATGCAAATTTTCCTTAAATTCATTCGTTGCTGTCTTATTCCTTTTCGGAAGAGACATAGGAATCGTTACTTCTAAAACATCATCCTCATAACTGACATCATAACCTTGCAGCTCTTTTACCTGATCAAATAGATGATCTGCAAAAATAAATCTTTGAGCCATCGGAGAAATATGTGCCTCTGGATTGCTTTCATAAGGACTGACCATCAAATCTAAATATATATCACGAATATTGGAAGTCATTTCCTCCATTTTTTGAAGTGCAGAGGAAACCATGTCCAATGCATTCCCTGTCAATTTATTGGCATCATTTTGATTTTTTTCCCAATATTCTTCGATTATTTCTTGGTTAATTTTCTGATCATTTATGTTATTTTCCATTATATTTATCCTGTAATCAAAAAGGAACCGCATATAACGGCTCCTTATGAAATTTTCCTTTCCCTAGCTTAAAAAAACGACATTTGCCCCTGTATAACTGCTTTCTTTTTGTGCTTTGCGGCACTTGGTTTTGGAATCGCCGGTTTTGGTACCGAAGTTGCATTTTCACCGGCAGCAGGCGGTGGAACAGCTTTTTTGTCTTTTTCAGCCTGTTTCTTTTCCTTCTCCAGACGAATTTCTTTCTCTACCTGCTCCTTATCATCGAGAGCATAATATTCTCTTATATAGCGCATGACTTCCTCATCATCACCTTCCATCGAAGTGCAGGTGCTGCACCCCATCTTTAATTCATTGACAGTGATTTTTTTCTTAATCTTGTCATAAACATATTTCATGCACCGTTTCCAAGATTTCCAAGACTGGAGCATTTGCTGATTGAATGCCTCGTCATTTTTACATGCATCAATCAAAATCGGGTTCCTCTGCGTAAGACACAGGAAAATCCCGCCAGCAAAATAATCTTCTGTCTTTTGCGGTGTAAAATTCTTGAGCTCTTCCTGAACTTTTTCATACCCATATTTAATTGTTCCTTTTTCTTTTTCACTCATATTCTCTTTTCTCCTTTTTATTTCGTGACATTATGGCACGAATTATTGTTAAATATTTATTATTTATAATACCTATAAACCATATCTGCTCCACTTGCTAAGAGTGGATACGTCTCTTTCATTAAGGTAGACATTTTCAGTAGCCAGTTTAAATCTCCGGCTTCAGCAATGTCCCTTAACTCCTGGTTGGCATATTTACCAAAATTCGGCTTTAAATGAAAGGCATTATCTAGGGATAACTCATTCGGATCTGTACCTTCATTTATCTCAAATGAAATAACCTGAACATCTGATTTTTGTTCAAAATCAAACGTTTCTTTTTCTTCTGGTTTTTCAGCCGGTAAATTCTGAGGAGTATTATCATATGCTTCCATAAATTGTTCTAAATCTGGATTCGTATTTACAAATTTAGGTGCATCTGAAATTATCGGTTCGTCATAGATACTGGAACTATCCACAGGCAAATCATAACCCAACTGTGAAATTGCCCGTCCTGTAGCGGCTGTCTCAGCCCAATCTACAAAATATTCTCCACCATTTTCATTATGGCAGTATGTTTTACTGGCATGTGCAGTGGCAAGCAGTTTACCATTGTCAAATAATTCCACTTTTACAAGCGCTGTATTATTCGATAATGATAGTAACTCTTTCTTTATATAAATGCTTGGAATATCTCTTCGTATCCAAGCCAATCTCCACATCACATTAAGATATGGGTTGCCATCTAAATCTATCATTCGTGATAATGGATCAATGCCCTCATTTAATTCATAAGAGCATAGATTGTATCCAGCATTCGCAAGAGCTCTGGAAATTGCTCCTGTTTCCGCTGTTTCAACAAAGTTTACAGTATTCATGTCATACCATCGCATACAATATGCTTCTGATAGTGGTCTACTATCTGGATCAGAATCCGGATATACATAGGCTTTAAATACAGCCATTGAATTAGCTTTAAATTCGATGGCCTCTGTCGAAAATCTTCCAGTAGGATGCTCTTTTTTAAAATCATCCATCCGGTATTTTGCCGGATAAAATTCTCGTCCGTCCTCCATAACCATAATTCTGGACGAAGATATATCTTTCCTTTTCAATACCTTGCCTCCTCTCATTTCTGAAACCTACAAATGCATCATCCAATACGAATAATTGCACCATCTACAGATTTTATTGTGATTTTTTCACAAGTTACATTCGTTGATTCTCCTTTCTATTAAGAAGAGAGAACCAGCTTATTCCCGGTTCTCTCCTTTACATAACTTAATTAAATGGTAACTCTTCATCAATTCCATCTGGAATATTCATGAAGCCATCATTGCTCTGTGCTGGGGTATCTGCTGGTGTAATATTTCCTGCATGTTCGGATGCAGCTTTACTTTCTGCAAATTCCAGTTCCTCTACCACAACATCCGTTGTATAGATTTTTTGACCTTCACGATTGGTATAGCTACCAGTCTGTATACGGCCTATAAGCGCAATCTTTGTTCCTTTACGCAAATATTTTTCTGCGAACTCTGCCTGACGTCCAAACGCTACACAGCCAATGAAATCTGCTGTTTGTTCACCTTCTCGATGAAATCTTCGATCTACAGCAACTGTAAATCGTGATATAGCTGTAGGATTTTCACCTTGACTATATCGAACTTCAGGATCACGCGTTAAACGTCCCATCATTATTACTTTATTCATTTTCCTCCTTCTGCCTTTTCTGGCATTTCCCTAAAAAAATAAACAGCTTATAAATAAGCTGTTCAAACCTTCTCAGGAAATATTAAATGGTTTATATATTTACACTTGTTACTTACTAAAAATAAACAATAACTTGCAACCAATAATTATTATTTCAATAAAAATTGCAATTATATATATTTTTTTAGTATTTATAATTATGAAAACACTTTTTTAGGAGAAAACACATGAACACCAAATATGACAACCAGAAAATTATTGATTTGCTGGAAATATATAAAGAAATGTATATATCCGGCGAGAATACTAAAATAAAAATCATTTCGGAACAAATTCAGGAAAAATTTTCCCCTTTAATAATAAGTATTATTCACGAATACTTTTTACCATATGTGCAATCAAATAGCATAGAATTTGAAGAATTATATAATGAAGCTTCTTTTTTGATTTTTGAAAGCATTCCCACTTATAATAAGGAACTGAGTTGTCCTACGACATTTTTCTACAAGATAATAAAAACCGGCTTAACTTCATTTGTGAATAATTCTTTATCCATTTGCCCAAAGCACCAAAATAATAATTTCAAAAAAGCTGTAAGTGCGAAACATAATTCTGATCAATGGGATACGATTGAAATTTCTGTTATAACAGGAATGTCACCAGAAATAGTGGCAAATACCTGGACCAATCAATTAATGATCCTGTCAGATTATGAATCTGCAGATACGAATTATACAAACTCGACTTCCGATTGGGAAGCTGATCCAGCTCAAATCTTTGAGAAAACGTATACAGAAGAACTTATCAAAGATGCTGTAGCTGATCTTCCCCAAATATATAGTTACATCATAACATCCATTTTTGGTATCGGTTCTACTCCAAAAGTAGATTTCTCTGTTGTAGCGCAAAATTTAAAAATAACCATTCGGCAAGTTCAACAACTTTTAACGGAAGCTATCCATATTTTGAAAAATGATTATAGATTAAGAGAATTATATAAGGGAAAAAAACGACAATGTTCTCAAAACTGGCATAAGGAAATTCCGGAATGTCAATCTCAATCAGCATAATATCCCTATGGTTTCTATAGCAAAAAATCGCCCTTTCGGGCGGTTTTTTTTAATATATAAAAATTTGTAAACCATCTGTATCACTATGATCTATTTTCACAGAAAATGTTGCAAATTGCAGTGTATCTTGAGAAGGAACGGCGTATGTATCTCCATACCTAAGAATCAGCTCGTTCAGAGTATCATATAAAGTATTCCCATCTTCTCCAAGACATGCTATAAAAGCACTTTTTGTCAGAGTTGACATTTCATTATACAGATTTTCACTTTCAGAATTTACCTGACCTGGTATGTACCAAGAATTAATGCCAAAATACATCCACACTGGATTTCCGTTTGCATCCTGCATTTCTCTACTTACATTAATATATCCCCAATAATTCATGGATTTTTGATTAAAAGTTGAATTTTTGGCACATTGTCCGGTTCTATATATATTCTCTATATCCTGGAATACTAAAACAGATTTCTTATCTCCTTGAATAGTAGTAGTTGATTCCAGTTCAGTTCTTTTTTTCAGTTCTTCCTGCTGATCAGCTGTTGGCTCCTGATCTGTCAGATATTCGGATCGAATATAACCTGACTGACCATTATAATCCACACCTGACCAATCGCCTTTTTCCGAAGTAACAATTACACAGTCATATTGCTCAATCACATCTATTATCTGCGCTAATGCAGAAGCCGCATCACGCATGTAAATATCCGTTCTTACATATTTTTTCTCAGTTGAATCCAGCTTTTTTTCTTCTACATTATCATTTTTTTCTTGCTGTTTCTGCTCTGAATTTTTTATAGCAACAGCATATGTAAAATTATTATCTTCGTCTACAGACACAGACAGCGAATAACCTATAATTTCTGATAAAGTTCGAATATCACTGTATAGTAATCCATCTTTCATCTGATTAGTTTCATTTAGTGTATAATCAACACCGTCATAACTAACCACGTTTTGACTGATAGGAATATAAAGTTCCTGCCCATTATACGAAAGAATCCACGCATGATCTCCTTTATCTTCGATTTTGGCTCCGTATGTATCGGCAAGTAATGTAACCGGAGCTATCACGATGCCTTTATCTGACATTTGCATATCTGATATGTCCATTTCCTTAAACTCTTCCTGATCAGAAGATTCAATTTTGACCTCATCATTTTTATTTGCACAGCCGCCTATTATCATAGAACAGCCCATCATAAAACTAAATATAAATAATAAAATTTTTTTATTTTTCATTTTCCACCTCTACAGACAATATATATATTAAATTACAAATTTCTGATATGTTAATGCAATTATTAATATTTATTTCAGTTATTTTTCTTTTTTTGTTGCAAAATGAGGTGTTCACTTCGTATCTATATTATAGAGCCTATACATGCTAATACGTCTTAGCAGACAATAAGACGTATTAGCACATGATATTGCTCTAAATAAACACTAAAGGAGACTTCTTATGCAGATAGCAGTAGACACAGGTAACAAGCAGATCAAAACAAAACATTTTACATTTGTATCCGGAATCACGTCGCAGGATACAGCGCCCATGATGGGTTCACCGGAACTTTTTATGAGATTTGATGGAAAGTATTACATCCTGACAAACAAAAGAATCCCCTATCAGCGTGATAAATCTGAAACACCTGCATTTTTCACATTAACCATTATGGGGATTGTTAAAGAATTGGATTACATGTGCAGACATGAGCAGCTTGCCTATGAGAAAAACAAAGTATATCCGATTACTTTACTTGCAGGATTGCCTCCAGCTCATTTACAGGATATTAACGTCTGCAAAAATTTTAAACGATATTTTCGCACTCCAGAACCAATTGACATTGTCTATATGGGAAAGAAGTGGAATATCAAAATCACTAAGGTAAAGATTTTCCCTCAATGTTATGCTGCGATGATGACTAACATGGGTGATATCAATAATAGAAATCGTGTATTGGGTATTGATATTGGAGGATTTACAGCAGACTATATCATGCTGCGTAAAGGCGAATTAGATATTGAATATACAGATTCTCTGGAAAATGGTGTAATCACATTATATCAGCAAATCAAAAAGATTTGTCAGGCACGTTACGGAACCAGAGTTGAAGAATTGGATGTCGATGATATTTTAAAAGGTGATTACAGTAACTTTGATGAAGAAATCTGTCAGGCGGTAATATCCATAACCAAGGAATTTGTTCATAAACTTCTTTATTCCTTTAAGGAAATGGATATTGATCTGAAAACAGCCTATGTTGTATTTATGGGTGGCGGATCTGTTTTGTTAAAACAATTTATTTCAGAAAGCGATCTGTTGCGAAACTTCACTTTTATTGATGATATTAATGCAAATGTCACCGGCTATGAATTACTCAATTATGTTCAGAAAAAAGGATCTCAGCATTAATTACACGGAGGTAATATCTTATGGTAAATAAAAAAGAACCTATGTCATTTACAATCCGGTTTAATCCCATGATTAAAACACATGTCAAGGCAGCATGTCTCTTAAATAATGTTGGAAGAAATAAAGCACATATTATTGCAGAAGCTATTGATTTATATATCAAAAGAGGTATGATTGAACTTGACGAATCAGCGTATGAAGATTTTCCAAAAGACATGACTATTTCCGACAAAGCAACAGATATTAAATCTAGTCCAAACAGCACAACAGGTTTATCTGCCAAACATACACCAAAGGATATGGAGGAAGATGTTTCGAATGTAGTTCCAATCACGGAAGAATTTTCATCAGATTCCGTTGCCAAAGTTGTAGAAAATCATGAGCATATGGCTGATCCTATCTCTAATCAGAATAATGACACCGCGGATGACGATTTCGAAGAAGTATCTGAAAATAATTCATTCCAAGATTCTAACATGGGGGATAATGAAATTGCAAAAATACTTGCATCCATGAGTTCATTTAATTTTGCTGGCGAGCCAGGGGAAGACGAGGACGAGGAATAATATATGATTTTTCAAATTTTCTCTTTTAACAAAAAAAAGCGTGAGCAGGCCAAAAAAGATATTGATGCTTTAAAGGTAAAAGTTAAAAATATGACACATTCCATGAAAAAGGGATTTAAAAATCAGGTAAAATCTATTCAGGAATCAAAAATGGAAGATGCTGATCTTGATAAGGTAAACAAACTTAAAGACCTGGTCACTCTGGCATCCACCATTATGCTCACTATAACAATTGCAGGTTTTGTTTTAGGATTTATTCATTTCGGAACAGTTAATGGTAATTCTATGAATGATACTCTGTATAATGGTGATAATACACTGTCAATCAAAGAAAATGATATAAAACGAAATGATATTGTAATCATTGACACTTCATCCAATCCTAAATTCCAATGTGAATATATTGTGAAACGGGTAATTGGTGTTCCTGGTGATACAATAGAAATAAAAAACAATAAAATTTACATTAATGACACTGTATACGATGATATATATGCAAAAGGAATTACTGAGAATATGTCAAAAAAAACATTATCAGACAATGAAGTGTTTGCTCTTGGTGATAATCGGGAACATTCCAAGGATTCCATTGATGTAGGAGCGTTTCAAGTCGATGATATTGAATGGAAGGTGGTGAAATCATGGTAAGACCTATGATTTTCAGAATCATATTTATTTTATTCTGTATTTTTAGTATTTCAGCCACGATAGCGGATAAGCGTGCTGAAAAAGTCGGTTTGCTTTATCGTTGTTTGGCAATCAGTTTATTTTTGGGATTTGTTTTTATAGCAGCAGCCAGTGTACTAACAGGAGATCTTGGCAAGCTCATGAGTATTTTCTATAACAATTATATCTTTTTAATTCTTGCTATTGTAAGCTACATTCTCTCTCAACGAGAACAGATACGTCGGAAAAATAAATCATAACACACTCTTTAACATAAAGAAGCGTCAGAATCAACATTTGTTGTAACTGACGCTTCTTTATTCGTGCCATAATGTCACGAATTTTTCTTGTTCAATTTTTCGAATTACTCCTGAGACATGTAATCCTTTGGATTAGATACTTTAACACCTTTTTTCTGTAAATCTGAAAGCATCTTTTTGGCACCATGCGAAGTAAGACCATATCCTTTTAACATTTTAATTGCCTGATCTAACTCCATTTCTTTTCCATTACTTTTGATTTTCTGACCAGATGTAAAACTGGCAGCAGAATCTAAAGCATCAGAAAATAATTGCTTTTCATATTTTATATTTTCCAGTTTTTTGTGTAATTTTTTAACATTGTACTTTTGAGTTTTTTCCAAGTAATCCTGAAACAATACATCATTAGATTGTTCCGAATCGATATATCCTTCTGCCAAAATATAATATGAATCTCCATAGTTGACTAAAAATGCACTATATTTCATACCTTCCATATATTCCGATAACTGAACATCCGAAAATACTGCGTTTCTCAACTCAGCAGTAGCAGTACCATTTTTGATTTCAGGTGGATATGATGTTTCTGATATTTTAAAATATGCTAAATCACCGGCTTTTTCAATAACTCCATCTACCGGCATATATCTATAACCGTCTTCATTTTCTATTACCAATGTAATCATCTCCTGAACGTATCCACCATGAATGATACTTAACATTTCCTTTATACCATCTTTTTTAGCTATCATGTGTTCCTCCTGTTATTTATTTGTCTCCTCATATTCAACCATAAGGATATCATCACCATAAAGGCTGGCCATTTGTAACCACCATTTTCCCGTGATTTTAGGGATTTCTTCCATTTTTTCGAGCAATCTTAAACATATCAGTAAATCTTTGAATCCAACCAGAAAAATATTATCACCTTGTTTCATTTGAAAATAATATTGATCTCTCTTAGGAATGAATCCACCGCCTAACTTAAATACTTCATCATCTTGTATAGCTACTCCAGTAGAGATAGCAATTTTATTATCTAGGCATTTTTCCATTTAATAAATTTCTCCTGTATTCTCTTAACTATCTTTCTTGCGATCATTTTCAGTATTTTGACGAAGAATTTCTATATTTCCAGCATATTTTCTTTTTTCGTCTGGAACAGCAGCATATAATTTTGTGGTATTAACACTTTCATGACCTAATACATTACTGACAAGGTATAAATCATGTTCCTTGTTATACAGATTCTGGCCATAAGTAGATCTAAGCTTATGTGGTGAAATTTTCTTTGATCCCACAATTGATGCCGGTGTATACTTTTTGACAAGATTTCTAACCGCATCATCACTTATTCTTTTATGATGCTGACTGATAAACAATGCGTCTTCATGTCCTGGCTTAATATTTTTCATTTCTTTTCTTTCTAACAAATACAAATACAATGCCGATTGAACGGAATCTGAAAAATATATGTTCATCTCTTTCATACCTTTTCTGTAAACATTGATGGAATGATTATTCAGATCCACATCTTTTACATCCAATCCAACACATTCTGATACACGAATGCCGGTTCCAAGCATCAAAGCCAAGATTGCTACATCTCTGTTTTTCAGGTTACTATGAAATTTTAATTCTCTGTCCGTGAGAGTAGTACCTTTTTCAGCATTATCCATTACCTTTTCAATTTCATCCGGATCGAGAGCAATCACAGATTCCTTTTTGGGTAATTTAGGATATTGAATTGATAAAAAATCCGGATTATTAAATTCTGATTCCGTTTCCCTTAAAAATGTAAATATCTTTTTTATTGCTGATATTTTTCTGGACTCTGCACGCGGATCTTGTCTAGTACGCAAATCGTGCAAATACTCGTTATAATCCTTGAGCTTTAAGCTATTCAGGTCAGCAAGCGTAATATTTTGGATCTGGTTGGAGAGATGAGCCTTGTTTACCAGATAATTTAGGAAATCATTCAAATCTGATAAATATGCGTACATCGTTTTTGGCAAAATAGCAGTCTCATATGTCAGATAAAAATCTCTGACATAAAACGGCATGGTTTGCAATAAGTTGTCGGAAAGGTTTTTGAATTTTAGATTTTCCTGTTGATAGGATTTCTTCGACATTTTTATATACCTCCTCATAATAAATACGAATCGGAGAATCATTTTTGCAACAAAATTTCTCAGTTTTCGCATAAGAAGGGCTTCTAAATATCAAAGTTTATTATCACGTATAAAGACTACATTTTAACCGATATATTTTCTACCAAAAACGATTTTCTGCAGTAGCATATTTTTCAATATATCGTAAATCCTGTGGTTTAGATGTAGAGAGTGTCCAACAATCAAATTTATAAAATGTATCACATTAATATCGTTTAAAATCCATTATCTGAAACATAGATACATTCATACATAATATTTAAGATGCTCTGTAACAATTATTCATTTCATTATAATAGAATCTATAGGTATGGCAATCTTATAAAAATTCAATGGAACTAAGCAATCCTATATGCAGGGGATATAGGGGGGATATCTGACAACCAATAATTCAAATCGCAGCTACGGAGTTTTTGAGTAGATATATTAAGACATGAAAATAGATGGTTTCATCTGGTTATTATAGAAGAAATTGTTTATTGACCAAAATAAAAGCGCATTTTGAGGATACAACTCTCAAAATAGTTTAAATATCGGTTAAATTGATATTTAACCGATATATTTATACATTACTCTCTTCCACTATAAACGCACAATTTACCACAAAACAACAAATTGTAGCGAAAAAATCATTACCAAAACTACGCAGGGCCATGAAAAATATTTTAATTCAGATTTTATATTCCGTGAAAAACGCGTTCTTTTTAAAATGAATACTCCACAGCTTATTAAACCAAAAAGTGTAACTGCATTCCAACAAATAAGAATGATTGCTGAACTAAGATTGGAACATAATATATCTTCAATATCGTAACCCCAAAAGTAAAAATATGACTGAATCATAAGACACCCCCTCGTATTGTATAAAGCATATCATATATTTCCAAAATCTACAATTTTCATAAATAGATTGCAGGTTCTATAATTAATTTAGTAAATATTAACATAAAACATTATAAATTTTGGGAGACATAAATCAATGAATTTATTTAAGAAAAAAAATACTGCATCTGCACCACCTAATAGTTCTGTTCCAAAACAAGAAAAATACAACCGAATATGTTTAGAATGTCGAGAACCATTAAAGCCACATTTTAAATATTGTCCTGGATGTGGTCTAAAATTAAATGGTGAGTCTGCTAATACTCAACCAAGCAGCACTCTTCTGGATAATTACGCAGAAAACTCCAGTGATCCAAACATTCAAAAAATAATGAGTGATTTTATCCAGTATGAGGATATTCATGAAGATACCAATATGGACAGTATCGAATTCCCTGATTTAAATACAATACGACAGGTTACAAAAGATCTGGAAAAATTTGATTGTAATGAATTGGAAAATATTTCAGAAGACGATTATTTAGATGAAGAATTAGATGAAAATTGGTAACTTAATAAATCCTTGCCATCGCTTTTTCCTATAAAAACACCCTCAGAATTTGAATCTGAGGGTGTTTTTAATATTGTTCATTTTTGATACTACTACTCCACTTCTGGCGATCTATGCACAAAGATATTACCCAACATGAAGTTACGCGAATCAGAGATTAATCCTGCATCCAGTTTCGTAATCTCCTCTTCAAAAGCCATGACTCTAGCATCAATCATATCAATCTGTGACACTAAAAAAGCTTCCAGCGAAGCCGGTTTAACTACCGCTCCCCATTCCGGTTCTCCATGATGCGACAAAATAATGTGTTCCAGCTCTTTCAGTACTGGTTCTGGTGTCTGCAATTTTTTTCCATAATCGCGAACCAAGATTGCTCCCATCATCAGATGCCCGAACATATTGCCATCTAATGTATAACTTGCATTTCCTAATTGATCCGTTGCCAATTCCTGTAATTTCCCGATATCATGCAAAATACACCCCGCAATGACAAAATGCTTATTTGCACTGGAATAAATCTTGCAAAGTGCATCTGCTGACTGAGCCATTCTGTATGTATGGTAAATCAATCCACCAAGCATATTATGATGCATAGATTTTGCCGCCGACCAATACAAAAATTGATCTTTATGGTCTTCTAAAATTGCAAAAACCAGTGTTTTGAGTGATTCTGGCATTGCAAATACATACTGCAGCAGATCCGTATACATATATTCTGGATTTCCCGGACACTTTTTTACAAATTCTCCGATATCTACCAGATCTGTAACATTTCTCATTGTTTCTACAACATAATCTGGCTGCCCGTTAAATGTACCTACTGTTACAGAACACTCTAATACTGTACCTGCATTATATGGAAAATCCTTCTTTTCCATATCCCATTTTTTGGCGTTAATGTCATCACATCCATCTGTCAGAGTGAGTATTAAGAAGGCACTACCTTTTTTGGTAGTACGCTCATTGATTTCCTTCAACAATAAAGTGATAGATTCCTTACCCTGCTGCATTTCTTTAATTTTTTTCATAATTTATATTTCCTCTGTTATTATTTTTTACAATTTTATCTAAATAACTTCATCCCATTTATCTGCCTTTTTTTCGACAGTCCAATAGCCACTTTCATTATAAGATACATACTTCATGTATAAATCATGATCTTCTATCATCATTTTTTGCAAATCATCTGATTTAATGCTTGAAGAAGATCTTGTTTTTTCACTAATAAAATATGAGCTTTGACCATCGGACAGATAACCATTGGCACCCTGTAGATAGTTTAAAATCGGGTAGAGCAAATGTTCTTTCCTTTTTTTCAGATTCTCTCTTTTTCTGTTTAATTCCTTCATTTCAGCGTCAATTTGAAGAATCTCATCTAATTGATTCTGAAATTTTAAAGGTAAAGGAACGTCTGCGTCGTTTTTTCCGTATCTATTCTTTATCTTCCGAATGATACGAGCAACATCAGCAGACGGAGAAAGAGATGGATCAATCCGCTTATTTACATGATTTATCCAAAAATCCATTTCCTCTTTGACAAGAATCTTTTCCTTTTCTAAATCACGCATTATCAGACGTACACGAAAATCTGACTGCATATCACCGCCTAGAGCCAAACACGCATACAATACACCGTCAAACTGGTTCATAACAGCCATATAGTGCCGTCCTTGAAATTCATAGTCCAAAGGAACAACCATACTATTTTTAGGTCCCCAGTCTTGTAAAGCACGTTGATTACATGTTTTACATTCCATGATATACTGCTTGCCTGTCGGCTTATGGATAGCGATTGCATCTAAATCCGCTATCATCCATGGTAAACTACCGTGTTGATACATACGATGATCCCGTATTACTTTCCAATCCGGATATAGATGCTCAAATACCTCTATAACCACATTTTCAAGAATCTGACCAACACGTTTGTTCACCCAGCGATCATCATCAGAATATTTTTCATGTGGGATATTCAGTTTATCCCAATACACTTCTAATGGACTGCTGAATTTAGAAAATCCAAGAATTTTAGGGCAATCCGAGCCACCTATTCCCTTTCTTCTCATAGCAAGCCATTCTGACCGGGATAATTCTGTAATATCCCTTACTAATACATTCGGCTTCATTACACCGATACCTCCTTTCAAAATAGATAATAAAAAAGGCAGGCTCTAAGCCTGCCAAACCTCTTCCGAGGAAAGAAAATGAAAAGTAATAATGTTTACATATATAAATTACAAAATAATACATAAAATCTGCAATCTCATTAACTGTAACAATTAATAAAAAATTTGTATGCCTGATTTTTACATTCACACACGACAAGTGAATTTGTTTTACGTAAACCAGTAATAATACATTTATTATCTACAATCTGAGACTCCAACGTGTTATCTTCCGGCACTACGCGCCAACTGTAATCGTCCTTTTCTGATTTAGGAACACATAAAACAACCTTTTCGCCTTCTGTAATATCCACTTCATCATACATGGATTTCATAAGATTTTTTTCTCTTTTCAAAGCATTATTGTACATAGATAAAAAGAGACTTGCAAAACAGTATGAAAGCATTGGACGTTCTTTCTTCTTTCGTAATAAATTATTTTTCATTATTGTCACCCTTTCCACAATTTTGATTTTTTATATAATGTACAGAGCCATTTTTCTTGTTTAAGATAGCATAAAAGCGTATACCTTTGACATTATACTCTTCTATCTCCGGTATTTGCTGCTTCATATCTATCATAGCTATTCTGTAATGATTTTTTCTTTCCTTTTCTGTCTCATACCGTTCAGTAACACTGAGCATTGTCAGATTATTTTCACTTCCCTTATCAATTTTCATAATCTCAAAAACCTGATCATTTACTGTAAAGGCCAAGCACAGAAAAGTAAACGCATTGTCTGAAAACATAATAGGATCATGGGCATTAAATTTAGATTTAAAATCAAGAAATACCCAAAACGCATAATAGTTATTTTCCAACATACGCATTTTTTCATGATACTGGGTACTGTCTTTATAATAATCCTGATCATAGAGATGTTCACTCGTATAATACCTGTTATCTAAAGTTCCCTGTACCTTCTCATTTTCTTTTACAAAAAGTTTTCCTTCTTCTACCATTTTCTTCAGACAGAAACTGACAATCTGATCATCATGCTCTGCTTCAAAATATTTCCAGATTTGTTCTTTCGATGCCACATCAATTTTCAAAAACAGTTCTGATAATTCAGCACATATAACACGCATTTCATGAAGATTGTCATCACTACCGGTTTCGTCAGGAATATTCACAATTTTCCCATCACTATTGATTAATTCCATAATCGTTTATCAACCTCCAAATTCATTTTCTGGAAGAATCCACTCTCATAAAGTGCTTCCAACTCTCCCCGGTCTGTTGTAATCAAGGCATTTTCCAACCAACTGGATCTAAAATGTACTGGAATATTATTTCCGTTCGAAGAAAGCAGTGCATGTCCTTTGTCAAATTTAAGGACTTTTTTATATTCTGCCTCTGATAGTCCCAAAACATCCCGGACAGAATCAGCTTCCTCTTTCTCCAGGTTCAGAATAATTTTTGTCTTACAGTTATTGATAATGCCTCGTCCATATTTACCATCTTCCAGAGCATAGAAGTCAGCCAGGTTCTGTGTTGCACAAATTGCAGATCCACCGTATCCTCGAATAATCTTAAATATCTCCAGTACATATTCTGCTGCCTTTACATTTTTACTGATCAGTTCCCATGTTTCATCAATAATGATGCATTTTTTCTTGGTACGGTTTTCTTTCGCCTTGGAATATACAAAATCTAAAGCAAGGAACATACCTGCTGCCATAAGATCTGCATCCTGAGAAAGATTCGTTAAGTCAAGCACACATAATAAATTATCTAAATTCACATTCGTATGCCCATTAAACAGTGTTGCAGAACCATCTACATAACGTTTCATAAGCATGACAAGATGATTTGCTGCTGGCATTGTCTGCAATTCTTCATACACATCAGATAAAATCGGCATTTCCTTATATTGATCCGGATTTTCTGGATCAATCAGGCTTTCATTATCATGGGTGATTCCTTTTTTCGCATATGCAGTCATCAGTGCTTCATCCAAAAACTGTTCCTCTTCTACTGAAATTGTTGGAATCAGTAACTTAAAGAAAATATGAACCGTCTGCAATTTCATTACCAATTCAGACAGTACCACGTCATCTCCATCCAAAGCCTTTGTAGCAGCATCATCTTTCTTACGAATATCCAGAATATTGATAAAATGTGATCCTCCAGGTGAAATCTGAATATACTGGCCATCAATAAAATCACAAGAACGTTTAAACTCATATCCCTTATCCGGTGCCAAAATAAATGTCTGTATTCCTTTTTTTCTCATACGGGTTGCGATAAGCTGCAGAGTATAACTTTTTCCAGCTCCAGTGGTTCCCAAAAGAGCGATATTGGCATTTTTATATGTTCGCGTATTAAAAATATCGGTAATACATGGAGAATAGTTATCTTCATTCATGCCAAGAAATATTCCATTTTCATCAAACATTTCATAGGAAAGGAATGGATAAAAAGCTGCTAAATCACTTGTAAGGATATTACGTTTAGATCTTCTGAACAATTTATTATTCATTCTACCTAACGGCATATCACTCACCATCGCATTTTTCATTTCATAATCACAATCCTGTGTTTGAATATCTACAGAAGACAGATATTTTTTGATCTCGTTGGCGGTTGCTTTCATTTTTTCTAAGGAATTTGCCGTGATTGTAATCAATAAACCAACATAATATACATCATTTCTGTTAGCACTCAGTCCATTTTTAAGATAATAACCTGCTTGTGTTGCATCGCTGACATCATCAAAATCAGTCGTGGATGCATTCAGATTTTTAATCTTAGCTGTGTTCCAACGGATTCTACGACCTATGTTTGCAAGCATTTTTTCCCTGTTCTGCTTCATGGTATACACATTCAGATCAACGCCTTCGCCGGCATTAATAATCAATGCTAACCATCCTTTAAATACCTCACTAGGATATCCTTCTGATGTTACATATAAATAGGTATAATAGGTATCATCCATTTTGATATACTCATGGTGAAGCATATTTAATGTTTTTGGTGTAAAATATTCCGTAATAGGGATCATATTCATGGCTTTGGCACCATAATTTGAGCTGTAGTACATTTTTACTTCACGAACTCGTTCTGCAAAATCCGCTGTACTGTTTTTCGTCCTATTGAAGTAGTCAAACAAAATCCGGACCGTTTCATCTGTATTATTCCGCATTTCAATAATTGTGTTTCCACATTTACGCAGATAATTAATAGCGGTTCCTTTCATCCCGTTAAGTGCATACTCAATTTCATCTTCTGTCAGCATTGATCCGGCTGGTTTTTTCATATCAAAAATCAGGAAAAAACGTCTGGATACCGATTGTGTACTCCCAAGCTCCTGCAACAATTCTTTACCATCCTGTAAAAGCATTTTACATCTTTCACTGGATTCGGCCGCTATATCACGATCTATCTGTTCAATATATCTGGTTAAATCAGTCCTTTTAGAAATACATTTAAACTGCATATTCTCCGGTGCAATTCTCAGAAACTGCTCAAAATCATCTATAATGGACTCCTGATCAACATCACTTTTTAAAAGGAAATTCAATGGCATAATTTCTATGATTTTTACATACCTGTTATCTTCCGTATAAACAGTACCTTTTACGATTTTCTTAATAGGTATCATATCAATTGCCAGCGTTGTTGGAAGAGGTGTTTCCATTAATACCTCATCCTCTTTATTACTAACATCAATCTCTACTTTTTCATCCTTGTTATTAGAAGAGTTTTTAAGCATAGCCAGCCTATCCTTCATACTAAGACCGGATAGATCATTGGCATTTTCATCATCTTCATCTATATACACGTTATTTTGAGATGCCTCTTTTCTGAGTCTCTCCATCTCTTTATGCAATGATTTTTCAGATAATTTATTGTCCGAATCATTCTTCAGATTTTTTCTTCTTAAATTTGCCACGCTGTTCTTCTCCTTCTTGTTTCTTTTGGTTTCTTCTGGCCGCACGTGCTTCTTTTTCCTGCATCCGGATTTCTTTATGTTTTTTCCGAATCAGATTTTTTTCACGAACAATTTTATCTTTATTTGTAGGTGTACTGAAAACTCTACGATTTCTCACAGTTTCAATAAGGTTCCTAACAAATTCCGTAAAGCTTAAACCCTTGATTCCTCTAAAAGTCAAAATTAAAAGCGGAATTAATACGATAACCGTAACATATATCTTTGGTCTCACAGGTAATGGTACAAATTTGATAAACGGAACTCCAATTACCAAAAATACAAATAAACATTCAATCAGGTTTCGTATTCTGATGTTCCCATATATATATCCGTCCTTTGCAAAGTTTGTAGGTACAAAATATCGTTTGGACATTTTTATGTTGCTCCTCTCTTCGTTGATTATAAATAGTTACTAAAAAGCCAACGTCTTTTGCAAATGGCAAACTTTATTAAAAATAAAAAACTGGTGGTCTTCTCAATCGAATGACCACCAGTTTTTCAACCGGATTATTTATTTTCTTTTTCTTTTCACTAAAATAGATACGGATATTACTGCAATCACAATTATAATAACCAGAACTATATTAGGTATGGAAATGCTTTTTTTAGCTGCAACCGTTTTTTGTGGTGTTACTTCCGGCGCCGCAACAGAAGATTCTTCCTCTTGAACCTCTACCGGAGCAACAATTTTATTTCCAGGTTCACCTGCCGGTATATCTCCATCATATACAGTAAATAATGGAGATTCACCTTTATATACATTGAACTGTTCATTAGGCATGTCAAAATATGTGTCCATCTTAGAAGCTTCCTTCAAAACATATCCATCTGCTTTTATTGTCGAAAGCTGTTCATCTGTAAGTTCTGAAGAATCCTTAAAAACGTAAATAAACTGCTTATTGATCTTACCATCATATGACATACTTCTGTCTAATGTAAAATAATTTGGATCATAATAAACATTTAACGGATTTTTTTCTTCATCATACACATTTATATTACTGATACATACATCTCCTGCAGTTAATACATTTTCAAATTTAGAGGGATTATTCTGTGATACATGGAAAATCTGAATACGCTGTACGTAATCCGTATCCTGATCCATATCATCTTTTTCCTGCTGTGTAAATTCTGTATCAGTTTTATTATAGTATGTCATATTTAAAAATCCGGAAAATCCTTTTCCATCATTTACCGTAACTTCATTTTGAATATTTACTGTTTCGGTCTGTGTGTAGTCAACATTTATCCAGATATTATCAGGATATCCATCTTCCGTAACGGTAAACTCCTCCGGATCACATAAATAAGTCATATTAATGACAGGATCACTAAATTCCACATAAGCAAGCTGATACGTTCCTACCGGCATAAGTTTTTCATACTTATACTCCTCCGTAAAATCAGTAAAGTCATATTCCACATAATAATGCTTATTGACTTCATAAAAACCGGCTGTCATAAAAAGGTTGGAATAAAATGATTTATGAACAGCTAAGCGAAAATTAACATTCCCTGCTTTATAGTCTCCTATTTGAACAGCTTCTTTAATCTCATCCTCTAAGAGCGTATCATATTCTGGAATTTCATATGCATATGCCTTACTGTAAGGAATAAACAGTGAAAAAACAGAAACAACCATAATCAAAAAGACTATTTTTGCTCTTGATTTCAATAATTTGTACATACCGTATCCTTTCTCCATCAAAATTATTGTTTAATCGGTCTCAAGATAGCTTTGCATGATTTGTCATATCCAGATAGGCTTTTTATATTAATACCTGTACTTTTACTACCGGCATGGCACATCTGATTATTTCCAATATAAATACCGGTATGACCGCTGAACAGCAAAATATCTCCCGGTTGTGCATCAGCATAATTTGTGCCAATATAAGTTGCATATCCATTATTAATATATGACATCATGCTAGACGTTGAATTATAAGGAACAGATTCATTCCAAACACCTGCATCAATCAATACTTTACGCACAAAATGGCTACAATCAATGCCAACACGGTCTGACCAGTTGCTACAGTATGAATTTCCACCCCATACATAGTGCTGTCCAACATGTGACACTGCGACGGAAACAACATCTCCATTACCAAGCAGAGAAGAAAAATCTTCCGAATACTGTATAAATGTGGATGCATAATTCGTTGCAAGTCGTACCCTCTTACCTAACGCCTGATAGGTTTTTCCTACCATTTTTGGGCGCATCGTTCCCTCATAAACAGCATCTTCTCTTCCTGTTGCACCTATACACCCCTCGTATATAACTGCAAATTCATGAGTTGCCAGTTTCGCATCAGTGGCTGTTTTCAAATATTCATTTAGATCTGAATTACGTTGACCAAGTTCATAAACGATAAACTGTAACTGACCTGCAAGCGTTGTATAATCAAGGCCTTTATCATTGCAAAATTGGATCAGATTCGCCTGTCTGCCTTTATCCCACTGTGCTATACCATAATGTGAAGATCCCGAATTTGGGTTAAAAGAATCATTTTCGGTCTTAAGGTTTCCCAAAATAGCACAAGCTCCAGCATGTGAATACCCTTGCTGCCTGAAATATACATATATAGACTGCTCATCACCGTTACCGGTAAATGCACCGCCTTCTGCACCACCTAAAGTATTATTAGAATATATATACTTCCGGAACGAAAATTTTTTATTAAAAGAATGTGCAATATCTGCAAATTTATCTCTGACTTTATCTGCACTAACGCCAATTAATCCCAACGCAAAGTCCTTATAGTCCCCCTCTGTCAAACTCTGTAACAGATCCACGGCTTTCTGCATGGATGCTTCATCTTCTACTTTTTGGAAATCCTGGTTTTGCGTCACTGATTTTGTCTCAAAAATTTGTGGACTTAATATGATATCATAGTTTTCATCTACATCGGTCAAAGAATAATCATAAGTCGGAATATATTCAAAATTATCATTGGCAACCGTTTTTGTCAATTCCCGGTCAACTGTTTTTGTCTCATTTTCCTCATACTCTACCGTCTTTTTTATATAGTTTCCTTTTTCATCTTTTTTCTTCTTACCATTCTCATCTAGTTCATACTCTTCTTTGGTCTTTTTTACCTTATATGTAACAGTAACCTTATAATTGATAGTAAGATCGTAAGAATATGGTGCCTTAACAGGTGCTTTAACAGTGATATTTCTGGCAGAATTTATATTTTCCGAATAATTATGTGCAAACCAGTTATAATCTTGTACCTGCTTACTCAAATACTCTGTAACATCATTTACGGAATCATAATTCTGATTTTCAATATTGGAAATAATATCTGTACTTCCCTTATTTTGTAGAATAATCGTAAAGCAATCTATATACGGTATTCTCTTGGAAGGATCATCACTTTCTCTATCATACCATGCAGAATCATAAGTAGCACCACCTCTCCAAAAGGAGCTTGCAAGATTTACATTGGTAACATTTTTCTGGTACTGCAAAAAAGATGATTGTGAAGCATTACTACGAAAAACATCATTATCTCCAGATAACTGACTGGTCAATGCAGATACATTTGAAGTATCTATGTTTTCCATCCTAATATCATCTATCTTCAAATCCGAAGTATTAAAGGAGACATCAGAAATGGAACAACTTAAAAATGTGCGATTTGCATCTGCATTTGCATACTCCTCTGCTTTTTTTCCTTCTTCAGTATTTACATCTTTCTGAAATGTATTTTGCTCTGCTGAAAGATTAATCCTTCGGTCTTTGGCAGCTCTGTCTTTGGCTAAAGATATACCTTTCCCGGTTTTATCATTCTGTATGTCAGTAGCAATTTCGTTTTGTAATGCAGATGATATGCTATCCACAGTACATTTTGTGTTCCCATTTTCTTCTACATTATTTATTACATTTTCATACTCAGTTGAAATTTGAGTTTCCTCTTCTCCCTCTTCTGCGTTCAACGCATCATCTATTGAACCACTATTAATAATACTGGTCCGTCCATTTTCTTCTTTTACAAAGAAAGTTGGAAGTCCAGCAATAACATTATCCGTTTCCACTGCATATTCCGTTGTGGCAAAGTCGTCCGCATCTGTAAAGCCAAGATCAGTAAAGATAATCTGAAAGATCAATGAAATGACAATAATTGCAAGTACAACAGCAAAAAATACAATCACTACTATTTTTGCAGGTAACGGTAATGTTGCAAAGATTTTACCAACACGATATATTATTTTACCTGTCGAAGCGACCTTGGCAACGTCTGGTTGTTTCTTTTTTTCTTCTTCACCCATACGTTTTAAATCTCCTTATTAAGAAATCTGTTGTTCTATTTTCAATTGTTTATATATAGACATAACAGACTATTCATATTTTAAGTTCTCGCTAAACAATAAACAAAACAGGGAGAGTTATCAACTCCCCCACATTTTGCTAAAATTCACCTATGCATTACCATTATTTTCACCCAATGTACTGCTGAACATGTCTTTGACTTTCAGTTTTCCGTTATCAACCGTATAAATAGAAGCCTTTCTCGTTGCAGAATCTGAACTACTTGCAACTTTGTAATGTTCATCACCTATGGTATAACATGCGGATGGATTTTTCTTATATTCATTTGCGTCCACATGGTAAAGATCGGTTCCAACCACTTTTCCATCAAGACCGGCTGTTACAACTTGAATCTCCCCATTGCCCGTCTGAACTACTTTCATATCAGTATAGGCAGGAATAGGGGAACGATACATACCACCAGAGATATTATTTCTATCATCTAAAGCCTGATAAAAACCTCCAGACTGTGCTAAATCACTGCTGTGAAGTTCCTGTGGTTTAGCAGTATAAACATCACACATATAATCACTTTGTCCGGTAACCTGACTAATCTTATCAACCGCATCTGAAGGATTATGGAAAACAGCTCCATTCATGGATGTATCCTCTTTCCATTCACCTGTTGCAGAATCATAACCGCTACCACTGGTGATCGTTGTATCCCAACTTCCAGTATTATTATTATACGTAGATTCAAACTGATAAGCAGATTCACCGGACCTGAATGATCCATAGGCAGTCTGAACACCACCTTTATTTTTAATAGCATGTGTTTCTAATGCAGTGTTCATTGCCATTCCATCATTACCGTTAATGTTAGATGCTCCAATCGGTGCTGTGTACCAGTTTGCATCATGATTTTCAATAGAATCTGCTACACCTGCACCGTTACCATGAACAACAGGGGCATCATTCGTTATTGTGCATTCATTGCCATCGATGCCTTTATTGGCTGCAATGGCCTGTGCTGCTTCAGCTGGTGATTGATATGTTTGAGCTGAAAAACTATCATCCGTAGACCATTTTCCCGTATTTTCGTCTAAAATTGAGCCGCCAACAATGCTTGTTTCCATCTGACCAGTATCCGGATTCTGTTTTGTTTCAAACTGATATTGTGAATTTCCAAAATCAATAGAACCACACATTGTCGGTTCATCCGTGTTCTGATATGGTTGTCCCTGGTATACATCTGCACTCATATCTTTTAATTGCTCATTATTTCCAATTACATTTGCAGCCTCTTCTGGGGATGAAAAAACTGGTCCGTCTGCACCGGAATATTTATTATCATCTTCCCATTTACCAGTATTTTCATTGAATTTCGAACCACCAAGGACTTTCGTATCCCAATTTCCGGTAGATGGATTGTATTTTGATTCTAACTGATACTTACCATTTGAAGCATTAATGGCACTATAACCAGTTTTCTGTCCAAGGGGACTTATAGCGGCATTTTCTTCAACTGCTTTGTTTAATTCACCTTTAGCAGCAGGGCTAATACCTGTTTGAGCCGTTGCAGCCGTATTATTGAGTTTACCGGAAATTGGATTAGCGGTAGCTGTATTGGCATTGTAACTTTTCTTTCCAAATGTAGCACCAGTATTTTTGTCATAATAATTTCCAGTCGCAGGATCTTTGGCAACATTGTATTGCTGACCACTATTTGACATGACAGCCATAGACGAATTTGCCTCATTTACAGGCTTTCCATTTTTAGAATAATCCTGCGGTTTCAGCATACCACCTACCATCTTCGTGTTCTTATCTACATCACCGGAAACGCTTGCTGCATTGATCATATCATTTGCTTTATCTGCCGCTGCTTTTCCAGGATTAGCAATATTTCTCAATGCTTTTACTGTCGGATCATGATTAGCCATCCACTGTCCTACAGCATTCCCGGCACTGGCAGCAGGCTGACCACGCATAACACCTCCGGCAGAAGCCATTGCATTAGCAGCTTTTGCCGATGCCTGTGACGCTGTTGCCATACCTGCACCAGATCCTTTCTTCGCCTGATTCATAAGTGCCGCGCCAGCACCTTTAGCCGCACCAGCTACACTTGATAACGCACTTCCCATGGCTGCCATTGAAAACATTCCACCCATCGCATTCAACATTGGAAGTGGTGCCTGTTTTGCAACATTTGTTAAGCCCAATGAATTAAGATATGTATCCAGCTTTAAGAACCACTGATACCATGCCAGAGTAAATCCGAACAGCATGAACTCACCCACCAGATATGTTCCGTCAGAAGTATCCCACATAATTGTTTTGACCATTAGGAATGTATATATATATGCTCCAAACGATGTCAAAAATAGAGATAGCACTGATGATGCAAACATCCGCAAATACGATGTTGTGATAGTTTTGGTAGAATTTGATGCTCCAGCTGAGAATCCCAATGGGGCAAAATAAAGTAACAAGTAAAACTGCAAATAACGTTCGACGTACAATAGCAGCATCTGTATTAATCGAATCAGTAATACCACGATAATAACAACTTCTATTGTTCCGAAAATGGCAGGTGCAAATACAGAACCAACGAGTACAGTACTCTGCGTTGCATATTCCGGCCAACTAAAAGAAGCTGCGTTATCTACAAAATTGAAATTTCCAGTAAGTGTTTGCACATAAGACGTTTTCTGTGCATTTTCAAGATAATGAAACGCAACCCCCATCACATAAAGAAATACACGAAGTATTTTAGTTGCATACATTACCAAAAACATACAGATTCCACTTCTAATCACTAACGGTACTGGTTCATCCACATCATTAGATGTCTTACTAAACATACTAATGTATAAATGATAGCATAAATTCCAAAGTAACAATCCAATTGCTAAAGGCATTATTGCATCTTTATAAATAGAATCTAACAAATTAGTCTGCCCTGTATCAAAATATGCATGAAAAAAATTAATGTTATCCGTCCATTTTAGTGTGTCTGGATCATATGATAATAAAAGAGAATTATTGAAAGAATTAATTACTACAACCAATATTCCCCAAATCAAATCTCTTATTAAATTTAATAACGTACTAAATAACCATGCCACTGCTTCACCCTCTTCCTTAATCTGGTTATCATTTACTATCAATATCTCTGTTTAGAAAAAAATCTGGCTCCACACATGGAGTCAGATTTTCTCCGTCAAATACATTAATTGATATTAATACCAGACTGATCGGTCGACAGATCCAAATGGTTGACAATAAATTTGAGAATAGAACTCATAAGCAGAATGGCAACCGCACAAACTGCAATACGTTTCAACCAGGAAATAGAGCTTTCCACTGTTCTCTGGTTTTTGGAAAACATCATCAGATACAGGCAAACTGCAGCAATACATCCTGCTGTTACGCAGGTGATTCCAACAATATCACTATATATCTTATTGAGCATTTTCTTACCCTTTTCGAAGATATCATCTGCTGCATAAATCTGTAATACCATACCCTGGCAAATTGATACACCAGTAACTACAGCGGCGCAGGCATTTCTATGACGCTCAACAATAGACTTTCCAAATGATTTTACTTTCAAAGCAATTTTGTTCATCGGTACTCTCCTCCCTTCTTATCATTTAAACTAAAAAAACTTATCGACGAGGATAAGCTTTTTAGTTATCAATTATTACACTTGATAATTACTAACAAAGAGGAAGTAATTGCAACCAAACTCCAAATATTTTTATTAAAAATTTCCTTTAAAATGATCTTTTAATGCTTCTAATATAATTTTTGGATTTTGAAGAATTTCTGAAAGTATACTTTCCTTTTCATCATTCTGAGCAGAATTTTTTTGAGATATAACTTCCTGCATCTGTATCTCTGGATAAATATATGGTGCAATACGGATATTTTCACCATTTTCAAAAACTTCCACACATTTTTCTTTCACATACTCAATAATATCGTGATGTAGCAGTCTCTTTGTGGCAGTTATCTGTAAGTCATAATTTGAAATGAATACCTGATCATAAACTTTATATCGAACAACTGGTATGGCATATCGTATACTCTTATGCTCTTCCATATATGCTGTTTTCACAAATTCCCGATACTTTCCTTGAAATGTCCTTACATGATCAAATAAAAAAGTTTCTGCAGATGTGAATATATCCTGATTTGTCTTTGTATTTAAAAATGCTATTTCTGGTAAAATATATCCAGGAACATAATATTGATAAATACTATCAGCATTAAGCATTTCTTCAATTTTTTCACTGATTTCATTTGAAATATACAATTTCTTCTTATCCGGATTTTCTAAACAATCAGAAGTTGGAACATATACTATAAAATACTCTATAGAAAGATCTATGTTCATTCGCCCATTCAAGAATTTATCATTAAGATCTTTTATCGACACTTGATTGATATAGTCAAACAGATTATTTAAGGTATGCTCCCTGCCATTCAACCACGAAATATAGTCCTGGTCGATTGTAATAATGCAGGTTTGCGCTAGTTCCAACGCAGATGAATTCATCTCCTTCCGTTCAAATAATCGCTCTATAATAAACTCGCTGACATTATTTGGTACATTAAATAGTTTCCATTCGTCATATCCATGATCAGGATATAATTTTTTCCAGGCATCATAAGTATATCTATTCATGCAGATAACATCATTTAAAAAATCCATAATCAAATTCTCCTCATCTTATTTGAACTATCCATAATCGGTAGTTCCTCTAAATAATAAGTACGTTATCTCCACCAGCAAATGCAACATTTCTGCTAAAAAAAAGAAAAAGCCATTAGCCTATTTAAAATAAGCTAATGGCTTTTCTGAAGTAAAAACCTGCTGCACGCCTTCCTCTAGTTTTCGTGTCAAATCATCTATTGTATTTTCTTTCATTTTTCTCGCTCCTTACTGTGGCATTTTATCTGAGATTCATATCTATTTTCCTATAGCATTACACCTAATTCATACAATTTCAAATCAATGAGATGTGTAATCGCACTACATTGATCTTGTTTTACCCTGTCATTTTCTTCCGTGAGAAAAAGTACGGTAAAATCTCTCAAATTTTGTAACTGGAGAGGATTCATTTCGCCTAGATGCAATTCTTCCTCTATCAGTTCTTTTTCTTCCGTTGATATTATTCCTTTTACCATAGGATGATATTTTCCCAATAGGTTTCTTAACATTTGAAAATTACTTTCCATAGACTTCATACGATCCATTTTCCGGTTTAGCATAAACATACTTTTTTCCAACTCTTGTAGGTAGCCATTTTTCAATGTCTTTTCTATCCCATGATCGGGATAAAGAAAATTTTGCTGATCGTATAAACACGATTTGTCCTTTTTGAATCTTTTTTCTTTTTCCATCTCTCCTCCTAAAAAAAGCCACCTAAAAAGGTGGCTACGGTCTCACGACCTAAATAAATTATTTATAATATGTTACATATATACTTACTAAAAGTTTTATTTTTCTGCAATACGCTCAATTTCTTTCGCAAAAGAATAGTGGCAACCATCTCCAATGACAAGGTTATCTACTAACGTAATCTGCATTAATTCTCCTGCTTTCTTCAATGAAGAGTATACTGCTATATCCTCTTTACTTGGTGTCGGATCACCACTTGGATGGTTATGCGCAACAATAATCATAGCAGCATTTATTAATAATGCTTTTTGAAATATTTCGCGCACTCCAATCAAAGATGTGGATACAGTCCCATGTGTTACTTCAAATACACCCAGAAGCTTGCACTTGGTATTAAAACAAAGTAGGTATACATATTCTTCTGATAATATATCCATTTTGTATACATCGCACAGCATTTTTACGATACTTTCATCATTATTTAATACTGTCTCATTTGTCTCATATTCTCTAATGTTTTCCTCTACAAGAAAGCATTGTCGATCATCATTCAGCAGTGTTTTGTATTTTGAAATTTTCATTTTTATTGTCCTTCCTTATTCATACACGTAGATTCTAACTGGATAGTCGTCATTTCCATAAGTCGTATCGAATAAAACTTTGTAGTGGTCTGACATAGTAGGCACCAATAAATATCGATTATTGTCACATCCCCATACTGGGAAGTTGCTTAAATACTCTTCCATAGCCCAACTACAACCTCTTGGAAAACGATTTTGTAACCATTCCACAATCTCGTCAACTCCATGGCAAGCAATCCTGTCGATTTTCGGATCATATTCCATCCACCTTCCATACCAACGTCCACGAAAGTAAAGACGATAATATCCCAGGTACCCTTTTTCTGCTTTCAATGATTTTGATTCTGTATCCGCTTCAAATCCAAGCATGATACGATTTTCATTGATATAGTTTTTCAAATCAATATGATCTAACTCCCTCGGGCATCTGAAAAGCTCCTGTTTTTTCTCGCCACGAAACTCTCCATAAATAATTGAACATATGCTTGTTTGAATTAATTCTTTCATATTCTTTTTCTCCTAGTTGATTCTTCATTTCTACATCTAAATTCAACGTCCGTCATCAGTTTTCCACTTCAGCGTAATACTAACAACTCCGTTGCCTTCGTATTGAGTCCAATGATCTACTTCCTCTCGTAAATAGCTTGGATGTACTTTTCCATTTACAAAATCACCATACTCAAATTGAGTATGCTCTTTTCCAACATTGTTATATATATTAATAGGGCAGACATTTTCTCCACATGTTATATTTTTTAATACGTCTTCTACTGTCATATTTATGTTCCTTTCTGGTTATGTTTTTTACTAATATGGCAGGGAAATCTATCCCTGCCATGGATTACTTATCTATATCCGCTAGGGCCACTGAATCCATTATAAGGTTGACGTTGCTGATTTCCTTGCTGATATCGGCTGTGATTGTCTTGCTGGGATCTGGCTCGCTGATTCGTCAGATGCGAACTTTGATTAGCCTGCTGATATCGGCTTTGCTGATTTACTGGCTGTGAACTTCGGCCATCTTGCTGGTATCGACTCTGCTGATTTACTGGCTGTAAACTTCGGCCATCTTGCTGGTATCGGCTCTGCTGACTTGTCATCTGTGAGCCTTGACTAGCCTGCTGAGTATCATTACCGGATTCGGAAGAAGAGTCATAATATTTATCCCTTTCTTCTGATCCATTCCAGAAGGCATCATACAACTTACCATAATAACTGTTTTTCATAACAGGAATTAACCCCATTACTAAGTAAAAACCAAAAGCCATCTCTTTCAGATCCTTAAAAGGTACTACAGTCATTTTTTGTACATTCTTAGTTTTATCTCGAATCTGGATACGACAACCTTTCTCACCGGCTCCAATATTCAAAATCAAAGAACCGTTCTGACCAGTTATGTAACTATAGGCAGAAGGGAACTGATTTTTCATATCTGCCTGAATTTTTCTTATTGCAGCAGATGCGTCACCTATAAATTCCTCACAAAGCTGGCGCATGTCCTGTATATCCAAGTAAAAATCCAGATGATCTTTTCCCGAAGTGCCTAATTTCACAATTGAAAACCGGCATTTGTCAATCGTTGGTACCGGATTAACCGAAACAAAATGTGTACTTCCATAGCTCACACAAACTGCTCCGTTACGATACTGTTCTTTCACAGTTTTATATTTTTCATTTCCATTATTTCTTTCCAATGTTATGCTCCTTTCTTTTGCATGATAGACTTTTCTTTATAAATACGATATCCAAGATATGTATTTCTAACAGTACCACCATTAGCTGCTGCATAAGCAACAGACTGTTCATTACCTACAATTGTTACTTTCGTTTTTGCTCTGGTCATCGCCGTATACAGCAAGTTTTTCTGCCGCATAGGTCCAAAAATATCAATAAACGGAATAATTACATATGGATATTCCGATCCCTGACTTTTGTGGATTGTAAGAGCAAAAGCATGATCCAGATCAAATAATTCAAATATAGAGTATTTTTTCTCTATATTTGTTTCAAAGAGAACCGTGATTGTTTTTGAAATTGGATCAATTTCTTTAATATGACCAACATCTCCATTTGAAACGGATTCTTCATTTGTCAGGTGAATTACTCTGTCTCCTTCACGGAAAATCCTTTTTCCATGACGAAGCTCTTTCTTCGTTGAACCTGGTGGATTTAAAATATCTTGAAGAGATTGATTCAGTCTTTTCGCACCCAAATCCGTTTTTTCTCTATACGGAGATAATATCTGGATTTGATCTTCCGTAAACCTCCCAGATTTCAATATCGTTTTTACTTCATTCACTACTTTTTCTAAAGTTTCCGCCTCCTTCATACTTCTGATCAGACTTGTGGAATCATCCCACGATAGAGGGCAATGGTTCTCATTCACACGTTCAGAATTAGTGATAATAGAGCTTCCCGCTGCTTGCCGGAATGTTTCATCTAAAACTGTAATTGGAATGCTCCTGCAACCAATCAGTTCTGAAAAAACTTTTCCCGGTCCTACACTTGGTAGCTGATCTTTATCACCGACTAAAATCAGTCTGGTTCCAGGTTTCATTCCTTTTAACAACGCACAAAATAACTCCATGTCTATCATAGAAGATTCATCAGAAATAATTACATCTGTATCTATTTCCGGAATTGCTGACAAATCAATGCCCCCTTGAGTAATTCCCAAAAGTTTGTGATATGTGGATGCTTCTCTGCCTGTTCCTTCTGCCATTCTTCTGGAAGCACGTCCCGTTGGCGCAATCAACGTAAATCTGCAGTCTTTATTAAGCAGTAATTCGCTTTCAATCAACAACTTTAAAACCGTTGTTTTTCCACGCCCCGGTCCTCCAGTCACAATCGTAACATTATTCTGCAAAGCCATTTTGACACCGGCACGCTGCCCTTTTCCAAGACGCATTCCAGAATCTTTTACGGCTTTGTTAATAGCATCTTCTACCTGCTTTTCTGTACGTGGTACCGGAAAATCCGCTTGCATAAGTTGGCAGATTTTCTTTGAAGCATACCTTTCGGCATAATGCATATTTTGCGAATATAAAACCCCGTATTCGTAAAACACTTTTGCCTCTTTTACCAATTGATTTGTCATTATCATAATTTCTTTTTTTAGTATCGTTTGATCGACACTATCAACATGACACAATTGCTTACAGACGGTTTCCACGAAATCATTTTTTTTCATGAAAACATGACCACACTTCTCATTTTGCTTTAGAACATATAGTATTCCAAAGCGGACACGATCCATGTGATACGGATTAAATGATTTTTCATTTTTAAAAAACTCATCTAAACCAGAAAAAGATACATCATTGCAGCAACACAGCAAGTATGGTCGTTTTTTTAAAATTTCATAACCATTTTCCACTTTTGAAAATTTCTTATAGATAGCCATGGTTTTTGAAGATGGTATATTGTAATAATTCGTTAATTCATACCATCTTCTCATGTCCTTTGTTTCCAAATATGACTCTGAAATCTTCTGTGCTTTCATCAATGATATATCTTTTATTTTTGATAATTCTGCCGCCTTTTCTAAAGCTGAAAAAGTATATGTTCCATACTTTCCTACAATTTTTTCGGCTGTTTCTTTATTCAAGCCATAGATACCGGAATACACTAGATACTCTATGATCTTGTCAGGATCTTTTGGGAGAATCTCCTCATAATAATCCGTTTGAAACTGTTCTCCATATTTATGATTGGAAACAATCCTGCCATATAAATAACAGTCACAATTCACACATAGTTTTTCACCTACCGCATGAAATTTTTTCCCGGATTCAAGATCCCTATAGCATACAACCATGAAATTCTCTGACTTTGCCAATGTAGCCAGCGGATGTGCCTTTTTCTTAATTACATTTTTCATCAGCTATTTTCTTTCAGCCTCCTTTCCAACAGGAAATCGTCAATACCTTTATACTGACCTTTCCAAATACGTTGTTCAAGGAACTGATCCCAATAGCTGTCCCAATACCAATGTAGGCACTGAACACCGCTTTCATGAATGACCTTTTTTAGATTTTCTACTGCTATTGCCAAGTGTTCAATCTTATTTGCCTTTTTCTGACATAATGGGCAATCATACGGATCTATGTAATCGAAACTTTTGTAACACCCGCTTCGGTAACACTCTTCGCATTTATCCTGCTCATACTGTTCGTCACAATACGGGTAAATACGTTTATCCATATCATATGCCTCAATTGCAATCTTATGGTGATGACTGTTTAGTAGTTCTGGTACATCACCTATCGCAGATACACCTGGAACACCTAAAACACTTATTTTTTTATCCAAAAAATGATATGTAATATAGGCTTTTAATGTACCTTCCACAATAAGCACCCTTTTAGAATTGGGATTGCCATAGAACGATGCTGGTGCGCCGGAACTTGTTCCATGATCCAGATATTCTTTTCCGGAAGAAAGCCATATATATTTTGCTGCTCCGGCAGGATGTTCTAACCGGATTTGCATACCGACTATTTTGCCTTCCCTATAAGCTGGGCAAAAATACCCACTACTGCCTTTCTTTAAAAATACTTCCCATTTTCCATATTTATTGAGGAAGAAACCCGGTACACCCTCTAAAGAGAGTCCGTCTTTATAACGTAATTTTTGTGCTATCCCAACGGTATCCTGTGGGATAGATTTAAAATTTCCCTCTTGTATTTCAGGATCAGTAAGCCCTCTTCTTTTCAGATCATTTCGATCTTCATCTTTTAACTGAAGATATGACAAAAATGCACGGTAAACCTGATCTAACACTTCAATCGGTGCTTTTTTGCATTTCGCTTTTGTTTCCTGCCGTACATATTCAGAATGTACTGGAGCATTTCCAACAACTGAAATCATTTCACGAAACAGTTCCTGTCGCTCTTCTTTCGAAAAAGGACCTTCATCACCATTCTTGCAATACGCATATAAGTCGACCATAGATCCCTTCAAATGGCAGGAAAAACAATTAAAGGTATTTATTTCCTTACCATCTTTCACGATTCTTACGCCGCAGGCAGTATCGCGGTTGCCACATTTAGGACAGACAATTCCAAAATCATTAGCGTCTCCACGTCGCAGACGCTCAATTCCGAAATAGTCCACAACATGACCGATATTGATTCTCATGTCTACGCTATTCCTTTCATTGTTCTTTTAAAATATGGACAAGAATTGCTCTTAAATAAGCATCATCTTCCGAATCTGCGATTCCACCATCAAAACACCAATATTTTGCTACATGATCATATGTAACAGAAAGTCCCAATTGTTCTGATTGTTTCTTCAACTCAGCTAACGGCAAAAGCACTATTTTCTGGATATCATTTAATACTTTTCCCATCTCATCCATTTTTTCCTGCAACTGACCTTTTGTATAATTAGCTGCATATAATCTGGATTCCAAATCATCCAGGTCACTTTGCAATGAACGCTTATCTCCTTGCAAAGTATTCACTCTCTGAGATGATTTTTTAATCTTATCCTCATACTCTGCTTTCAGATCCATGTTCTCATCGTGCAACAATTCAGCCTTTTTTCTGAATTGCTCCTTTTCCTCATACAATCTTACATATTCTTCCTTTTTTATTAACACTATTTATCCCTCCAATCCCATTTTATATCTTATATCGTTCATGAATAAAAACTGCTCAACTTTTTGAGCATCCTGCTTACGAACAGAAAAAGTTACCATTCCAGCTTCTTTTTTAGGAGATGCTGAATTATTCGGCATTACTGGCGATGCCGATTTCATTTCAGTTTTTGTTGTATGCTTCTCAAAATTTAAAGCACTCTGATTATCAGCCACCATTTTTTTCTTAATTTCAGCTTCACGTTTTCGGATTTCTTCCTCAATCCGTTTTTTCTGTTCAGCTTCCTTCTTTTTCAACTCAGCTTCGTACTGCGCCTTTGCTTTTGCTTCAGCCTCAATTCGAATGCGCTCCCGCTCTTGCCGATCTGATACTTTTTGCTTTATCAAAGCAATCGCATCGTCACACTTTTGTGTCTTCTGCAGACACAGAAGTGCTTCTGGAAAGAACTCTGGTTCATTCATAGACAGTAATATCTGTTTGCCTTCCAGATACTGGTTTACAGCACTCATTATTGCCGTTTTCCATGTCTTTTGTGGCACAGACATATTTTCCCATTTTTGATCATATATCTGCTTGAATAGCTGAGTTCTATATTCTACTTCATTAATCAAATCCGTAGTTTTCACGTACTCAACGTAAAACAGTTGAATTTTTTTTCGTGTTTCAGCTTTCAATTTTTCTTCCTCAACACGAATTTTCTCATTTAAATGATCGATGGGTTCCTGAACAAAAGTAATCAAATTTTTTACTTCCTGCTCAAACTCAGTCAATGGTTTCGTATACTGTTTCTTGATCTCCTTTCTTCTTTTTTCCACATCAGATACCAATTTATTTAAATCAGCTCTGTCTTTCTTCATTTTTTTAATAGCATCATCGCCTACATATGTTCGCATTTCATATTTAGCCATGTGTTGCTGAACGTACTGCTTCAGTTCGTCACCATTCGACCGAATGCTACCAGCTTGCACCGTTGCTTCAAACGCAAAGTTATTACTTGCGTTCAAATCCATAGCCATACTTCCAAGTGTCATTTGCTGCATGTCTTTCATTTTTTCCTCCTTAAAAAAGCGAACCAGTAATGGTTCGCAGTGCTTCATGTACCAGGTTTAAAACCTGTAGTCTTTCGACTAACTATATAAAATTTATAAAATATTACATCTCATAATTACTAAATTTTCCCGTGAAGATGCAATCACATCATTATTTTTTCTGAAAAACATAAAATATTTAGGTACTTACATTTTCCGTAACCTGATCCCACTGGCAGCATAAATTAAATGCTCGAAACTCAATGATTTCTACGGTTTTAGAGATAATTAAAATTCCATCCAGCTTGTAATTGTTATAACCTGCATACAATACATTTCCCGATACACAGATCATCCGATTCTTTAACAATTCTTTCCATGTGATCTTTAATCTTCCATGTTCAGAATATAATCCAGGTTCCCTCTCCTCATAATTTTGTTTCCTGATTAAATCTAATATCCGCATGATTTCCCCTACTCATCAATTACAAATCTGAAAATTACACATGCATTCATAAACTCAAAAAGAGTAGCACCGAAAAATCAGTGCTACTCCATGATAGAGAGTTAAAGATTGTTATGAATGTATCCCAATAGTTGCACTCATTGTATAGTTACTAAAATAGAATATATTTTTGCAACTATTTTTTTAATAATTCTACTACGACAGTATCATTTTTCCCATCTCCACAATAGGCTTTCTTTTCATCAGGAACAACGTAAATCTTTCCGCCTTTTACACCTGCTGCTTCTACCTTTTCCCTGATATTTTTTACGCTTAACTGGGTTTTATCAGTTGCTTCAATCAAAATATTTTCATACTTAATTGCCATATTTTTCCTTCTTTCTAATTCAGCTTGATTAATACATATCACGTTTAGTATTTACGGATTTACACCGGATTCTGCAATATCATCCGACTCTTTTTCATATAATGTGTACACCACGGAATCCCCATAATAGGAAAATTCATCTGTAACATAGCGCAGTTTGTATGTATACCATTCTTCATCTGGAACATAACTGGAATACTGTGGCTTTATCACATATTTAGGTGCTTCTTCCACATAATACTCTTCCATCTCTTTTTTATGATCTTCGTTCATTAATTCATGCCATGATTGACAGGCAAAATATTTTACTTCAGGGTGAAGATCATAATCCAAATAATTACCTGCGACATCTAAATCAGAATATAACATGATGCTGTTATATTCTGATTTTGGGATTAGATGAAGCACTTCCTCAAATTTTTCTTTCCGTATGGCATATTTTTGGTCTTCTGAATACACGGTAAAGATTTTTGAGAAAGATAAACTACTTACAATGCCGGTAAATAATACCCCATATCCGATCAACAGCCGGACAAATACTTTCTTCCACCTGCTATCACTGTTTACAAAGGCATTTCTCAATTCGATGATTGCAAAAAATAAAAAAGGCATATTAATTGCAAAATAATGGTAATAGGTCAGGTTATAAAAATATGCAATATGTGGAGTCAGTATACTAAGCCATAAGAAGTATTTTCCCCATTTTTTCTGTGGTATATAATTTACAAACATAGCAAGTCCACATAATATCGTCGGAAATGTAAAAAGCAAACTTTTTGCATGATTTGCGATGGTGCCTGATACTGTCTGCGTATATAGCAGATTAAAAATAAGTGTTCCATACCAAAAATCATAGGAACAGTGCTTTATGGCAAAATAAATGGAAAATGGAAGGATCAACACACCCATCCCTATAAAAAATACGATCACAGACTGCAGCAGGTTTTTCCAATTTCGATGTTTTGCTATGTAGGCCGCAATATAAATACAGCCACAAGCAACCCCAATGCAATTTGTTAGCCTTGTCATCAAAGCAAACGAACAGGTAAATCCAAACACAAATACATATAGTGGCGGTATTTCAACCTTTTCATCCATCTTTTTTGAATACTTGTATATTAAGTAATAAGAAAGCATCAAGAGTGGAAAGATATATTCTTCCGTCAAATTCCACTCTGAGAACAGCTTGTCAAATAGAAAGGGAAATGCAGCGGGAATAATAATACTGAATATTCCCATTTTATTTTCTTTTAACAGCATATATATCAGGCATTCAGAGACAAACAAAAAGATCATCTGAATATACATAATTCCATTAAGTTCTTTACTTGACAGGATAAATCCAAGCATATCAATAAAAAAGATCATAGGACCTTTGTGATCGAAAATATCTCGATACGGCACTTGGCCAGATAGCCATTGTTTTCCAATAAATGCGAACATACTTGAATCGGACGTATGTATTCCATAAAGCGGAGATGTGGAATAAGCCAGCAAATATATGGTCACTACTGATATAACTGCCAGAAGAACAATTATGAACAGTGATTTCCTATCTAATTTTTTTGATTTTATCATCGGAAACCTCCTTTGCGATATAGTGTGGACGTTTCTTAGATTCTGCATAGTTTTTTCCTACATATTGTCCCATAATTCCAATTGAAAATAAGTTAATTCCTCCCATAAACAAGATGATGCAGGCAGTTGAGGCCCACCCTTGCACCGGATCACCCATCAGTATTTTTTTCAAGAAAATTGCAATAATACTGATCAATGATAGTGCTGTAATAACAAGACCTGCATACGAGGTGATAGAAAGTGGAAATTGGGAAAAATTTACAATTCCATCAATGGAGTAATGGAAAAGTCCCCAGAAATTCCATTTTGTGCTACCGTTACATCGTTCAACATTCTCATATTCATACCAATATGTACGAAAACCAATCCATCCAAAAATACCTTTGGAAAATCGGTTATATTCATTCAATTCAATAATGGCATCCACCATACTCCGTTTCATCAAACGAAAATCCCTGGCTCCGTCTACAACATCTGCATCAGATATACGATTTATAATTTGGTAAAACAATTTTGCACAAAAAGATCGTAATTTTGGTTCCCCGGTACGGGTTACTCTTCTGGTTGCCACACTGTCATATTCCCCTTTTTCCAATATTTCTACCATGTCCGGCAACAGTGAGGGCGGATCTTGCATATCAGCATCCATTACTGCCACATAATCACCCTGAATATTGCAAAATCCAGCATACATGGCAGCTTCCTTTCCAAAATTTCTTGAAAAGGATATGTAACGTACATAACTGTGCTTCTGCTTTAATTTCTGAATGATGGATAATGTTGTATCTGTCGATCCATCATCTATATACATTACTTCAAATTCATATCGTTGTTTCAATTCTTTAATCACGTTCCCTAATGCTTCATCAAAAATATGCAAGCATTCTGCTTCGTTAAAGCATGGAATGATCAGACCTATTGTTTTCAATATTATCCCCCTTTGTAAATGAACATCTCAAGATATTCGCATCATGAACCTGAAATATTCAACTTCATTAAAAATCACTGTTTTTCTTCTATCCCAAATTAATATGCTGCTGCAAAACAGATATTTTCACTGAAATTTCCTGTATCCATATTGGAATGTAATACCCAAGCCATGTATATAGATGCAATCCATATCCACATAATTTTTTTATAATATTCTGAAACCAACTTTGGGAAACTAATATCCCCAAAATAGTAATGGCAATATACAGCCGCAACTGCCACCGCACAATCCATAACCAGGTAATGCGTCCTATTTTTCCACGGATTACCCAGACACCTGCATGATTTGATTTTTTAGAATTGCAGGAATAACATGCCGGCACCAGATTTTCAACCTGGTTTACATTGCTGATTCCCTGTCGTTTCAATTTTCTTCTATATTTTTCTTTGTGTTTTCCCTGTAATACCTTATCTACCGGGATCAGGTGATCTACGGTAACCTTTTTTCGGCTCACAATTTTTCCACAATATACGCATATATAAAATCGACCATTGTCAAACAGACCTTTGTTATGGTTTAAAAAGGCTTTTCGGTAATAGTCATTCCGTGAGTAGTTTTTTTCATATACAATCGCTTTTAATCCTTTACGCTTACAGAAACGTTGAATCGCTTTAGATTCTGCTTTTGTACAATCCTTTTCCCAATATCCATTTGCACTAGACGTTTCTATCCATAGAAACCCTTTTCTCTTTAATTTCCATTTGTATAATAACGTATTTTTCTTATCGTTTTTTATTGTTACCTTCATAAGACTTGAATTTAGATTATTACTTGCACATATTTCATCCAAAATTGAATTACCAAAATTTATAATAAAATTGCAACGTATCATCAACAAAAATCATCGAAAGAAAAAATGCGTGCCATTGTGGCGCGCATTATCATCACATATTATTACTTAGAAATTTATATAAACTTGGCTCCATATATTCATATATGACTTCCGAAACATTATCTGGTAATTTTTCTTCTACGATTCCGTCCTGTTCTTCATAATTTTCATAATAGTATGCTGTAATGTCAGCATAAAATTCCAATCTTCCAGAAGCAGGATCATATTTCAGGTTACGAATAGACGGTAAGGGTATTTTATATACAGACGCATCTCCAGTATGTCCAAACCCTTTTCCTTGAAAAAAATGATACATACATCCATCTTCTATCCATATACGTTCATCCGTATTTTCGCTGATATAGTCAGATGCATGACATCCCATGACATTCCAAACGATTACGGAGATCATAGCTGAAGCAATAAATAATACATTGTAAATTGTTTCTTTGTCCGATCCGCCAGAAACCATTGTCTTTATCCATAAAACTGCAAATACGATACCCAATATTAAAAAAATTGCACTCAAAAATACTGGAACGACATATGCTTTCTCATGGAAGATCCTTCTCTTTAATGCCTTTTTCTTTTGTTTCTTTGTTATAATAAACTCAATCTGTTCTTTCTTATCCAATTTTTATTTACCTTTTCTTCTTAATATATAGAACCTAATTCACTTCCAGACTTAAAATTAGTAGTCGGTTCTACATTCCATATGATATTTTTACCATCCGTAACAGATATGATACTTCCTTGCAGATCTGTCCGAAATGTGGAAACACCTAAATCTGATAATGTTTTCACTACTTCTCTATGAGGATGCCCATATTGATTTCCATATCCACATGAAATCACAGCATATTGTGCATCCGTATCTCTTAAAAATTCTTTAGAGTTTGATCCATCCTGCGCACTACCATGATGCATCATCTTTACAACATCTATGTCAGAAAAATCCATCCCTTCTGCTTTCACATCTAAATATTCATTTTCATCAGCATCACCTGTAAAAAGATAACTAATTTCTTCATATCCTACTTTTAGCATAATGGAATACTCATTTGAATCTTCATAACTATCCTTATTATTTTCGGCAGGTCCCATTACTGTAATATCTGCGTTTCCTAAATTATACGTATCTCCTGCTGCTGGGAATATGATTTCATCAACTTTTGATGGATATGTTTCTTTTAGATACTGTACACACTCCGTATCTTTATCCAGATCATTAGCACATAACAAGGTATCTACTTCATAGTCCTCTAAAATATCAGATGCACTCTGCATATGATCTGAATCCATGTGAGTTACTACAAAATATTCCAAGTGGTCAATGCCGTTTCCCAAAAGAACACTTTGCACATTATCATATGCTTCATACTTTCCAGTATCAATAAGCATAGCGGCATCACTTTTTTTTTCATAAACCAAGATGCAGTCTCCCTGTCCCACATCTATAAATTCCACCATAAGACCAGCATCTGCAGAATCCATTGGTATTTTGTCAGCAGTTACCTTCTTTTGGCTTTCAGATTGAATACTTTTAAATATTTTGTTTATCCATTCTTCACCAGAATAATGTACATATAGATTATACAACGCAGAAATCGTTGCTATAGTGGAAACAACTGCTGCAATCCTTCTCTTCCACTTTTTGATTTTTCTAATATTTTTCATCAACTTTTACTATCATCCCCTTCATATTTTTGAACAGATAAAAAGGAATCTGCCTTTGCCTTTCGTATAGCATCTGCCGGCAGCAGTCCACGTAACATCCATCTGACAGCATTTTCATACTCCTTGGTGTTACCGATTAACTGTTGGAGTTTTTCAGCTAAACCGTTATGTTCATTTACATACTGCTGTAACTCATTCACCGTATAATTAGAATAAATGTCTTTTCCATATGTTTTTAAAGCTGCATAATCTTCAAAAGACCTTTGTTCTTTTTCATAAAACCCACGTATAGCCTCTAAACACTCTGCATTTACGTTATTTCCGCAAGATGACTTAGGCAAACCAGATACATCTTTTTCTTGAAATTCGGCATTTAACCGTGGGTTTTTATACTTATATAAGGCATTTTTTGCATTTTTCAAAGTGACGTGTAACAGATTATCCACCTCATCACCAAACGCATCATCTGATGTGACTAAAACAAATTCAACATCAATATCATTCATACATTTTGAAATCAGTGAAAAATATCTTTTCGTCTCAGCTTTTTTTGGTTTCCATACTCCTTTGGCTATCAGAGAAGTGGAACTTAAATGATGAAATATGCGAATCCTTTTGCATTTTCTGTTAATTGCCTCAGAACACACCAGATATGTCGCATACATTTCTCCTACTGCATAAGCAGGAAACTTCTTACGATCAACACACCCAGATCTAATCCATATGTCTTTCCCATTTTGAAAATATGCTGAATAACTGCATAAATCCTGATCATAATATCCATCAACAAAGGCAACAAGTATATTTTCACCATTGATATCGGTTATTCCCTGCTGAGTACATTTACCTTTTGTTCGGTAGCAGGTCGGGTTCTGGTGTGCTCTGCACATGACATGTTCTATATCTGTACCTACTAAATTTGCACATAGATAACAGTCTGATCTTATTTTTAGTAGACTGGCCATGCTTATCCTCTCTTTCTGTTTGCTTCAAAAAATGTGTACTAACTTCATTCCGTAGCAATAATCTCAGCAATATCACTACTTTCCGTCGGAATTTCTTTTACACCATTTGTAAGTTTTATAATAAAATCCGATAATTTTTTCATATATTCATCTCTTGAAACAGTTCCATTTTCTACCCTGCTTAAACCAAGTTCCCAGCTTGCAGTCAGTCTTGGATTTAAAATCTGCGGCATACTATGATGCAAAGCATTATAGACCATTTCTCCAGCCGGTTTCGGAGTAAGAATCTGCGTTTTTTTATTAAGACCAATATAATTTATATCCTGTAATTTTTTTATAATACTTGCCCTGGTTGCAGATGTGCCGATACCAGATCCTTTCATCTGCTCTCTCAATTCTTCCTCTTCAATAAGATTACCTGCATTTTCCATTGCTAAAATCATAGAACCAGATGTGTATCGTTTTGGCGGTGTTGTTTTTTTCTCTGCCGGTTCTATTTTCCCAATATGTATGATATCCCCTTTTTTTAAACTGACAATATCAAGCATTGGTTTACCTGATTTTTCTACTGTATCCTTAGATTCATATATTCCAAGATATCCTTTCGATATAAGTGTCTTATTTTTATAAAAGAAAATCTCTTCTCCCAACCGAACCACCAACTGCAGCTTTGCATATTCCGCAACAGGGAAAAAGATAGCCAAAAAACGCTTTATGATCATATAATATACTGTTTTCTGAACGTCATTTAAGGCATCTTCTACGGGGACTTGTCCCGTAGGAATAATCGCATAGTGATCTGTAATCTTAGAATCATCAACATATTTTGTATGAATAATCCCATCACTATGTTTCCGGGCATATGCTGCTAATGCATTCATTTCTTCAATTTTTAACAGACCTTCAATGTTCTTGTTTATTTCTGTTGCAACTGCTGTTGATAAGACTCTTGCATCCGTTCTGGGATAAGTAACAAGTTTTTTCTCATACAGTGCCTGCACAACCGTTAATGTCTGGTCCGGACTGATTTTTAATTTTTTC
The DNA here is from genome assembly GCF_003481835.1 of Roseburia sp. OM02-15. Lineage (NCBI taxonomy): Bacteria > Bacillati > Bacillota > Clostridia > Lachnospirales > Lachnospiraceae > Roseburia > Roseburia sp. OM02-15. Next base: position 97,642 of record NZ_QULX01000003.1, read on the forward strand.
GCACATTCATTTTGCAGCTCTGCCAAATTGTACAATAACGGTGCCTGTTTGCGTTCTTTTTTTTGTTCGATTGAATAAACTGTACCGGCAGCAGGTAATTTTCCTATCAAGCATTCCGCATCTGCTTTTTGCCTGAATCCATTATCAGAAAAAAGTAATGGTGATCCAAAATAAGGCGTTCCTTTTACAGCTTTCCAATCCAGGACAAAATCATTTCCCATACCTTCCGGAATTGCTTTTATTCCATAATAAGTGGTTTCAACAAAATTTTTTATTTCCCTTTCTCGCTCAACAATCATAGCAAGCACACAAGACATTACTCGTCCAACAGATACAACGAATTTTTGTGTATTAAGAGCCGTTTTTATATAATTGCCATACCTCAATGTGACAATACGGGAAAAATTGATTCCCATAAGATAATCTTCTATTGCACGCAAGAATCCTGCTTGTCCTAAATTATAATAGGAAGACATATCTTTTGCCTGTGCTATACCTCTTTTTATCTCTTCTTCCGTAGTCGAATCAATCCAAATTCTCTTTTGAACCTTATTTTTCAACTCCTTGTTACACATCAATATTAGTAACTCTTCGATATATTGTCCCTCTCTTCCAGAGTCACCAGCCCAATATATGGTTTTAATATCAGAACGTCCTAACAGTTTTTTGACAATTTTATACTGCTTAGATACGGACGGTATAACTTCATATTTGTAAGAAGCCGGAATGAATGGTAATGTTTCCTCACTCCATTTTTTTAACGCAACATCATATTTTTCAGGGTAACTCATGGTAATCAAATGTCCAATACACCAGGTAATGACTGTCGTATCTGATTCAAAATATCCATCTTTCCTGTTTCCTTTTAAATGTAACGCCCTAATATAATCTTGTGCTTGACTTGGTTTTTCCGTTATATATAAAATTTTTGACATACGAATACCTCTTAAAATCACTCATTTTCTTTCAATGAAATATCGACACCATTTACTGTCACTCTGCCATCAAGATATACCACCATACATTTTCGTCCATTATATTCTCCCATTTCTGTCAGATCAGTCCGATTTTTATTTACCTTAATGGAAATGTCTGCGGTTTTTATATCCAATGTTTTTGGATTTGTCACGTTAGAGATCATCACCTCATCCTGCTCTCCAAACCCATCAGCATATATTTCTGAAAAATTCTGCAACTGTTCAGAGTTTGCTCCACATTTTTCAAAAATCTTTTCCAACTCCTGCTTATCAACGGATGGTATCTCACCTTTCGCTTCATAATCTGCTTCCAGATCAGTCAGACAATCAGATATGCTACATACAGTTTCAAAATCGCAATGATCAGAAAACACTTCATGTATGACACTATTTAAGGATTTCTGCTGTTCCTGCGCTGTGTTTGGAATTTTACATTTCAGCAGACCATGTATCATATTAGGATCTAATATTTTTGCATTTTTTGAATAGTACAATATGTTATGAATATCCGCGCAGCGGTCATTAAAGGCCGGAAACAAAAAAGCCACTTCCGGTACGTTCATGATTCGATCACGAAATCTGTCCTTAATACACTCTTCTTTTACGGCATAACACAATCCCGGCTTTGATAAATGCATATTGCAAATACAACACAAAATGTAATTATACACATCCTCACCCGGTTCATCGGAGGTCAGTCCATCTGACGATTTACCAGGAACGTCATAACTGCCATAGATAAGATTGATATAATAATGATCCGGCTCATCATAAAGTTCGATGATTCGGTCATAAAATGCTGCTATTGCTTCTTGATTTTTCAATTCTGAATCTCTTAAATAGAGCAACTGTTGCTGAACCCCACCATTCTTCTCCTGTTCAGACGGGAACTCTAAATTAATAAGATTTTTCCCAATACTTCCAGACAAACTTTTTCGGAATATATCAAGGTACTTATGTATCTCTTCTTCTGGAAGTGATAAAAAGGCATTTTCCGACATGAACACTTTTTCTTTTTCACTATTAACATAACACCCGCATATTTTATGAATGCAAAATCGTTCTTTTGTAAAAAGCTTTTTTATCTCCAATACTTCTTTTTTATTCATAGCTGAATCTCCTTAGAATTTTTCTAAAGTATAATTACAAAAAGCGAATTATGTTTTGCAATTGTTCGGTTCATAAAACATTACATACAACTTTAAATTTTTGCCATATAGAAAAATATGTAAATTATGGCAAAAAAACCTGCTAACAAAAGTCAAGTACTTTGTGGCAGGTTTTAAAAATTATTTCATTAAAATATTTCTGTGTACAACAAAAAGACTGGCGTTGTTTCCAGCCTATATAATCACATAAGATTTTTCTTTATTGGTAAACTTCCATTACCCTTGCATAATAAATCCGCAGAAATTTATTCAAACCGGCAATCTTTGCATGCTTTTTACTTTTACCCTCTCTTTCCTTTTTTAAGATGTAGTTATAGACAGCATCGTCTTTAGGCGCAGGATGACTCTTTAAAACTCGCATCACTTCATATCCGACCTTCCTAAGCGTTGAAAATCCTCGCTTTGTTATCTTACGTTTTGATCCGATAAACTGTCCCGATTCATATGGTGGCGGGTCTATTCCAGCCCATGCTATGAGAGCCTTTGCGTTGTGCAGTCTTCTCACATCACCAATCTCTGCAATCAATTTTACTGCAAGAACATCTCCCACTCCACCCATTTCTCTAACCGTTGAATATTCAGGAAGGGACTTCGCAAGCACCTGCATTCGTGTTAAAATAAGAGACAGAGAGCTATCCACAGTTCTCAATGTTGAGACTGCTTCCTGTACTAACATTTTGGTCGATGGAGTACCGGATGACAGTGTAGGAATGCCACTTGAAGCTAATTCATAGACTGACTCAGCCTTGGATCTGCTTCGGTGGTATTTCTTTTCTTTTGCCCAGGCAATATATTTCTCTGTGAACTCTTCAAGGCTCATAGATGTAATTAGATCAAAGTGCCAGAATCTTTCCACAAAATCGCTAAGTTTATCCTTTCCATTCGTTTCATTCCAACTGTTAAATATCTTCTTGATACCTGGCATCACATAATCCAAGAGATGCGTCAATTCCTGCAAGGCTTTTACATGAAGCTCCATATAGTATCGGTATCTGCGACCTAGAAGCTTAAGTTCCGCATAGGTTTCTTCATCGCCCTCATATTTTTGTAATTTGAACCATTTCTCGATTCCATAGTTTGCAATCATCATGGAATCTAGTTTATCAGTTTTTGCCCCTCTGATATTGTTGTCCTTCGCATATTTTTTCATTGCATATGGATTAACAACAGATACGAAATATCCTTTGTCATGAAGGAATGTTAGGACAGGCAAATGGTAAATTCCAGTAGCCTCCATCACAATTCGTATCTCTCCATCCAATTTTTGAAGCAAACCATGAAATTCTTCCAAATCCTTTTCTACATGTTGCATTTCAAAAGGTCGGCACACTATTTCGCCATATGGTTTAAGTATGCAGATGGTACTTTTCTCCTTCGATATATCAATTCCTACGCTTATCATTTTGAACCTCCTATACTGTTTTTTGTAATTGTTCCAGCCACACTTATTACCATCCAGTTTAGTTGGTTACGCGGGAGCGAATCCCTACCTGCTTAATCGAATGCTTATAATAAGGGGTTGGTTAACGGTTTTTTTGACGGATGCAATGACCCAAATAAGCCCTCGTCAGACCAATTACTCCCTTTATTATAATAAAATAAGTGCAGATGTTAGAGTTAATTACTCTCTAACAACTACACTTTTATGGTACTAAATAAGCCAGCACATTATCTATGCCAACTCCGCTAACTACTTTTATTACAAATATCATTTTTAAAATATCGTTTCAAGAAAAAAAGATGCCAACTGGCACCACATATTTTACTGTATTAAGGCCATTTCTTACACCAATTAACTTATTTTATACCAATTTTTGAATGTGCGCTTACGTGTGAGACTAAAAAACGTTACCCATCGTCTAAAGCCAATGCCTGCTTCATAGACCTCGTAACCTACTATTTCCACAGGCGTTAATTCGGACAGTCTCTGCCCTAATTTTTATTTTTCTTATGCTATTGCCTTAATCCTTCTGCCAATATATTCTTTGCAACATTAATATCTCTGTCATGCTTTGATCCACAAACTGGACATACCCATTCCCATTTTATGTTCACTTGATAGCTTATACATCAGACATTCAGAAACAAACAAAAAGAACATCTGAATATATATGATTCCATTAAGTTCCTTACTTGACAGAATAAATCCAAGCATATCAATAAAAAAGTCATGGAATCTGTGTGATCGAAAATATCTCAATATGGCACTTGACCGGATAACCATTGTTTGTCAATAAATGCGAGTATACTTGAATCGGACGTATGTATTCCATAAAAAGGAGATATGGAATACGCCAGAATATATAGTCAATACTGATATAACAGCCAAAAGAGCCATTGCAGGCAGTGATTTCCTATTTATTTTTTTGATTTTATCATCTGCCCACTTTGCGATATAGTGTGGACGTCTCTTAGGTTCTGCAATGAAGGGTATATAAGATCCTATTTAAGATATTTTGTATACCCTATTTTTTACGATTTATAAATATTATTGAGTGTAATAGTTCCTTCTTTCCGTATGGTATCTGTTAGATGATTAGTATATATTTCCATCGTTGTTTTTAAATCTTTATGTCCTAAACGTCTTTGAATATATACATATTCTGCTCCGTTTTCAAGCAACATTGTACCATGAGTATGCCTCAAACTATGTGTATCATATTTTTCGATATGCAATTGTTTATGAATAACGTTTGATGTATGTTGCATAGTACGTGGCGATGTATAAGATCCATTTTCACGCCTGCAAATAAAATCAACAGGATACTTAGTTTTATTGTTTGTAATTTTATTTTCCAAAATATTATTATCTTTTTTTGAAAAACCCATTTTATGTTCAGCATAGTATCTATAATAATATTCATCATAATACCCTCTCGCTTTAAGTTGCTCATTTTTTTCCTTTTGTAGAGCAGCAAGAAGAAGATCATCTATCTCTATTGTTCTAAATGAATCATATTTTGGCGATGAAAAATACCAATATCCATCTGACTCAGAAGTTCCATTTGTTCTTTTTTTATCAATTTTAGATCGTGGTACTGGCATCCATTGTACCTGTCGATTGACAGATAAAGTTTTATTTTCAAAGTCTATATCTTCCCATACAAGTGCGAAAATTTCTCCAAGACGTAATCCTGTATGATATCCAATCATAATTGGGATATAAGCAGATGTACCCTCGGGGAAACGTTCAAAAATTTTTTCTATCATATCTTGCGTAATATAAATATGTTTCTTTACTCTAGTTTGCTTTTTTGGTGTCTTCTTTGTTGGAATAGTTAAATTTGCCGCTGGAGAAAATATGATATAATTTCTATCTACAGCAAAATTAAAAGATTTTGTCAATATTCCTTTAATAGAAGAAATCGTATTTCTGGAAAATCCGTCATCATACATTTTAGTAATAAAATCCTGTAAATTATTTTTTGTAATAGATTTAAGATAATATTCCCCTAAAGCTGGTTTTATATATAAACGAATCTTCTTTTGGTAGCCTTGTATCGTAGATGGTTTACATGTTAATTTACAATCCATATCAAGCCATTGATTAAGAAAGTCTGAATATGATAAATCGGCTATATCAACTACTCTTCCAACATATTCATATTCTTGTTGTGCTAATTTTCCGGCTTTTTTTGCTTCTGTCTTGGTTTTAAATCCAGATTTTGTTTTCCACTTCCTTTTACCATCTACAGAAGCAATTTCAAATCTGTATTCATATACAATTTTCCCACTAGCTAATGTCCTCGTCTTAATTAAAACATCCTTCATTGTATTGCTCCCTTTTATAGAACATGTGTTTGTTTTTTGCCTGTAAAAAATATGATATCACAATAAGTCCACGTGTTCAAGTACGATTATCAAGTCCACATTTCATTTTAATGTGGACTTGGCGTGGACTTAAGGGTGTGATATAAGTCCACACCCGAATATTTTTATTAAAAAAAGGACTCTTGGAAAAATATCCAAAAGTCCTCAAAGCCTTATAAAATCAAGGTTTTTTCTTAGAATTTACCAGCTTTTGCTGCTTCCTCAACAGAAACGGCAACTGCTACTGTAGCACCAACCATTGGGTTATTACCCATTCCGATAAGACCCATCATCTCTACGTGCGCCGGTACGGAAGAAGAACCTGCAAACTGTGCATCAGAATGCATACGTCCCATTGTATCTGTCATACCATAAGAAGCAGGACCTGCACCCATGTTGTCCGGGTGAAGTGTACGTCCTGTACCACCGCCGGATGCTACTGAGAAGTATTTTTTACCCTGCTCGATACACTCTTTTTTGTATGTACCTGCTACCGGATGCTGGAAACGTGTCGGGTTGGTGGAGTTACCTGTGATAGATACACCAACGTTCTCATGATGCATGATTGCAACACCTTCCTGAACATCATCAGCACCGTAACATTTTACAGAAGCACGAAGTCCTTTGGAGTATGCTTTCTCATATACAATGTTCAGTTTTGCTTCTTTGTAGTCATATTTTGTCTCTACAAATGTAAAGCCGTTGATACGGGAAATAATCTGAGCTGCATCTTTTCCAAGACCGTTGAGAATAACACGTAACGGTTTCTGACGTACTTTGTTTGCTTTCTCAGCGATACCAATGGCACCTTCTGCTGCTGCGAAGGACTCATGACCAGCTAAGAAGCAGAAGCACTCTGTCTCCTCTTCCAGAAGCATTTTACCAAGGTTACCATGTCCAAGACCTACTTTACGATGATCTGCTACAGAACCCGGGATACAGAAAGCCTGAAGACCTTCTCCGATTGCTGCAGCTGCCTCAGAAGCTTTGCGGCATCCTTTTTTGATTGCGATTGCTGCACCTACTGTATAAGCCCAGCATGCATTTTCAAAACAGATCGGCTGGATTTTCTTTACCTGATCGTACACATCCAGACCAGCATCTTTTGTAATTTTCTCTGCTTCTTCGATAGAAGCAATTCCATAACTATTTAAAACAGAATTGATCTGGTCAATTCTTCTTTCATATGATTCAAATAAAGCCATTGTCCATTACTCCTTTCTCGGATCGATGATTTTTGCTGCATCAGCTACACGGCCGTACTGACCTTTTGCTTTTTCCCATGCAGTATTCGGATCATCACCATTTTTGATAAAGTCAGTCATTTTGCCAAGGCTTACGAACTGATATCCGATTACCTCATTATCCTCATCCAGAGCAATGCCTGTTACATAGCCTTCTGCCATTTCCAGATAACGAACACCTTTTTCTTTTGTTGCGTACATTGTACCAACCTGAGAACGAAGTCCTTTACCAAGATCCTCAAGACCGGCACCGATTGCCAGACCATCATCAGAAAAAGCACTCTGAGTTCTACCATATACAATCTGTAAGAACAGCTCTCTCATTGCTGTATTGATCGCATCACAGACAAGGTCTGTATTTAATGCCTCTAAAATTGTTTTTCCCTGTAAAATCTCTGCTGCCATCGCTGCGGAATGAGTCATACCGGAACATCCGATTGTCTCGATCAAAGCCTCCTCGATGATACCGTCTTTTACATTCAGAGTCAGCTTACATGCACCCTGCTGTGGAGCACACCAGCCTACGCCGTGTGTAAAACCGGAAATATCTTCAATTTTTTTGGAGTGAACCCATTTTCCCTCTTCCGGGATTGGAGCAGGTTCATGTTTTGCGCCTTTTGCAACCGGGCACATCAATTCTACTTCTTTGGAATAAATCATTGTAAAACTCCTTTCTATGTATGAATGTTTTTTGAAAGAGATCCCATACCTTATACCTATCCTCTATTGCTTTTCGTAGAAAACATGATTTATTTTCTATCGTATTTCAACTGTGGTTTTATGCACAGGATTACTTTGTTATTTTTTTAACATCCTAATGTATTTTGACACATTTTTCTTCATTCGTAAAGTACTTTCTGACATTTTTTTTACAAAATTTCTCATGTATCGAAAATAGCACAAATGAGTTGTGGCTAATTACTGTTTTTCTACGATTTCATTGCGGTTTTTGTAAATAGAATGTGCCGGTACAACGCCACGAACTGCGGATAACGGATATACATTGCTCTCCGGACAAATCACAGTCCCCGGGTTTAACACGGAATTGCATCCTACTTCGACGTTATTGCCAAGCATCGCACCGAATTTCTTTCTGCCGGTAGCGATTTCTTCTTTGCCATCACGTACGACAACTAATGTTTTGTCGGATTTTACGTTTGAAGTGATGGAACCAGCACCCATATGTGCTTTGTATCCAAGGATGGAATCGCCTACATAATTGTAATGCGGAACCTGTACTTTGTTAAACAGAATCACGTTCTTTAATTCGGTAGAATTTCCTACAACTGCACCTTTTCCAACGATCGCTGAACCGCGGATAAATGCACAGTGGCGAACTTCTGCTTCCTCATCAATGATCAGCGGACTTCCAAGAAATGCAGTCGGTGCAACGTTTGCATTTTTTGCAACCCATACATCTTCGCCACGTTTCTCATATTTCTCCGGATCCAGAGTCGCACCCAGTTTTTTGATATAATCGGAAAGTCCGTCTAAAAGCTCCCACGGGTACTCTGCTGTCTCCATATATTCTTTTGCAATTGTTTCATTTAAATCATACATATTTGTGATCTTACACTGTTCCATTTTATATTCGTATTCCTTTCATACTATATTTTTCATCACTCTTATTGTGCCACGTTTTCCATTCTTTTTCCAGTCCTTTTTTCCTGAATTATCCGTGTTGGTAAAAATAGCTTTTTGCAACCCTGCCAATACAAATAGAACCCTGATCTGTGCAACATATCTGTCACATAAGTCAGAGTTCTCTTTTACTATTTAAAGTCGAACGCACGTGAGACTTGGTGCGTGATTCTGGTCAGCGTAAACTGACATATTCATCTCAGGATCACTACACCTCTACACTGTCTATTTTTTTATGAATCGATCTTTGCCTTTATTATAAATCCAAGTTGATCATATATCAGTTGTGGATAATCGTGATACACCTACACCTGTAATGATCTTTTTACTCACAAAACATTCTTAGCGCGATTTTTTATAGAATGGCGCCACCCGTTCAAAGGAATCCTTTATGATATACTGGTTTCGAAGTCCCAGTACACCACTTGTACGACTCTGAATAAAGTGTGTCAGTTTTGTCATATATTCCTCTGGGGTGATCGTACCTTCCGCCACATAATTCAGGCCTTTTTCCCAGCTTGCCGTCAGTTCGGGATTCAGCAATGACTTGATAGATGCCGATACGGTATCATAAATCAGCTCTCCCTGTAAGGTCGGTGTAATGATCTGTGTCTTTTTATTCAGACTGAGGTATTTGTTGTTCACCAATTTCTTCAAAATCTCCGCACGGGTCGCACTTGTGCCGATACCGGAACCTTTAATCTGAGCGCGTAACTCCTCATCTTCAATCAACTGTCCGGCATTTTCCATTGCAAGGATCATGGAACCGGAATTGTAACGTTTTGGCGGAGAAGTCTCTCCCTCCTTGATGGCATAACCATTTACAGGAAGTGTCATACCTTTTTTGATTTTTGCGATCTGCTCCAGTAAATGTGCATCTCCGCTCTTTTCATTGGAATCTGCATCATTTTGACTGGTTGTATCTTCTGTCTTTTTCTTTCGGAAGGAATATTCCATCACCTTCAGATACCCAGGATCAGCTAACACCTTAAAGGAAGCAAAAAAACGCTCTGTCTCCATCCCCATTGTCAGACTCACTTTTTTATAAATAGCCGGTTCGTAAAAAATTGCCAGGAAACGACGTACAATCGTCTCATATACTTTCAGTGAAACCGGATTTAAACCTCGCATAGCTCCAAGTCCCTGACCAGTCGGAATAATTGCATAATGGTCTGTGATCATTTTATCGTTGACATAACGTGTCTTCGCAATCTGTTTGTAGCTTTCTTTTTCAAGAATTTCTTCTGCAAACGGACGCACCATATTGATCCCTTTTAATCCGGAAATATTCTTTGAAATCTCCTTTGCCACAGCACTGGAAAGTACACGGGCATCGGTACGCGGATAGGTTACCATCTTTTTCTCATACAGTTCCTGCACTACGCGTAAAGTCTCATCCGGACTGATCTTAAACAGTTTTGAACAATCATTCTGAAGTTCTGCCAGATTGTACAGTAAAGGTGGATTTTTCTTTTCCTGTTTGCGCTCCACGGACATGACTGCTGCTTCCTGTGGTTCCAGGCTTTTCATCCAGTTGATCAATTCCTGTGCATCTTTCTTTTCCCGAAAACCGTTTTCCTTATAAAGTTTCGGTGTCCCAAAATATTTTGATCCGGGAACTGCGCGCCATTCGCCTTCAATGGTCAGGCCTTCAAATTCCATACTGTTTAATACACGATAAAACGGCGTTTTTACAAACTCACGGATTTCCCGTTCACGTCGCACTACCATGCCGAGCACACAGGTCATAACACGTCCGACGGAAATGACCGTATATTTCTGATTTAGAAAACCAGCCAATGTATTGCCATATTTTAATGTCAGCAATCTTGAAAAATTGATTCCCATCAGATAATCCTCTTTGGCTCGCAGATATGCAGATTCCGATAAATTATCATATTCTGACAAATCTTTTGCTTCATGGATCCCGCGTAAAATTTCTTCTTCCGTCTGAGAATCAATCCATACTCGACGGCGGTCTTTGCCTTTCACTCCTGCCATCTGTTCCACCAGACGGTAGATGTACTCTCCTTCCCGCCCGGAGTCAGTACAGACGTAAATGGTATCTACATCCGAACGGTTCAACAAGTTCGATACAATTTTAAACTGCTTACTCACCCCTGGAATCACTTCATATTTAAATGTTTCCGGAATAAACGGTAAGGTCGACAGACTCCATTTTTTGAATTTCATATCATAGGCTTCCGGATAACTCATAGTTACCAGATGTCCTACACACCAGGTAATGACTGCATTTTCTGATTCCTGATAGCCATCGAAGGTACGCATATCTTCCTTCAGTGCCCTGGCAAATTCACGGGCCACACTTGGTTTTTCTGCTATGTATAAAGATTTTCCCATTCAAACTCCTTATTAACGCTTGTTTTTACGATTCAAGTCGAACGCACGTGAGACTTGGTGCGTGATTCTGGTCAGCGAAAGCTGACATATTCTTCTCAGAATCACTGCACATCCTCGCGGAGCGTTTATCTCAGTCGGAGATTGTACTCCCACTGAGAAAGGCTTGTTATTACTCACCACTTGCAGAAGTGGGAGTCTTCTCGACTGAGATAAAGCGGACATTCGCAATCCGCTTCGCTACTTGCTCATGAACGCAGTCGCTTCGCGATCTGTCAGTGAGAGCTTTCAACTCCCACTGACATAAGCATCCCCCTCACCCGCCACTTAGTGCTCCGCGCACTTGAAGCGGGGGAATGCTTATCTGCGTTCAAACTGTTCATGCCGTTCGTAGAAACCATCATAAAAATTCTCCTGCTGTACAGGAGTAAAATAAAACATTTGAAGAAACAGCATATTTTTCCGTTTTGCTTCCTCTTCATCACAATTTTGCATGGTCTGACGAAGAGATTTGGTGAGCGCATGCCATTTTACTAAAAATCGCTCATAATCCTTCATTCCATCCATTTCAAGCCACTTACTTACTTTCATCTTTGATTTATTTTTTGCCGGACAGGCATCTGTCAGCAGAAAATAGCTCAGATTTTCCCCATCATAATTTCGCCCCAGAGGAAACAGACGGCAAATCCCCGGTCTAAATGCATGGATACTGCATCTGCCTTCTTCATTTAAAAAAGAACATTTTGGTCCTGTCGCGGATGATGCCATTTTCAGATTCGGAAGGATCAGACCATCTTCCACATGCAGATCGATCGCACCTGCAAGCAGTTGTTCAAAACTCTGTCCAAGGTTCCGTTCCAGACGCCAGACATCCATCGGATCCAGCAAAATCGATTCACCCATATCACAACAACAAGCGGAACAGCCATTGCAGTCATGACAGCCTACTTTTACCATATCGTTGCTGCTATATAACTTTCCATCTGATATATCTTTTAAATATTCTTCCATCTATTTCACCCGTCTTTCAAAAATCCAGTAGTTGCATTATAACAAAAATGCTGATGTTTTCCAAGGGGCAGATTTACAGACAAACGTCCCCTGCTCATTGCTTATCGCAATTCAGGCAGAGGACATTCTCTAAAAAGCAGGCAGATATCCACAATCCGCTCACGCTATATACTTTATAACAAAATAGCAGACATATCGCCAGGTATTGTCAGATCGTAAGAAGCGGTGCTCCTGATTTAATCAATTCCGTCAATGGTGGTCCCCATTTGTACAGATCCAGACCAATTTCTTTCATTTTATCTACCAGATTTAATTCTTCCGCACAGGCGATGCATCCGGTGAATTTCACGCCAAAGGATTCTGCACGTTTTAATTCTTCCTGTAATTCTTCATTTTCTGCCAGTAATTTTACGGTAGCACCCCATACAATGACCGTTACCTCTTTCCACCATCCATTTTTCATAGCATTTCTGGCATACATCATCACCATCAATTTTGCTGTAGTCACATCTGCATTTGTCCATAAAATATGCAGGTGTTCTTTATTATTTTGCTGTTCCATACAACATTTCTCCTTCAACTATTACAACTTTTCTTTATACTCATACACGCAACGGATATCCTTTAAACTGCAACATCTTCCATTTACATAATCCGGCTGCGTTTCCAGATATATCTTATCATCTTCCTCCAGTGGATACAACCGTAGTATCAATTCCGTTGGAAAATCAAATCGTTTCAGACTGACTTCCCAGGCATCACCAATGAAATACTGATCCGCAATTTTCTCGCCATTCAGATAAAGTTCTGCCTGATCTGCCTGGAAATCAATCTGAAGGAAGATATTTTCTTTTACTGCATCATATGCTTTGTCATAGGAAATTCGAATCACATATTCCTGATAATCTTTGCCAGTATCGTCAATCGCACATGCTTCTGCCTCGGAAAAATCTGTTTTTTCTGCTCTGTGAAAAACATTTTTTTCTTTCCGTATAATGCAGTTATTTACATCTGTATGTGTAAATGACGCGACAATCTGATTGTCTGCTGCCGTCAGATCATGACTCAGCACGCAAATTGTGGATGCATCACCTTCCACATGTAAGAAATCCGGAATGATATCTGATTTTTTCCACCCATTGTCAATCCACGTTTTAGCATCTTCCACAGTCGTATCCATGATTATCCAGCAGTTTTTCTGTGCACGATCACTGCGACAAATTACCTCTATCCCATTTTCTGTTTCCAAAATAGGTAACGCACTGAAAAACAATATATTTGGATATTTTTTCATGCGCCATGCATATTTTGCCCAGATTCGATCCATACTGATAAGCACTTGGCCAGACAGTTTTTCATCTGCCTCATACTGCATTTTTTCATTTCCATAGAAAAACCATAGTTTCCGGTTAATATTGCATAATGGTGTCTGATTAATCCAACGTAATGTCACGTCATCTGACAGCAGAAAATTAAACGGATAAAAGAAGTAAGCTCCATTTTTAATATCCTGTTTTGGGAAACTTATTTCTCCATCTGCTGTCTGAACACGCAACATCACATCTTTATGCTCTGCCATCTCATAACCACGCTGATAATTGTTTACAAACAGATAGCCACGATCACCGCTTCTGCGCGTAATCATGCGAAATTCAGATAAATCTTCTGCATCCTGAAAATCTCCGGTATGAACTGAAGTACTCTCACAGTCATCCCCCGCAAACTGTGGCTGCATATTGCAAAATGTCTCCCCATAATCATGTGCAAACATGGAAAGAAGTTTCAATTCTTTTGCTGTCTCTGAAATCTGACCATATTCCCGGATCGGTGCCTGAAAATCATAGGAAAGTTCAGGGACATCGCAAAAGGAACCCACCGCCGTCGATTCTTGTAAGCTACTGAGTTTTCCTTTCGGATTTATCCCGCCGTGATACATATAATAGCCCAACAGGTTACAACCGCTTCCAAGTTTGCATACTGACATCGCTCCGATATCTTCTGCTGTCACCCGTGGCCTGCGATGATGTGTCACCTGCACACCGCCACCAAGTTCTGCTGTCAGATACGGATACGCATCTTTATCAAATGACAATTCCATGCCCGGTGCATAATCACTGCCAATATTTCCATCATTTCGCACCGTTGAAAACAGATAATTTTTGTTTGGCGGAAGCTGTTTTAAAGAAGCATCCCATGGGGCATCACAATAACCGCCCATAACTGGTGTCAGATCACCAAGTACCGCACCGCCCCATCCGGTCGCTGTCCAATAAGGTGCTTCAAAACCAATCGTTTTTGCCAGTTTTGTTAGCGTACGCATATGTTGCTCCCCGGCAGCACCTCGTAAACCACCCACATGACCATATTCATTTTCAATCTGAATACCAAGGATACAATGTGTTCCTTCCACTTCTTTATAAATTTTCTTCCAGAAACGTTCCACCAAAGCCAGGTAATCCGGATCATCGCTGCGCAATTTATATCCTTTTTTCAGCAGCCAGTCCGGGAAACCGCCATTCCGTGCTTCTCCATGCGCCCACGGTCCAATACGAAGCCACACATGCATCTGCCATTTCTCGCACAATTTCAAAAAATAATGCAGATTGCGCTGTCCTGTAAAATCAAAGACACCTTCTTCTTCCTCATGATGAATCCAGAAAACATAGGTTGCTATGATATCCATGCCACAGGCTCTCATTTTCCTGATTTCTTCTTCCCATTCCGGTTCCGGGCATCTGGAAAAATGAAACTCCCCCATCATTGGAAAAATTGCTTTTTCATTTTTGAGTAAAGATACTCCGTTAATACTGTATTTTTCCATTCAAAATTCCTTTTCTCATATTTATTTTCATCAAGATTTGTAAACTGAGTAATTTGTTTTTTACTTTGTTTCTGTGTCTATTATATCATTTTAGTTCCATACTTCCTATTTATTTTTCATCCAAAAACTTGCTTTTCTTTTTTTAAAAATTGCTCCGCAACATATCATCTTGTTTTAACTATTTTGTTTCTGCTATAATTCAGTAATAAACCTGATATGATTTGGAAACGAAAAAAAGCCTTCTGCCATTTAGCAAAAGACTATGTTTCTTATAAGTAAAGCGGACATTTGCAATCCGCTTTCACTACTTGCTCAGGAACGCAGTCGCTTTGTGACCTGTCAGTGGGAGCTTTTAACTCCCACTGACATAAGCATCCCGCTTACCCACCACTTAGTGCTCTACACACTTCAATCGGGGGAATGCTTATTCTGCGTTCATATAAAGTATTTCTGATGACTGCTCATCTGTATCTGTTCGCAAGGTATATATCATTATATGTAAAAAATTATTACTGTTTTAGGTATTTTACTGAGCAGCCATCTCGTTGGTTATATTTTATCAAACTATTCGTTGTTTTTACATGCCCGTTTTGGCACAAAAAAGTGCCTATTTCAGCAAACATTGAAACAGGCATAAATTATTATCTTCTGTTTTCTGAAAATTGACACTTTATTCTTTGACTTTTCATTACTGATTTACAAATTCCTTGATCTTGTCACGCTTATCAATCTGTAATTTTTCCAGAATCGTAGAAACGTAATGTTTTACCGTATTGACTGAAAGTCCCATATGTTCTGCAATCTCCTGATTTGTCCAGTCACGGCAAGCAAGCATCGCGATAGAAAACTCCACCGGAGTCAACAGATCCGTCACTGCTTTTTGCATCTCCGGATTGTGAATTTTCATCCATCCACGGCTAAAAGCAATGACTCCATCCATCATTTTTTTATATACATACGGTTCCCGCTGTTTTACCCAGACTTCTAAAACTCCTTGCAGCAATCCATGATGCTCAATGAACGGCTCCAGAAGTTTATCCTGTCTTGCAATCTCCCATGCTCGAATCACAGACTCTCTGGCTCCTTCCTGATCTTTCTGATTGATCTGACACATGGCATTGACACAATTCAGATAAATAAATGGAATCGGATACATTTTTTCTGCCATCATCATTGCAGTTTGTGCCATGCCCTGTCCTTTTGCATATTCCTGATTCAGATAGGCACCATGCGCCAACAGATTCATAGCAAACAGACGCTGACCTTCTGGAAGATAACGCAAATAATCGCTTAACAACGGCATTTCTTTTTCCGGTGGAATATGAATCAGCACACTAATGACATATAATGCAAACAAACAAGATGCCTGTGTCTCCAGATCGATTTCGTCCTCGAATGCTTTTTTCAGGCAGATATGTACATCTTCCCGCGCCATCTGCGCTGCCATCGCATCACCCAGCGTCAGATTTGCAAATGTATAAAGCATATCCGCTGACATACGAAGGATCACATCCTCACTGTTCAGATATTTTTCTACAATTTTCACACAGGCTTCTGCCTGTGCTGAAAAAAAATAGGCTTCTGCCTGTGCAATTTCTGCCAGTTCTTCATCCTCAAATTCATTTAGCGTGTCTGCCAGTCTGCCAGGTTCAAATGCAGTTCCAAGTAATGGCAGAACCGTTCTTTTGCATTTCATGTCATTCCTCCAAGTTATCATAAATTACTTTTTAGTCAAACAAAACTTTCCAGTGTTTCGCTTCATACGCATCAAAACACATTAGTATCTGTTCTTTGGTTGTTTTTTCATTTGCCAGATTTTCCGGTATTTCGTCTTTTGCAAAATATTTTGTCTCTGTCGTTTCAATATTTGAAACAAAAGCCCCGTCAATTACAGAACACTGGATAAAAATCTTGACCACACCATAAACATATATCGGCAAATTATGTTTATTTCGATCCTGAACAGCGATCATACGGTCTGCTTTTACATGTAAACCAGCTTCTTCTAATGTCTCTTTGATCGTATTTTCCGCTACCGATTGGTTAACATCACACCAGCCGCCCGGTAACGACCAGGTTCCGTTTTTTTCATGCACTAATAAGATTTTTCCATCCTCGAAAATTGCTGCTCTGGTATCAACCTTAGGTGTCTGATAGCCAGTTTCATTACAGAATAAGTCTTTTATTTTTTCTACTGGAATATCTGTTTTGTAAGATAACATTTCTGCTGAAATTTCCCGTAAACGTTCATAACGCTCCATATCATATACGTCATGTCCATAGGTCAGCCCCGCTTGCGCCAGACTTTGGATTTCAATCGCCCAGTCCAACCATTTGTTCTTTTCATCATGTAAATTTAATGCCATATCCTTCTCCTCTTAAGATAGCATATCTCTAAATTATTCATTTTGATAAATTTACTTTGCCTTATGAATTATTTTATGACCTGAATAAATTGCCATGATCATACAAAATAATGCCGCAATGCTCCACCATTTATGTGCTTTCATCGATTCATCCCTCCATTTCTTACTCTGCCAGTTCACTCAATGCATGATAAAAGTTCGGATATTCTCTTTTTAACCGAATCAACTTGCCTTCCGGATTGATAAATGCATGTTCTGAATATCCCTGACATACAATTTCTCCCTGTTCATTTGTCATAGTATATTGCAATTTTAATTTTACTTCTTTGAATTCTTCTACTATGACGTCAATATCAATGACATCTCCAAAGGTTGTGCTCTTTTTATATTTGCAGTTTACTGCTGTAACCGGAGATATAATGCCTATTGACTCCAGTTTTGCATAGTCCCATCCAATCTGTCTGAGAAAATCAATTCTGGCTTCTTCCATCCAACGGATATAATTTGAATGATGTGTAATCCCCATTTTATCTGTTTCATAATACTGCACAATATGTCTGTATTTCTGCATTACAAAGACTCTCCCAATGCTTCTACCTCTGCCAGCTTCGGACAGGCACTCATGCTGCCTTTGCTTTCCATGTTTGGGACAGTAATGATTCCGCAGTCCTCCCACTTCACATAAGCAGCCGTTGCACGATACTGTTCGATTGCCGCATCAAATACATGATCTGCACCGGCATCTAACAACAACGCTGTTTTATGAAAATGAAATCCTGCCGTTGCCCCCACATACAAACGGTCGATGACTGCTTTTAACTGTGCAGTGATATCGAACCAGTAAATCGGAGATGCAAATACAACCATATCCGCATCTTTCAATTTTTCGTACACCTGTGTCATATCGTCTTTCTGTGCACATTCTCCATTATGAGAGAAACAGTACTCG
The DNA here is from genome assembly GCF_003481835.1 of Roseburia sp. OM02-15. NCBI lineage: Bacteria > Bacillati > Bacillota > Clostridia > Lachnospirales > Lachnospiraceae > Roseburia > Roseburia sp. OM02-15. The sequence continues at coordinate 115,988 of NZ_QULX01000003.1, forward strand.
CAAGCCATACATCCACGGATTTTCATGGTACCAACAGGTAAGTTGACTACTTCATGCCCTTTTTTCTCAGCACCTTTTGTAAATGCCTGCGTCATAATTTCTGTATTTCCACCTTTACGCGGACTTCCGTTTAATACTACGATTTTCATATTTATGTTATCTCCTTTTTCATTAAAAATCTAATCCCAGTTCTCTTCCGGATATTTCATGCCCCAGTCTCTCCGAAGTTTTGTCATAATGTCCATGACATCTTTGGTATATTCCAGATGCATTCCATTTGCATTACCGCTGCGCACTGCCTGCTCCATATCCAGCATTTCATAATACAGTGCATTGCCAGTCTCACCTTCTGTAATTTCTGTCCGTTCCCCGGTTTCGGCGTCCACGATAACTGCTTTATCAGCACGCGGATATTCCATAATTTCTATATATCCTTTTTCGCAGCTGATCATGGCGCGTTTTGGCTGTTTTGAATGCATGGATAATGCTACTGTTGCCATCTGTCCCTGTGAATTCTGCAGCAAAACAGTTGCCTGCTCGTCGGAACCTGTCGGAGATGGTTTCCACTGACTTAATATATTGGTTGGAGTCTCATCCATAAAACTACGGACAATCGAAAGTGCATAGACACCAATATCAAGCATTGCTCCTCCCGCCAGATTCAGATTGAAAAAGCGGTTCTTCATATCATATTCCTTAAAACTGCCAAAATTCATTGTTATGATCTGGACTTTTCCAAGTGCTCCTTCTTTTACGATGTTCCACAATTTTTTATAAATCGGCATATGCCAGATGGTCATGGCTTCAGCTAGAATTAAATTCTTTTCCTGTGCCAGTGCGATCATCTGATCCAGTTCTCTGCTGTTTAATGTAATGGATTTTTCCACTAAAAGATGCTTTCCATGCTGTAATGCTTTTTTCATAAAGGCATAATGCGTGTTATGTGGACTGGTAATGTAAATAATATCGACATTTTCATCCTCAAACATATCCTCGATCTGATCATATACTTTCTGCACACCATATTTTTCTGCAAAATCTACCGCCTTCTGATGAGTACGGTTTCCAACTGCATACAGAGATTTTCCCATTTTCTGCAGCGCCTGCGCCATTTCATTTGCAATCACACCGGTACCAAGTACCGCCCAGTTAAGGTTTTCTCTCATCTCTTTTGCCTCCTGAAATTTCTTTTGCTTATCTGCCACATATTTTCTCACAGATTCATTATTTTTTCTATGCTTTTTCTGTAAAAAACTTATTCAAGTCGAACGCTCGTGAGACTTGGTGCGTGATTCTGGTCAGCGAAAGCTGACATATTCTTCTCAGAATCACTGCACATCCTCGCGGAGCGTTTATCTCAGTCGGAGATTGTACTCCCACTGAAAAAGATTTGTTATTACTCATCACTTGCAGAAGTGGGAATCTTCTCGACTGAGATAAACTTGTATGGTTTTGTCATTATATTATTTCCATCCAGACTTTTATAAGTATAATTTCAAAAAAGATGAGCCTTCCAATTTCAGCGGAAAACTCATCCTTTTCTTAACTATGTATTTTTTATCAGCACATAATTATTTTTTTGTAATATATCCCTGTGCCTTCAGAAGTTCTGCACAGAGAACCGCTCCACCTGCAGCACCACGAACCGTATTGTGGGAAAGTCCTACGAACTTCCAATCATATACAGTGTCCTCACGCAGACGACCTACGTTGATACCCATACCGTTTTCATAATCAACATCAAGCTGAACCTGTGGACGGTCATCTTCCTGCATGTAACGGATAAACTGTTTTGGTGCACTCGGAAGATTTAACTCCTGCGGAACACCGCTGAACTGCTCTAATTTCTCGATGAGCTGCTCTTTTGTCGGGTTCTTACGGAATTTTACGAAAACTGCTGCTGTATGTCCGTTTAATACCGGAACACGGATACACTGGCATGTGATTACCGGTGAAGTTGCAGGAACAATCTCGCCTTTCTCCTCATCGATCTCACCCCAGAGACGCAGCGGCTCTTTCTCAGATTTTTCTTCCTCACCACCGATGTATGGGATAATGTTTTCTACCATCTCCGGCCAGTCTTTGAATGTTTTACCAGCTCCGGAAATTGCCTGATAAGTTGTTGCAACAACCTCATACGGCTCGAACTCTTTCCAAGCTGTCAGTACCGGTGCATAAGACTGAATGGAGCAGTTTGGTTTTACTGCGATAAATCCACGCTTTGTACCAAGACGTTTTTTCTGATATTTGATAACGTCCATGTGCTGTGGGTTGATCTCCGGAACTACCATCGGTACATCCGGTGTCCAACGATGTGCGCTGTTGTTTGAAACAACCGGTGTCTCAGTTTTTGCATATGCTTCCTCGATAGCTCTGATCTCGTCTTTTGACATATCAACTGCACTGAATACGAAATCTACTTCAGAAGCAACTTTCTCTACTTCGTTAACGTTCATTACAACGATGTCTTTTACCGCTTCCGGCATCGGAGTTGTCATTTTCCAACGATCGCCAATGGCGTCCTCATATCTCTTTCCAGCTGAACGCGGGCTTGCTGCGATGGTTGTTACCTCAAACCACGGATGGTTCTCCAGCAGAGAGATAAATCTCTGACCTACCATTCCTGTTCCGCCTAATATTCCGACTTTTAATTTTTCACTCATTTTTACATCCTCCATTGCGATCGTATTTAGATATACATCTTTTCTCATTTGTCCGTTTACCGCGAACAGATGTCTTTTTCTTGTGCTATATTATAACAATTTCCGGAAAAATGCAAGTCTTTCTTTTATTTCTTTACTTGGTTTCCTGTAAAATCTCGATATCTTCCAGCCAGTCATGTGCCAGATATTCTTTTTCAATCGCAATCACCTGAGTCATGGCCTCTTTGCTCGGCGCACCAATGGTCAGACGTTTGTTGACACAGGTATCCATGGAAATTGCATCGTAAATATCCTCTTCAAATACCGGACTGATGGCTTTTAACTCTTCCAGAGACATGTCATCAATGGCAATACCTTTATCGATGCAATACAGTACAATACGTCCTACGATTCCATGTGCATCACGGAACGGAACTCCGTGATTTACCAGATAATCAGCGGCATCTGTCGCATTGGTAAATCCATGACGGGCACTCTTGCTCATCACTTCTTTGTTAAATTTCATGGTTGCGATCATTCCGGTGAACAGAGCCAGACAGCCTTTGACTGTATCAATCGCATCAAATGTCAGTTCTTTATCTTCCTGCATATCTTTGTTATATGCCAGCGGAATGCCTTTCATCGTTGTCAGAATAGACATCAACGCGCCGTAAACACGACCTGTTTTTCCACGTACCAGCTCAGCGATATCCGGATTTTTCTTCTGTGGCATGATGCTGCTTCCGGTGCTGTATGCGTCATCGATTTCCACGAACTGATATTCGTTAGAATTCCAGATGATGATTTCCTCGCAGAAACGGCTCAGATGCATCATGATCGTAGATAATGCGGATAAAAATTCAATGACATAATCACGGTCAGATACGGAATCCATGCTGTTTAAGGTCGGACCTGCAAAACCAAGTAAGGATGCGGTATATTCTCTGTCTAACGGATAAGTCGTTCCTGCCAGTGCACCTGCTCCTAACGGGCAGTAATTCATACGCTCATAAATGTCATGCAGACGGCTTCTGTCACGTTTGAACATCTCAAAATATGCGCCAACATGATGTGCTAAAGTAACCGGCTGTGCTTTCTGGAGATGTGTAAATCCCGGCATAATGGTCTCGGTATTCTCCTCCATGATTTTTAACAGTTCCTGCAACAGATCTCGTACCAATTCATCTGTGTAGAGTACTTCCAGACGTGTATACAGACGCATATCTAATGCAACCTGATCATTTCTGCTTCGTCCGGTATGTAATTTTTTACCGGTATCTCCCAGGCGGTCGATCAGATTTGCCTCCACAAAACTGTGAATATCCTCATATTCGTCAGTGATTTTCAGTTTTCCGGATTCTACATCTTTGCAGATCTCATCCAGTGTTTTTACGATATCCTGCATCTCCTGTTTGGTCAGAATGCCCTGTTTTCCAAGCATGCAGACGTGTGCGATGCTGCCCTGAATATCCTGTTTGTAAAATTTCTGATCAAACGAAATTGATGCGTTAAAATTATAAACCAGTTTGTCCGTTTCCTTTGTGAAACGACCTCCCCATAATTGTGCCATCTCGTTGTTCCTCCTTCATTTTCCTTATCTTGCACACAGGATTTCTCCATCTCGTAGGTTCTCAATGAGAATATTATTTCAGACTGAGATTTTGTGAAATATTATTTCGCTGCATGTTCAGCTTCTTCCTGTGCTTTTGCTCTTTTTTCCTGTTCCCGCTGCAGTTTGGAATACACGCAGCCACAGTAATCCTGCCGGTACAGACCATAGATTTCCGACAATTCCACGGATCGCTTATATCCGTTTTTCTTCTTAAAGTCAGAATTCAAAAAAACAGTCGTTCCATGACAGTATTCCGCTGCCGCCGCTTCTCCCGCCTCATTGAGCAGTGCTGCATTTTTCAACGGACTGATAGTCAGTGACGTGGTAAAATAATCGAATGCCTTTTCCTGTGCCAGCTTTGCAGTCTCTGACAGACGCAGCGCAAAACATTTTTCACAACGTGCACCGCCTTCTGGAACCTGCTCCAGACCTTTTACTTCTGCCACAAACCGCTCCGGTTCATAAGCACCCTCAATAAAGGACACCGGATATTTCACCGGAAGTTCCCGAATCAAGCGTTTTTCTTCTTCCACACGTTTGTGGTATTCTGCTGCCTCCGTAATATTCGGATTGTAGAAAAATACTGTGATGTGGAAATATTCTGCCAGATACTCCAGTACATAACTGCTGCAAGGTGCACAGCAGGCGTGTAATAACAGCGTTGGTACTTTTTGCTCTGTCTGCAGTTTTTGAATTTTCTTTTCCAGTTCTTTTTGGTAATTCTGCTTCATAACTTACTTATTTTATACGATTCGCGGCGGTTTTACAATAGCAACCACCGTTATTTTTACATACTCTATACTATATCCAGTTTATCTCAATCTTCGACTGAAAGAAACATTTTACGAAAATATACCATGATTCTGAGAATTTTTCACTAACTTGCACTGATCAGAATCACACATAAAGTCTCACATATTTGACTTGCATTATTTCAAGAATGCTCCGGCATTCTTGTTGCGAGGTGCGCGTCATGCAATTGCATGACATACTTCAACTGCGCACCTCTGTAATCCTGCCGGAGGCTATATCAGATGGGGGATTGGCTCCCACCACTGATACTAGCTTGTTTCTCACCACCTATAGAGGTGGGAGTCATCTCCCATCTGATATAGGCTCATTAAAACTGATAAGGAGGACTCTCATGCATTCGTTGTTTGAAATTCAACATCTGTCTTATGCATATCATACGATGCAGGGGGAAACCCCTGCTTTATCTGATATTACGTTTACCGTCAATTCCGGTGATTTTGTTGCCATCGTCGGTCCCAGCGGATGTGGCAAATCCACACTTTTAAATCTGCTGGCAGGCATGCTCACACCAGAATCCGGCACATTGCTTTTGAATGGTACGCCGCTGACCGCGGACAGCCGGCGCCACATCGGATATATGCTGCAGCAGGATTATCTGCTGGAATGGCGCAGCATCTGGAAAAATGTACTGCTTGGTCTGGAAATCCGCCATGAACTGACCGAAGAAAGCCGTGCTTATGCAAAGCAGCTTCTGAAACAATATGGTCTGGAAAAATTCTCCCAGTCGAAGCCAAGCCAGCTCTCCGGCGGTATGCGGCAACGCGCCGCTCTGGTTCGCACCCTTGTATTAAAACCGGAATTACTGCTTTTAGACGAACCGTTTTCCGCACTGGATTATCAGACACGCCTGTCAGTCAGCAACGATATTGGTTCCATTATCCGCAAGGAGAAAAAGACTGCCATTCTGGTCACACATGATCTGGCAGAAGCTGTCAGTATGGCGGATCGCGTCATCATCCTTACTGCCCGTCCCGGACGCATCCAAAGGATCGTATCTGTCGCATTTCCTACGGATCTGACACCGATGGAACGCCGGGATCATGATGATTTTAAAACCTATTTCAATCTTATCTGGAAGGAGCTGCACCATGAAACGTCCTGAAACCACGCAGGAAACCTTCCTGTATCAACAACAGCAATACAAACGAAAAATACACTTTTTACGCATTTTTATTTTTGTACTGTTTCTCGTTCTCTGGGAGCTGGCAGCAGATCTGTCCTGGATCAATGACTTTATTTTCAGTTCCCCGAAACGTCTTGTCACCTGTTTTATTCAAATGCTGATGGAAGGAACCATCTGGCAGCATGTCAGCATCACACTGTTGGAAACCATGATCAGTTTTGTACTGGTCATTCTTTTTACCATTCTGATTGCAGTTTTGCTCTGGGCAAAAAAATCGGTCTCCGATGTGTCGGAACCATATATGGTTGTGCTGAACAGTCTGCCAAAATCTGCCCTTGCACCACTGCTGATCGTATGGTTAGGTGGCAATTATAAAACCATCATCGTCACTGGAATGTCTGTAGCAATTTTTGGTTCGATTTTAAGTCTTTATCAGGGATTTTTAACCGTTGATCCCAATCAGATGAAACTGATTGAGACATTGGGCGGAAACCGGCAAGCTGTTTTAACAAAAGTCGTATTTCCGTCCAACATTCCAAATCTGTTTTCCATTATGAAAGTGGATATCGGACTTTGTCTGGTCGGTGTTGTCATCGGTGAATTTATCTCTTCCCGTCGCGGTTTGGGATATATGATCATTTATGGCAGTCAGATCATGAAACTGGACTGGGTAATTCTCGGGATTGTGATACTCTGTCTGATTGCTATGGGATTGTACCAGCTGATTGTGTGGTTGGAGAAATGGTATCTGAAGAAGATGTAGTTTAAACTATCTCAAAATCGCTATATTGGCAAACGTGAAAACGCTGTATCCAGATACTGTTCCGGATACAGCGTTTTACTGTCTTTTACTGTTCTTTACTGTTGTGCCGGACTAACTGTCAGTTTTTTATTTCATGATTTCCTGTCCATCAAGTGTCACCGAAACAATGTCATCAACATTGATAAAATCCGGGAATCTCATCAACCAGTCGCTCTGATTATTATCATTATCTATCATAATAGATCCACTAAAGATTTTTGTGACGCCCTCTTCTTCTGCATAGTATGCCTGTTCTTCTTTCTCCATGGTATGCTCCCCGTCTTTCATCCATGCAGAATCTGGCTTCTGATAACGATAGATCATGCCGTCTTTCATGGTAACCTCCACTTTTGAAAATGGAAGCGGTTCCAAAGAATCTGTTGACACATCATCTGTAGCATCCGTGTTCCAGCAAATTTTCAGATAGCCGCCAGTAATCTGAACCGTATCACATGCCGTATTTTTTTCTACATTCAGATCAACCACTTTGATATCTCCGGTTGGCTCCAGTTTAAATGTACCAAGCACGCCTGTCTTATTATTTCCACGAATCACCAGCTGATCGGATGCATTTTTTCTTCCATTCATATCAGTAATAATCGCATAATAATGGAACGTGTGACCGTTTTCTATCATAATCGCATCATTCCCTGTATTGGCAGAAGAACCAGAATCAACACCAAAATCTCCTACTATCATTGATCTTAAAATTTCATCATCTGTATCTTCACCTTTTGCTCTGTAAACATCCATTTCGTCCTTAGTATAAAAATCAGAACCATCGATTGTAGAAAACGTCACATTCGATATGATAATGCCTTTTTCCTTATCATAAAGATAAGAATCCAATATAATCCGTACATTTCCATCCGTCAAGCTCTGATCACTATCTACAAAACCATCTGCGACCTGATAAACGGCTTCCACAGAAGCATGCTGAAACATCATTGCAAAAAAGTGAATTGGATCTGTTCCTGTCTGTGCATAACAGATTCCGGTTCCTGCTCCTCCTGCCAACACCAGACAAATGATAGCCGCTGCCACCTGTGACGTAATTTTTTTCTTTCTACGCAATCGTTTAACCTTTGCATTTGATAATAATTCCATACCGATACGATCATCTAATGTGATATTTGAAAATGCTTTCTCATAGGATTCATGATTCAGTTTCATAGGATACTCCTTTCTCTGTCAGCGATCTGCGGATTTTCTCTCTTCCGCGCTGAAGCTGTGTCTGTACGGCAGATTCCTTTCTCTGAAGAATCTCTGCGATTTCCCGCACAGAATATTCTTCATAATAATACAGGTGGATCGGTAACCGGTATTTTTCCGGAAGCGCCAGCACCGCCTGACGAAGCAGTTCATATTCCGGTTCTTCGGAAACTTTTTCCGGCGTCATATAATCCTCATACTGTACACGCTCTTTATTCCATTTCAGCTTCAACACATTTTTACATGCATTGATCGTTACCCGGATAAACCATGCTTTTTCATGATATTCGTCCGAAAAATCCGGCGCTTTCTGCATAAATTTTTCAAATACATCCTGAAAAACATCCTCTGCCTGCGTCACGCTTTTGCAATACGAATATGCCAGCTTGAAAACAGTGTCCTTATACTTCTGGTAACATTCCAGTACACGATTCTCATTTATTTCTTTCATCTGCACTCCCCACTTACTTCTGTTTATCTGTTTGTTCCAGAGATATCTCTTTCACTAATAAAACAATCGCGCACACTGAAATATCACAAAAACTGGAAAAGCTGGCGAAAAATTCACCAGCTATCACAATATCCTATTTTGGATATATCACATTTCCTTTTCATATCGATACACGCCCCATGATTGCCCTGCCATATGACCACTCAGCAGCCATTTTTTATATGCCCGCTCCAATCCGGTATTCTCTGGCAGATTTTCAAAATCATTCTGCTCCGCGCCATAATAAATCCGCCACAGATCATTATTGTTTTCTCTGGTACGATACACGTCATAATCTGACAAAAATCTGCGAATGTTGGACTGTTCCGGTAAAATTTCTTTATTTGCCGGGAACAATAACCATGATTCACATACAAACACCAACGGATGCTCCATAAATTCTGTACGATAAAACTCAGCAGCTTTTTCATAGGATTTTTGAACTTCTGTGTAATCCAATTTTCCACAAGATGGAATGTGCACATTTATCACCGGACTGTCTTTATGTAATATCAGACCATCTTTCTCATACTCGTCATCAAATTTAATCAATTCAAATTGAAGCCTTCCCAGTGCAAAACGTTTTAACTGGAACCACCATGGAAACCAATGCATCACAAACGTTCCCCAAATGTCATACATTTGATGACACTCCAACAACTTCCAGTGCATATCTGCCATAGAATCATGAAAAATCTCCCTGCTGATTCCCCGCTTCTGATAAAGTTCCCATGTTCGTCTGCTGATTCCGATCATAAATAATAAATCAAAAGTATATTTCGAAATACCTTCTTCTCCATCAAAATCTTCTAATATTTTCTGAAGTAACACATAATCCAAATCAGGATTTTCCCAGTATTTTTGTTCCCATTCAGTAAACACATGATACAAATGTTCATTTTTGATAATCAATTCTAATGAATTTGAAAGTAATTCTACCGCTTCCGCTGGGAATTCATGTTCTTTTGAGAATGCTATTAAATTTTCCTGCCAATCGTGACAGATTTCAGTTTTGTCTGTTTTGTAATTGTTCATTATACCCTCTTACTCTTTCAGACTCATCCTCCGAAACCGTTTTCAACTTCTCTTTTTTCGGTTCTTTCAGGAATTTTTTAATTGCAAAAATAATCGCCATACCGACAATGGTCAGCAGATTTTCCACCGAGCTTGTTTCAAGTACCACCATATGACGGACAATGACAAACATTACAACTTCCAGAACGGTATCCACATCCGGTTTGCAAAGCATCTTGAAAAACTCAATACCGATCAGAACGTTTAACACATATCCTAAAAAATCCAAAAAAGCATGTGCAGATTCGCGGTTCTGCACAAATTCCATAAACGGTTTCCACAGGGAAATAACCGCCACGATTACTGCAATAATAATGATAATATTGACTGCCAGCTCCAGAAGCTCACTTGCCCGGTCAATCATTCTTCTGATTTTTGATCCCATAGTTTCACGCATCCTTACTGCTGATTTTTATGCTGATTAAATACCACGTCACCGGATTCCTCAAAAATCTCGATCAGGTTTCCTGTATTGTCACGGATAAACACGCCATAGGTGTCATCTACTTCCGCTACCATAGCGATCTCCACGCTCATCGCTTCCAGTTCTTCCTTCGCTTTTCTTCCGTCCGGAACACCAAAAGACATATGTTTGTTTCCGTGTGTCATCAGATCTCTGTTCGGTACTCTGCGGTCCTCTGGCAATGGATTTGCTCCAGGAGCCTCAAATACCTCCAGCAAAAATCCTACACCCTGTAAATGCGCTACTTTGATTCCTGCTCCCGGAATTTCAGATCGATTGACTACGGTAAATCCAAATACGTCTGAATACCACTGAATCGTCTCCTCAATATCTGCAACACTGATCGCACAGTGATTGATTCCATTAATTTTTACTGCCATTTTTTGCTTCCTCCCTCTTTATAAATCCCTGTCCTGCATCACTTACTGTTTTCAGTATATAGAAAAACACAAGTCCGCGCAAGTACCATTCATACCGGAATCTATCAAACAAAAAATCCCGGTTGAAAAACCGGGATTTTCACAAGCTTCGAAAGGGACTCGAACCCTCGACCCACGCATTACGAATGCGTTGCTCTACCAACTGAGCCATCGAAGCATGCACAAAGAATTATATTAGATTTTCAATTTCATTGCAAGCCTTTTTTCATATTTTTATAAACTTTTTGAGAATTTTTTTGAGAAATTCTGTTCTTCTGTCACACTTCATGCCATTTCGAATTTTTTCTAATTTTTCAAAAAATCCCATTTTTGTACAAATGTGCCAATCGACTTTTTCCCGTAGTTACGCAGTTTCTGCCATTTTAGGGAATTTTTAACGGTCTGTGGACACCCTGTATTTTGGCAGATATGCCATCTTGCCTTTTAGAAAAAGCTGTGTTATCTTTAGCCCACAGTAAACATCTGATCGTCTTTTCTTTTTCAACTTAATATGCAATATAACACTTTTCAGACAGTCATCATGGAGCGTTTGGAGCACGATATTCCCGATCCAAAACGCATCTCGATCCAGCAGGTTTCCAAAAATAATGGCATTGTCCTTGACGGACTTACGATTATGGAAAACGACTGTAATATTTCACCGACACTTTATCTGAATTATTACTATGATTCTTATAACCACGGCATCAGTTTTAATGATGTTTATCAGTCCCTGCTCAGCGATTATCACCGACATAAGCCTTCCCAAAAGATTGATCCGTCTTTTTTCACGGATTTTGACAATATCCGGGACAAAATTGCCATGAAGCTGATCCATTATGAGCGAAACAAAGAACTTTTGGAAAAGGTTCCTCATATCCGTTTTCTGGATTTGGCAATTGTATTTTATTGTCTGATCTCCATGGATTTTACGACCGGCAATGCAACAATCCTGATCCATCATTCCCATTTAAAGAACTGGAATATCACAACGACAGAATTGTTTCAGATCGCCAAAGACAATACTCAGAAGATTTTGCCGGAAAAACTGTATGATATGAATGATGTCATTTATGAATTATCCGGACGGCTCACGCATCCTGATCCAACCGTGTCCAGACCATCTCCCTATCCAATGTTCGTACTCACAAACGAAACGAACCTGTTTGGTGCTACATGTCTGCTCTACAAAGATCTGTTAAAGCATTTTTCTGAAGAATCACAGACTGATTTCTATATTCTCCCAAGCAGTATCCATGAGGTCATTCTTGTTCCGACGCTGGAGAATGACTGCTACGGAGAACTGTCTGATATGGTGCGCGAAGTGAATGATTCTCAACTTATGGACGATGAAATTCTCTCCACACATGCTTACTACTACTCCCGCCGCAAGAACGAAATAACGATGTAATCTATGATCCATCTTTCCATTTTATAACATCATAGTTGTAAGTGGATTTTCCAACTCACATAATCATAATATACACAATCCGGCGGAACAGGAAAATTCAAGAATCCATTAACATTCTTGTTGCAGGATACGCCTCATGCAACGCATGACATATTTTTCTGCGTATTTTTATAAGCTTTCATTTCCTGACTCCGCCGAATGTGTAAAAAATTCATTTACAGCAGAATATTGCAAAAATTACTTTTTGCTGGTTTTCTGCGTTGTTGTTTTCTTTGCAGATGATGTTGTTCCTGTTTTTGTTGTCTTTGCAGACTGTTTTTTTGATGCAGAAGTTTTCTTTTTGCCAGTCTGCTTTTCTGCTGCTTCTTTCTCAGCAGTTTTCAGTGTGGCTTCCTGCTCTGTCTCCTTTGAAGCAGCTTTCTGTGCAACTTTTTTCTCTCCCTCTTTTGATGCAGCTTTCTGTGCAGCTTCTTTCTCTGCCTCTTTTAATGCAGCTTCCTCTTCTGCTTTTTTGAGTGCAGCTTCACGCTCTGCCAGTTCAGCTTCCATCATTAATTTTACACGAAGTTCTGCCTCCAGACGTTTCTGCTCACGTTCTTCATACTCCTGCTGCCATTTGTGATCGCGCTGACGGTCTTCTTCACTCCGTTTATAAAGTCCCTCATAGATTTCAGCATACTTGCTTGCAGAAGCACTCCAGGAATAATCCATTGCCATGCCACGCTTGATGATTTCTTCCCACTCTTTTGGATAACCAAAATAGATTTTTGCGGCATAACGGATCATATACAGCATTTCATGTGCATTATAATTATGGAAACTGAATCCATTTCCGGTATGTTCAAACTCATTATATGCCTCTACGGTATCTTTCAGACCGCCGGTTTCACGAACCATCGGTACTGTTCCGTAACGCATGCTCATCAGCTGACTGAGTCCGCACGGTTCAAACAGTGACGGCATCAGAAATGCATCGCAACCTGCATAAATACGGTGTGCAAAATCTTCTGAATAGCAGATATTTGCAGAAACCCGTCCCGGATATTTCTGTGCAAAATAGCGGAACATATCTTCATATCGCTGCTCTCCGGTTCCAAGTACTATGATCTGGATACGCTCGTCCCCAAGGATCTCATCCATCATGTAATCCACCAGATCAAAGCCCTTCTGATCTGTCAGACGTGAAACCATTCCGATCAGGAATTTATCATTTGTCTGCTCCAGACCGACCTCTTTTTGCAGCGCAAGTTTGTTTGCTTTCTTATAAGAAGTAACATTTCCTTTGTAATGCTGTGCGATCGCCGGATCTGTCTTCGGATCAAAAACTTTGTAATCCAGTCCGTTTACAATACCAGAGAGTACAAAAGATTTTGCCCGCATCAGTCCATCCAGTCCCTCGCCGCCTTCGGTAGACTGAATCTCCTTGGCATAAGTCTCACTGACGGTTGTAATATAATCAGAATACACAACACCGCCTTTTAACAGATTGGCATTTCCATAACTTTCCAGCTTGTCCATGGTAAAGTAAGAACTGTCCAGTCCGGTCACATCGCGGATGGCATCCACATACCAGCGTCCCTGAAACTTCATATTATGAATGGTGTATACTGTACGCATGTAGCGGTAAAACTCATTCTGTCGAAACTGTGCCTCTAAAAATACCGGGATCAGACCGGTCTGCCAGTCGTGACAATGAATAATATCCGGCTGGAAACCGATTTCCGGCAGGATCGTCAGTACTGCCTTGGAAAAATATCCGAATTTCTCCGCATCCTGATAAATCTGACCGTATGGTGCAGGTCCTGCAAAATAATACTCATTATCAATAAAATAAAAAGTAACGCCGTCCTCCTGCAGTTCATACACACCCGCATACTGTGTACGCCAGTTTAACTGAACCTGACATTCTGTAACAAGTTTCATTTTTTCGGTATACTTCGTGTCCATACACATGTATTTTGGAACCACGACACGCACATCATACTCTTTCTTTGGAAAATATTTTGGCAAAGATCCTACGACATCAGCAAGACCGCCGGTTTTGATAAACGGTACCGCCTCTGATGATGCAAATAATATTTTTTTCATCCTGTTCCCCCAATCCTCATTGTAGGTCATATTTTAAAAACATTATAGCACACTTACCGGACCTCACCAACCAATTTTATCGGTTTTTCCCGTTTCCGTCTCTTTTTAACTGTTTTCCAGACGAATTTTGTCAGCGATCAATGCAATAAACTCTGAATTTGTCGGTTTTCCTTTGCCATTGTTGATCGTATATCCAAACAGCGCATCAATGGTATCCATTTTTCCACGGCTCCAGGACACTTCAATGGCGTGTCGAATCGCACGCTCCACTCTGCTGGCTGTGGTCTGATATTTCTTAGCGATTGTTGGATACAAAATCTTTGTAATGGAATTTAACATTTCGATATCATTTACAGACATAATGATCGCGTCGCGTAAATACTGATATCCTTTTATATGTGCTGGAATGCCGATCTCATGAATCATATCCGTAACCAGGCTTTCCAGATTTCGTTTCATCAGTTGTTCCTGACTTTCATAAGGAACTGCTTTTCGTATCTGAAAACTTTTCCGCTTCTCACGATGTTTGATCATTTTTATTCTGTTTACGACCACATCTTTCGCGAAAGGTTTCATTATGTAGTAAGATGCTCCCATCTGAAACGCATCTTCTGTGATACCCTCTTTTCCGATCGCGCTTATCATGATAAACTCAGGGCTCTTTTTGATGGTTTTATCTCTTTTGATCTTGTCCATAACAGCAAGCCCGTCCATTTCTGGCATAATGATATCCAATAATACCACATCCGGCTGTTTTGTTTTTATCATCTGATATGCTTCTTCTCCATTCCGCGCAGTTCCAACCACTCGCAATTCTTCATCCTGTGCCACAATATCTGACAGCAGACTTACAATCAGTTCATTATCATCTGCAATTCCGACATTTAGCTTTTCCATACTTACCTCCTAATGATATTTTTTGCGAACAAATACATTATAAAGATTAGATACGACATTTTTTTGTCGAGAATTGTCAATACAAGACAGATTCCAAATCATCTTATATAATATAATTATATATGTTACTATAGGAATAATTTCTTTGCAATTTTTACATTGTATAAATCCATTTCACTATTGACAAGTAGTAGTTCATATGATTTAATACTCATATGAATAAATAATCACATGTTCAACAATAATTTAGGGAGGTTCTTATGAAAGATACATTACATGACGATATGAATGAACTCGAAAATACTGCATCTGTTCATGAGCATGAGGATGACTGTGATTGCGGTTGCTGCGAACACGAACACGATCATGAAGAACACGAACATCATCATGAGCATGAGGAGCATGAGCACCATCATCATCACCATGAACACCATCATCACCACCATCACGATGACGATCATTGTGACTGTGACTGCTGTGACGATGACGATGATGACTGCGATTGCGGCTGTCATGACCATGATCACCATCACCACCATGAAGAAGTACATCATGTGGAGCGTGTTCATACCGGAAACAGCAAAATCTACATCCTGCAGAATCTTGGCTGCGCGCACTGTGCCGCTAAAATGGAGGAAAAAATTAACAATCTTCCGGGTGTAACTGCTGCTACCATTACTTATACAACCAAACAGTTACGTCTTTCAGCAAAAGATCCGGACAATTTTTTACCGGAAGTTCAGAAAATCTGCGCTTCTATTGAATCAGAAGTAAAAGTTGTTGCCCGTGATGAACTGGAAAAAGCGAAAAAACAGGCTTCTGCCGAAAGTCATTCCCATGAGGAAGAAGGCGATGACAAAAAAGAACTTGGCTGCATTATTTCAGGTGCGATTCTTTTTGCCATCGGTGTTATTTTAAACCACACTATTGACAACACATTAGCTACCTTTATTGTTTTTGCGATTGCATATGTAATCCTTGGTGGAGAAATTCTGGTAAAAGCTGCAAAAAACATTTCCCACGGTCAGGTATTTGACGAAAACTTCCTGATGGGTGTTGCAACACTTGCTGCTTTTGCAATCCGCGATTTCCCGGAGGCAGTTGGTGTTATGCTCTTCTATCGTATCGGTGAATTTTTTGAGGATAAAGCTGTTGAGCGCAGCCGTGGACAAATCATGGATGCCGTTGATATGCGTCCGGAAGTTGTAAACCTTGTATCCGGCAATGACACAACTGTCATTCCTGCCGAAGATGCAAACGTTGGTGATATCCTGCTGATCCGTCCAGGTGACAGAATCCCGTTGGACGGTGTCGTCATTGAAGGAGAAAGCCGTCTGGATACCTCTCCGATCACCGGTGAGCCGGTTCCGGTTGGTGTATCTGCTGGTGATGAGATCACTTCCGGTTGTGTCAATACTTCCGGTCAGTTAAAAATGCGTGTAGAAAAACCGTTATCTGAGTCTATGGTTTCCCGTATTCTGGAATCTATGGAGAACGCTGCCGCAAGCAAACCGAAACTTGACCGTTTTATTACCAGATTTGCAAAAGTATACACTCCTTGCGTCGTTATTGCCGCTGTACTTGTTGCCGTAATCCCGTCCCTAGTAAGTGGAAACTGGAATTACTGGATTTACACCGCAATTTCCTTCTTAGTAATGAGTTGTCCTTGTGCTCTGGTATTAAGTGTACCGCTGGCATTCTTCTCCGGTATCGGCGCCGGTTCCAAAAAAGGCATCCTGTTCAAAGGTGGTCTTTCTATGGAATCCTTAAGCAAACTTGGCGCTGTTGTTATGGATAAAACAGGAACCATCACAGAAGGTAACTTTAAATTACAGAAAACCGTATCTGTCGGCGATCTGTCTGAAGATGAACTGCTTGCACTCTGTGCCGGATGCGAACATTATTCCACACATCCGATCGCAGTCAGCATTGTAACCGCTGCCAAAGAAAAAGGACTCAACATCGAAGAACCTGCAAAACTTTCTGAGATCGCAGGACACGGAATTGTTGCAAAAAACAGTCATGGCACTGTTTTATGCGGTAATCATAAATTAATGGCTAAATATCAGATTGCTATGCCGGATCTTTCCGATGCATCTTACGGTGCAGAAGTATTTATGGCAGTAAACGGTGTATTCGCCGGATATATGGTTATTTCCGATACGATCAAATCTGATGCTGTTTCCGCTATCGGTCAGTTGAAAAAACTCGGTCTGCACTCCGTAATGCTGACAGGAGATTCCCAGTCCGGTGCAGATGCAGTTGCTGCTGCTACCGGAATTGACGAAGTACATGCGAAACTTCTTCCGGAAGGAAAATTAAACGAACTTGGAAAAATCCGCAGCAAATATGGTTCCGTTATGTTTGTCGGTGATGGTATCAATGATGCTCCGGTTCTGGCAGGTGCCGATGTCGGAGCAGCAATGGGAAGTGGTGCTGACGCTGCCATCGAAGCAGCAGATGTCGTATTTATGACTTCATCTACGGAAGCAATTCCACAGTCCATCCTGATCTCCCGTGCAACCAACCGGATCGCAATCCAGAACGTTGTATTTGCACTGGTTATCAAGATTGCCGTTATGATCCTTGGTCTGACCGGACATGCAAACATGTGGATGGCAGTTTTCGCGGACACTGGTGTTGCTATGATCTGTGTACTGAACTCCATCCGTGCACTTTACATCAAGATTAAATCCTGATCATTACCGGATAAAATTACGGAATAAAATTTGACTTGTTTTTCATTTTCCGTTAGAATAAGAACAGTATGTTAAAATAATTTCAATTTGGAGGGAAGAAATAATGGGTATATCAAATATGGATGATTCCAGCAATGATGAAACGTTATATCAGCTTGCTGATCTGTTTAAAGTGTTTGGAGATCCAACCAGAATACGCATTCTGGCAATTCTCTCCAAGCAGGAATTATGTGTGCAGGACATTGCAGATTCGCTGTCCATGACACAGAGTGCGATTTCTCATCAGCTGCGGATTCTCAAGCAGTCCGCACTGGTAAAATTTCGCCGGGATGGAAAAACCATCTACTACTCTCTTGCCGATGATCATGTCGCAACGATCATGGCACAGGGACTGGAACATGTATGCGAATAAGTGTTATCCTGTAATGCATACAAAATATACGAAGTATGACAAAAACTGAAAATGAAGGGATTATGAGATTATGAAACCATTACAAAAACGTAATTCTCTCCTGCTGGTACTTGCAGCATTTATCTGGGGAATTGCTTTTGTCGCACAGAGCGAAGGTGGAAAATCAATCGGTCCTTATACATTCAACGGCATCCGCTTTCTGCTGGGTGCCGCTGTCTTATGTCCGGTGATTTTTCTTATGAATAAAAAAAATGCAACAAGTTCAAATGAGGCAAAACCGGCAAACCGCCACGCCCTGCTGATGGGAGGACTCTCCTGTGGATTTATTCTCGGTATCGCAAGTACACTGCAACAGCTGGCACTGTTTTACGGTTCCACTGCCGGAAAAGCGGGTTTTCTGACCACCTGCTATATCATTATCGTACCGTTACTCGGACTGTTTCTCGGGAAAAAATGTGGATGGAATATCTGGATTGGAACAGTTCTTACACTGATCGGACTGTATCTTTTATGTATGAATGGCTCTTTTACGTTAGAATTTCCAGATCTGCTCCTGCTGCTTTGTGCACTTGGTTTTTCCTTACATATCCTCTGTGTGGATCATTTTTCCCCGATGGTGGATGGAATCAAACTATCCTGCACACAGTTTCTGGTGGCAGGTATTGTTTCCCTGATCCCGGCATTTTTCGTGGATCTGCAGCATTCCTTTGCAAATGTTCCGGCGATGCTGGCACAATTTGCAGAACCGACGGCACTGATCGCACTTTTGTATACCGGTATTCTCTCCTCCGGAGTTGCCTATACCCTGCAGGTCATTGGTCAGAAAGGTCTGAACCCGACGGTTGCTTCTCTGCTGATGAGTCTGGAATCAGTATTTTCCGTTCTGGGCGGTTGGGTACTCCTGCATGAGCACTTAAGTGGAAGGGAATTACTTGGCTGCCTGTTGATTTTTGTTGCTGTCGTACTGGCTCAGATTCCGGTACAGTCACTTCGAAAACGCCGTGCAGACTAATGTTTTTCACATTACGGAATGTACTTGAATACGCAAATATGTCGTAAACAGATTTGAAATTTCTGCATGACAACGTTTTTTTTACATCAGAAAAACAATTTAAATACTATAACGCAAAATTTATAAAAAGGAGTCTTATCATGGAAATGAAAAAAGATAACCGTACAGAATTTGAAAAAATGGAAGCCGGTGAAATGTTCTGGAACAGTGACGAAAAGATCGGTGAACTGAAGAAACATGCCCGTCGGCTGGCAGACCGCTTTAATGTTACCACAGAGGATGAATCGGAGCTTCGTCTTTCTATTTTAAAAGAATTATTTGGTGACTGCGATGATGATATTTTTATCAAACCGCCTTTCCACTGTGACTACGGATTTCATATCCATGTCGGCAAGAACTTTTTTGCAAATTTCCAGTGTGTAATGCTGGATGCGGCTCCGATCACCATCGGCGATAACTGTCTGATGGGTCCACAGACCTGTCTGTATACCGTCAACCACCCGATGGATTCCAAGACCAGAGTTGCCAACTATGTCTATGGAAAACCGATCACCATCGGTGACAATGTTTGGTTTGGCGGAAACTGTGTCGTTCTTCCGGGTGTCACCATCGGTAATAACGTGGTTGTAGGTGCTGGCTCTGTTGTGACAAAGGATGTTCCGGACAACGCGGTTGTTGTTGGAAATCCGGCAAAGATTATCCGCTATACAGAATAACAATAACATTATAAAATAACATTTCGTATTTCAGGAGTTAAGATACACTATGTTCTTATCAGAGATTATTACAGATCTTTGTTAGCTTACGATTTACCAAAAACTAATACCTTTGTACAAAAAATCCCGTCTGTTCTGGAAATGAGCAAATTTTTATAGCTGCTCACTCTTCCAATCAGACGGGATTTCTTTATTTTTCTTTTTATTTCATGTTCACTTCTATGATCATACCCATTTTATAACCATACAAAATTTGCAAATCCAATGATCAGCGGTACTGCAAGAATCGACAACAACGTACTAAAGCAGATATTCTTCACTGCTTCGGTGTAATCCATACCATTTAACTGTGCAAAAATCGCCACATTGGTTCCAATCGGTGCGGATGCAGAGATCAGAATTGCCAGACGTACATCCTGAAAACTGGACGGGAACAGCGATAATACCGCAATCGTCAGCATCGGGATTACTACCAGACGAACAACCGTTGCCACATATACGATTTTTGTGGTAAAAAGCTCTGTCAGTTTTGTCTGTGCCAGATATACACCAAGTACGATCATGGCAACCGGCGCGTTCAGCACTGCAATTGAGCTGACTGCTGTCGTTGCGATCGGTGGAACCTGCACCGGAATTAAAAACAGGATAATTCCGATAACAACCGCAATAACGATCGGATTTGTCACAATTTTCTTCGGAGAAACGACACTTTTATCTCCGGTGATGATCATAACACCATACGTCCACTGTAATACAGTCAATAACGCAACAAAGATCGCGATATAAAAAACGGCTTCTTCTCCAAGTGCCATCTGTGTCAGCGGAATTCCGATAAAACCGGCATTGGAAAACGCTGCACAGAAGTTTTCCATCGGATGTTTTTTTCCAAAAATCAGTTTTGCAACCAGCATGGATAATGCCAGTGCTACGACTGCTATCACAAAAGATTTTCCAAGACCAACCAGCTTGTCGTAATCAAATTCTATCATAAACGGCTTGATGATCGCCATCGGCAAAATCACGTACAGTAACAGTGTTGCCAGTTCCTTACTTCCCTGCTTTGTGATCATCTTCTTTTTATAAAGAGTGAATCCAATCATCATATAGATGAACATCAGGAAAATCTGTTTAAAAAGTATCTGCATAATTTCCATAACAACTAATCCTCCCATTTCACAATGTTTTCAGTATAGCAGTTATGGAAACATTTGAACAGTAATTACTTTCGCGATACTAACTGTTTTTATGGTTTTACGATCAGATCTGCCTGTGTCATCTTCTCAGCGATCACATACATATTTGTGACTTCACCGACTTTCAATTTATCTGTTAAACCATAATGGTTCAGGCAAGTACCACAGGTAAGGATCTCCACGCCCTGTGCTTCTAAAGATTTCAGATCTTCCAGTGACGGAGATTCCTCACAGGAAATTTTGGCGCCGCCATTGTACATCAAAATAGTAGTCGGAAGTTCTTCCTGCTGGCTTAATGCATAGATAAATCCCTTCATTAAAATAGCACCCAGTTCATCATCTCCGTTTCCCATAGTAGATGATGATAATACAACTACGGTATTTTTCTTTCGTGCATCCGGATAGCAAACCGTTTTTTCCTCTGCTTCTTCTGTTGCCTGTGATGCTTCTCCGTCCACAGAAATTGTCATAATAACTTCATACTGACCTTCTCCCAGTTTCTGAGATCTGACACCATAGCCTTTCTGGTTTGCCATCTTGGTCAGATTCTGAACTGCGATCTCATTGTCTACCAGTGTCTGTACTTCTCCGCTGCCACCTAACTCTTTGATGGCATTTTTTGTTTTTACTACCGGGATCGGGCAGGTATCGCCCATTGCATCTACTTTGATCATTTCATTTTCCTCCTGATTTTCTTAAGCCTTTTTCTTTGACTCATTTTTCATAGGTTATTCTACACTATCTTTTCTTCTTTGTTTCACATATTTTCTATTCTGAGTTACAATTTTTCATTATTTTTCAGCTTCTGTTATTACAGGATACCCCTACATCGTCACAGTAATCTCTGTCTCGCTTTTTTCAAGCACTTCACCGACAATTGCCGCGGACAGACCTGCTTCCTGCAATTCCTGCTGCAGCGCCTCTGCCTGTTCACGGGAAACAGACACCAACAAGCCACCGGAAGTCTGCGGATCATATAAGACTTCTTCCATGGCAAACGGCACATTGACAAATTTCACATGTTCCTGAACATGATTTCGGTTCCGCTGTCCCGCTGCTGTCAGCAAAAATTCATCCGCATAGTCTAATGCTTCCGGAAATACCGGAACAGCACTTCCATCGATCCGGCAGCTTAATCTGCCATCCATCATCTCATGCAGATGTCCCAAAAAGCTGAATCCTGTGACATCTGTGCAGGCATGAATGTCATACTTCCGGCAGATCAGAGACGCATATTTATTTAAGGTTGTCATAGATTCGATTGCCGCTGCCATTGCATCTTCGGATGCCTCCTGTACACGATTAGCAGTACAGATGATGCCGACACCAAGTTTTTTGGTCAGGATCAGCTTATCTCCCGGATTGCCGCCGTTATTCGGATAAATCTTATCCGGATGCACCACTCCGGTTACAGACAGACCGTATTTCACATCCGTATCATTGATGGAATGTCCTCCTGCCAGCGTTCCACCGGCTTCGATCACTTTCTCAGAACCGCCGCGCATGATCTCTCCTAAAATATTCAGATCCATCTGTTCCGGGAAACAGACGATATTTAACGCCGTTTTTACTTCGCCGCCCATGGCATAAATGTCACTGAGGGCATTTGTCGCCGCAATTTTTCCAAAAGTATACGGATCTTCCACCATCGGCGGAAAAAAATCCAGGGTCTGTACAATCGCAATGTCATCACTGACTTTATAAACTGCCGCGTCATCCTTGCTGTCATATCCGATCAGAAGGTTCGGATCTTCCGGTCCCTTCGGCAGTCGCTCCAGCACCCGGCTTAAAATGCCCGCACCAAGCTTTGCCGTGCAGCCTCCACCCCGGCAAAACGTAATTTTTTCTCCCATATTACCATCCACTCCTTATCATAATTTCCGGATTTTGTTCCATAAAACAGTTGTTATGTTTATTATAACAAACATCCCCATTTTTGCACAAAAGTTTTTTCCTATCAATGCAAATTCTATATTGAAATTCTCAATAAATGCGATATAATAGGGGGCGGAATTTTTTAAGATTGCAAGAATACACTGATTTTTTCATAACATATATCTTGTAAAAAAGTATCATAGACATTTGGAAATTTACGACATACTATTTACTATATTAAGGAGATTTTGACATGCAATTAGATATGACAAAAGGACGACCACTCCCGGTCATTCTGAAATTTACCATTCCGCTGATCATTGGAAATGTGTTTCAGCAGCTTTACAACATGGTAGATACTATTATTGTTGGACGTTATGTCGGTGCCGATGCACTGGCTGCCGTTGGCTCTACCGGAACGATCATGTTCCTGCTCACCGGCTTTTCCCAGGGAATTACCGCCGGTTTTTCCATATTGATCTCGCAGCGATATGGTGCCAAAGACGAAAACGGTGTCAAACGTGCGGTTGCAAACGGCATATTTTTATCCATATTCTTTACGTTGCTGCTGACTTTTTCCTGCCTGTTTCTGATGAAGCTGCTGCTGACGGTTATGAACACGCCGAAAAATATTTTTGATGATGCTTATTCCTATATTATGATCATTACTGCCGGCATTGTGGCAAATATTTTTTACAACCTGCTGTCTGCGTATCTGCGGGCAGTCGGGAACAGTAAAGTACCGCTGTTTTTTCTGGTATTTTCTGCCTGCTTAAATGTTATTTTGGATCTGTTTTTCATCATCCGGCTCCATATGGGCGTGTCCGGTGCTGCATGGGCAACCAACTTAGCTCAGGCTATTTCTGCGTTACTTTGTGCAATCTACATCTGGTGTAAGATCCCGGATCTGAAGCCACAGCGTAACCAGTGGAAATTATCACGTATTGATACGAAAAATCAGCTGGCAGCAGGCATTCCGATGGCATTACAGTTTGCCATCACATCTTCCGGAACCATGATCATGCAGTCTGCCATCAACCTGTTTGGTTCCACAGCAGTTGCTGCTTTTACCGCTACCGGAAAACTGCAAAGTCTGCTGATGCAGGGAATGATCGCCATGGGACAGACCATGGCGACCTACAGTGGTCAAAACTTTGGCTACGGCGATATCAAACGAATCAAAGCAGGTGTAAAAACCGCACTCTGGATCGCGCTGATCTATGCCGTTGCAGTCGCTGCACTGATGTGTTCCCTGTTAAAACCATCCCTGCACCTGTTTTTCTCCGGTGATGTGGATATGGCAACAATGCTTCCGTGGGCGCAGACTTATGCGTACATGTGTTCTATGTTCTTTATTCCGCTGAGCACGATTTTCATTTTCCGCAATACCATGCAGGGCTGCGGTTACGGTTTTCTGCCGATGATGGGCGGTGTGGCAGAATTATTTGCACGACTGGTGGTTTCTGTCGCTGCCATGAAGATTTTAAATTTCCGTCTGGCATGTTTTGGTGATCCTGCCGCATGGATCGCTGCTGCCGTGTTCACCGGTGTTTCCTATCTGTTCGTTATGCGCAACATTGAGCGAAAACGAAACGGCAATATCGCTGCCAGCTAAAAATTTTACTACATATTGTCATCCCGCAAAGGGGAGTCTCAACTCAGACTGAGATGATCAGAAGTACACTTCCAAAGTTGATACATAGGCTTTGGAGTGGAAACTGATTTGTCACTTTTCGCACGCATTCCCCCTCTTCTATCTCATTCTGCCTTTTTTATTTTGCTTTCTCTTTTTTACCTTTGTGTTATTCATAAATTATTATATGGCTTTTTATTTCGTACCTTATTCACTGCTCCCCTGTTCCAGCATCGTTTCTATAAAAATGCCATACCCTTTCGTCGGATTATCGACAAAAACATGTGTCACTGCTCCGATCACTTTTCCATTTTGCAAAATCGGCGCACCGCTCATGCCCTGAATGATACCTCCGGTTTCCTCAATCAGCGCATCATCCGTCACCTGAAAGGCAATGCCTTTATTGGATTCCTGTGGATTCAGATCCACGTCTGTGATCGTGATATCATAAAGCTGGCGCGTATCTTCTAAGGTTACCAGAATCTGTGCCGGACCGGTTTCGATTTCTTGTTTGAATCCAATCTCCATGGCAGACGCTTCCTGCAAAACATCCGGCAAGCCTTCTAATCGACCGAAAATTCCATTTTTTGTATTTTTTGTAATTTCTCCAATCTCGTTGGCATGATTATAGTAAATCTGTCCCACCAGCTCTCCGGGAGAACCTTTCTCTCCGCGAATGATACTGAGAATCTGCGCCTGATAGGCGGTAGCTGACTGCATACTGACCAGATGCTCCACGTCAACATCCGTGATTCCATGCCCTAATGCACCGAATCTCCCTGCAGCCTCCACATAAGTCAGCGTCCCGATTCCTGCCAGATCATCCCTCACCCAGATACCAAGCTGATAATTTCCCGTATCATTTAATGCCGGACGCAGTTCACACTCCAGTGATTCGCCATCCCGCATTACAGAAAGGCACAAGACTTCCCCACCACTTTCTGCTACCGCCTGCTGCAATTCTTCTTTCTCCGATACCGTCGTTCCATTCACTGCCGTAATGTAATCACCCGATTTCAAAATATGCGCCGCCGGACTTTCCACTGTTATGCCATTTTGCACAATATCGCTGATATCCACCACCAGAACACCATCCGTGTGGATATAAATTCCAAACGGTGTCCCACAGGGAATCACCTGTGCTTCTTTTACAATGTGCACCGTCACGCACTTTACCGGAATAATCCCGAATAATCGGCAGGAAACCTCATAACTGCTGCCGTTTATGTTTCCGGAAGAAGTTATCGTACCGTCCGTAGTTTCAAGCTTCGTTGTCACCGGCAAACCTTCTGCCAGCGCCACTTCTTCCCCCTGTAAAATGGATATGGTATCCGGAATGGCATCCACCAGCCACAAATATGCCGAACAGATCAGTATCACACAGAAAAACAGGAAGCTTTTTCTTCTGTATTTTTGATATTTTTTTAGCACCTGCATGTCAACCCCCCATCTTTCTAAAGGAATTTTCTCTTATGTCCGAAATATTTAAAAATCAATTTTTTCTTGCTATGTTATCCATCACCTTTTCTTTTTCTCGCAATTATTACACGCATTCAAAAAAAGATACCCTTTTACAGGTATCTTTCTGTTTTTATTATATGAATTTTAAATGATTTCACACAGGTATTATCTTACCGCATCTGCCATTTCTTTCATCTCTTTCGCATTGGTCAACACCGCATCCGTAATCTTCACGCCGCCAAGCATTCGGGCAAGTTCCTGAATACTTTCCTCGCGGTCCAGACTTCGGATATTGGAAATGGTAACATCTGCACTGGAAGTTTTTTCAATTAAAAAATGATGATCTGCCATGGCAGCGATCTGTGGTAAATGGGTAATACAGATGATCTGATGATTCTTTCCGGTAAGCTTGATCTTCTCCGCTACCATCTGTGCCGTTCTGCCGCTGATTCCACTGTCAATTTCATCAAAGATCAGTGTCTCGATCTCATCATTTTCTGCCAGAACCGTCTTTAATGCCAACATGATTCGGGATAACTCACCACCGGAAGCAACGGCGTCCAGAGGCTTCAATGGTTCTCCCGGATTCGTGGAGATCATAAACCGTGTCTCATCCCATCCATTTGCGGTATAATGATCCAGTCTGCCAAATTCCATCTCAAACTGTACATCCAGGAAATTCAGATCCAGCAATGCCTGTCTGGTCTGGTCTGACAGCTCTTTTGCATATTTTTTTCGAATATCCGTTACTGTCTCACAGCAATGCTGTAATGTAGCTTCGCTGTTTCTTAATGTTCCCTCTAATTCGCTCCGATATTCTTCATAATGCTGTAATTGATCCAGTTTTTCCTCTTTTGTCTGCTTTTCCTGCAAAATACGTTCTATCGTTTTTCCATATTTTGCCTTTAAATGATTAATAAGATTCAGACGTTCTTCCACGCTCTGAAATGCTTCCTCGGAAAAATCCAGTTCCGACACATATCCTGCCAGATCTCGGTTAAAATCACTGAACAGACTTTCAATTTCTTCCAGCTGTTCTGAAAAAGCCGCAAAAGATTCGTCAAACTGAGAAACTGCGTGCAGTGCACGTACAGCACGTCCGATCTGATCTGCCGCATTATCGCTGCCTTCGGAACAAAGTTCCTGACATTCTGCCGCCGATTCCATGATCTTTCGTCCGTGGGACATCCGCCGGTAATCTTCTTCCAGCTCCTCATCCTCCCCGATTCGAAGATCTGCATTTTCGATTTCTTCTATCTCATACTGCAAAAAGGAAATCTCTCTTGCCTGCTGCTCCGCATCCAGAGAGGCTTCCTCCAGTTTTTTCCGAATCTCGGTATAATGTTCATATTCTTTTGTCAGTTCTGCTTTTGGTGCTTCCAGCTCCCGTTTTGCATAGGCATCCAGATACTTCATATGATTTCGCTTTGCCAGCAGTGATTCATGCTCATGCTGTCCGTGAATATCAATGAGCAGTGATGCCACTTTTCGCATCAGTGCCTGAGAAACCGTTTCTGAATTGATCCGGCAGACGCTGCGTCCGCTGGCATAGATTTTTCGGCTCATGATGATCTCGCCATCTTCCGGATATACCTCAAGCTCACGCAATGCCGCTTCCTGTACCTTATGCTCCACAGAAAAAATCAGCTCCACCAGCGCAAATTCTGCATTTTCCCGCAGCATGGACTTGGAGACCTTTCCACCCAGTGCCAGATTCACGGAACCGATAATAATGGATTTACCGGCTCCGGTCTCACCAGATAAAATATTGAGTCCCGATCCAAAGGTCACCTCTGATTCTTCGATCAGTGCAAGATTTTTCACATGCAGGTTTAATAACATACTCCTACTTCTCTCCTTCTACTCTCTCTGTAGTCCCCGAAGCCGCTGCATCAGTGCAGCTGTATCCTCCACCGTACGCACCGCGCACATAATGGTGTCATCCCCCGCAATACTGCCGACAATCTCATTACAGTCCATGGCATCTAAAGCAACCGCAACTGCCATCGCCATTCCGGAAACCGTCTTGATCACCAGAATATTTTGTGCCATATCCAGAGAAATCACACCGTCTTTGAAGACACGTCTGTATTTTTCCTCAAGATCCTGTCCCGCATCATAGAGGGAAGTATATTTCTGCTTTCCTCCTTTGATCGCTACCTTTGTCAGCTTTAATTCCCGGATATCACGGGATACCGTTGCCTGTGTCACCTTGTATCCTGCTTCATTAAGCCGGACACAGAGTTCCTCCTGCGTATCCACATCATATTTCCGTATAATTTCCAATATTTTTGCATGCCGTTTTGCTTTCACTTCTGGCACCTCCATAGCATGTCTCACATACCTAATCCCTATGTGTTACATCAAATAAATTCTGTCTTTCCATATTCACCCAGTCTTTGCCGTTTTTAATGAATCTCCTGCATTTTTTTTCGCAGGATCTGTAAGAAGCTTAACTGATTCAGCTTCAGAATCTTTGCAGATTCCGGCGCTTTTTTAATATGAATACTGTCTCCGACTTTCATATGCACAAAGCGGTCTCCATCGAAGCTGACCTCTGCCTCCTCGTCCTCCTCCTGGCGGCGTTTTGCCAGAATGACGTCAATCTCCGCATCTGATCCGACTACGATACTTTTTGCCAGTGCACTGTGCGGATTGATCGGCGTGATCAGCATCAGATCTGCTTTCGGATCGACGATCGGACCGCCCGCAGACATACTGTAACCGGTAGATCCTGTCGGTGTGGAAATAATGATACCATCGGCGCTGTAAGTTGCCAGATACTCTCCATTGACTGACACGATCAGATTGACGATCTGCGGCATGCCGCATCGATGGATCACAATATCGTTCAGGGCAAATGTTGTTTTACCCGTATCATCCTTGGAATCACTTCCCGCGATCAGCATGCGTTCTTCCAACTCATACTGATCGTTAAACAGCTTGTCAATGGCATCAAACACCGTGCTTCGCTCCAGCTCACACAGATAACCTAACGTTCCCATATTGACACCGATCAGCGGAATCCCAATACTTGCCATATCTCTGGCTGCCCGCACCAGTGTACCGTCACCGCCAAGCACAATGATACAATCCGCATCTATGTCGGACTGCTCAAAACGCCGAAGATTGCGCTCACTCCATCCGGTTTTTGTGCTAACATAATGGGTGCAGGTTCCACCTTTTGCAATAATATAATCGGAAATGGCATTGGTAACTGCCAGATTCATATCTTTATGTTCGTTTGTGATGATAAAAAACTTTTTCATAATATTACTTATCAAGCTCTGCATGTGCAGCTTCTACGACTGCCACCGGATCAACGCTTTCCTCCTTTGTCGCAGTTTCGCTTTTCTGGATGTGCACCAGATACTCAATATTTCCCTCCGGTCCTTTGATCGGAGAATAGGAAAGGTGCAGCACGGAAAATCCGTGTTCCAGCGCAAAGGATACAATGCGCTCTACCACTTCCAGATGTACTGCCTTGTCTCTGACCACGCCTTTTTTTCCGACTTTTTCACGTCCTGCCTCAAACTGTGGTTTGATAAGACAAACCATCTGTCCGCCGTCTCTTAAGAGATTTCTTGCAGGCTCTAAAATTTTCGTCAGTGAGATAAAGGAAACGTCCACCGATGCAAAATCTAGCACATCATCGATATCCTCCGGTGTCACGTAACGGATATTGGTTTTCTCCATGCAGACCACACGCGGATCCTGACGCAGCTTCCAGGCAAATTGTCCATATCCGACATCCACAGAATATACCTTTGTGGCACCGTTCTGTAACATGCAGTCCGTAAAACCACCGGTGGAAGCACCGATATCCATACAAATGTCACCCTCTAACGTCAGATCAAACTCATTCATGGCTTTCTCCAGTTTCAGACCGCCACGACTGACGTATTTTAACGTGTTTCCATGAATCTCAATCGGGACATTTTCATCAAAAGAGGAACCTGCTTTATCTTCCCGCTGATTGTTGACAAATACATTTCCTTCCATAATCATTGCTTTTGCCTTTTCTCTGGAAGGAGCCAGATTTCTTTTTACCAGTAATATATCCAGTCTTTCTTTCATCTTCGTTTTTTATATCCTTTAATCCTAATTTTTTATCCTAAATGGTTTTGTATGTCTCAATAATTTTCTCTGCCATGCTCTGTGCATCCAGACCGATCCGCTCATGTAACTGGGAAACCGTTCCATGCTGTACGAACTGATCGTCAATGCCGAAATGAAGTACTTTTGTATTCACATTTGACGCACTTAAGAAAGCTGCTGCTGCATAACCGAAACCACCACGCAAAACGTTTTCCTCCATGGTGACGATCAACAAATGCTCCTTTGCTGCTTTCAGAAGTGTTTCCTGATCCAGCGGTTTTACAAAACGGACATTAATCAGCGAACAGTCATAGCCTCTCTCATGAAGGATCTCATGTACCTTCACAGCTTCTTCTACCATGTTTCCAACGGCAAAGATCGCAATCTGCATTTCTTCACAGAGCCATTCACTCTTTCCATAACAGATCGGTGCACGGTGCTCTTTCAGACCGTCATAGGCAGTTCCACGCGGATACCGCACTGCCACCGGTCCATTCTGCCGGAATGCAAACCGAAGCATATCTGCAAGCTCCCATTTATTTTTCGGTGCAAGCACCGTCATATTCGGGATCATTCCCATATAGGACAGATCAAACACGCCCTGATGCGTCTCACCGTCTGCACCAACCAGACCTGCACGGTCAATGGCAAATACAACTGGGAGATTCTGCATACAGACATCATGTACAACCTGGTCAAATCCCCTCTGCAAAAAGGAAGAATACACCGCAAATACCGGATGCAGTCCCGCTGCCGCAAGTCCTGCTGCAAAAGTGACTGCATGTCCTTCCGCAATTCCCACATCAAAAAATCTGGCAGGATATTCCGAACGGAACCGTTTTAAACCGGTACCGTCTGCCATAGCAGCCGTAATTGCCACAACTTCATCATTTTTTGCAGCAATCTTACAGATTACCGTAGAAAACACATCGGTATAGGTTGCTTTTTCCTTTTTTGCCAAAGCTTTTCCAGTCGCAATATCAAACGGTCCTGTGCCATGGAAATGCGCCGGATGTTCTTCTGCCGGCAGATAGCCAAGTCCTTTCTCTGTCTGTACATGTACAACTACTGGTCCGTTGACCTTCTTTGCTTCCTGCAAAATCCGAACCATATCGTTCAGATTGTGTCCGTCCACCGGTCCCAGATACGTCACTCCCATATTTTCAAAGATCATACCCGGAATCAGAAGCTGTTTTAAACTGCTTTTTGTCTTGCGGATTCTGCGCACCACACGTTCACCATACGGCAGACGCTCCAGAGAACTGTGTACCCCGGACTTAAATTCCTGATATGCCTCTGCGGTTCGCAGAGAAGCAAGATGTTGGGAAAGTCCTCCCACATTTTCAGAAATAGACATCTTATTATCGTTTAATACAATGATCAGATTGGTATTCAGCTCTGCTGCATTGTTCAATGCCTCAAATGCCATACCACCGGTCAATGCACCGTCTCCGATCACAGAAACCACATTGTAGTCTTCCCCAAGCAAATCTCTGGCTCTTGCAAATCCAAGTCCTGCGGAAATGGATGTAGAGCTGTGTCCTGTATCAAAGCAGTCACAGTCACTTTCCGACCGTTTTGGAAAACCACTCATGCCATCTAACTGCCGCAGATGGTCAAACTCATTCTTCCGTCCGGTCAGGATCTTGTGTGTATAAGACTGATGTCCCACATCCCAGATCAGTTTATCCTCCGGAAAGTTCAACACCAGATGCAACGCCATCGTAAGCTCCACAGCACCCAGATTGGATGCCAGATGCCCTCCGGTTTTGGAAAGATGCTCGATCAGAAACTGCCGGATCTCTCCGGGCAATTCTTCCAACTGCGTCTCACTTAAATATTTTATATCATTTGGTTGATTAATTCGATCTAATACCGACATTTTTATCCTCTATTTTTTTCTGTGAATCAGGTATGCTACCAATTCATCCAGATAACCATTTTTTTCTTTCAGAGAGGCAAGGCCGTCCAATGCTCTCTGTGATATTTCTTCCACGTCCTTCTGTGCCTGTTCCAGTCCACGGATTGTCACATAAGTTGTCTTGTGGTTTTTCTCATCGCTTCCGATCGGTTTTCCCAGTGTCTCCATATCACTGGTGACATCTAAAATGTCATCCTGAATCTGAAATGCCAGACCGATATCTCCGGCAACCTGTAGGATCACATTCTGTGCTTCCTCATCAGCACCGGCAAGCACCGCTCCGATCAGCATAGAAGCCTCGATCAGTGCCCCGGTCTTCAGATCATAGATAAAATCCAGTTTTTCCCGCTCTAACGGTAATCCCTCAGATTCCACATCAGCGACCTGTCCGCCAAGCATGCCATAAATACCGGCTTTTTGTGCTAACAGCTGCATCGCTTTTGCCACATTCGGATTGCCCGGCTCCAACATCAACCCTTTGCACGCTGTCTCAAATGCAAAATTCAGCAATGCATCACCGGCAAGGATTCCCATTGCTTCTCCATATACGACATGTGTCGTTTTTCTTCCACGGCGATAATCATCATTATCCATTGCCGGAAGATCATCATGGATCAGGGAATACGTATGGATCATCTCAATTGCTGCCATAAATGGCTCAATCGCTTTGGAGCTGCCACCAAACAGACGATACGTTTCCAGCATCAGCATTGGGCGCAGACGTTTTCCGCCTGCCAGAAAACTGTAATTCATTGCCTCCATGACCGTCTTCTGATACCCCTCCTCTGCCGGAAGAAATTTTACAATAATATCTTCCACCTCTTTGGTATGCTCCATTATTTTTTCTTTGATTTCCATATTCCGTACCTCTCCTATGCAAAAGGAACTTCCGTTCCATCCTCTGCGATCACCATCATCTTTTTCTCTACCAGATCCAGCTTTTCATTACAGCTTCGAATGTCCTTCATCCCCTGCTCATACAGAGAGAACGCATCCTCCAGTGAAATATCCGGATCTTCCATATTGTTAAGAATCCCGTCCAGACGTGCAAACAGCTCCTCCAGAGATGGCTGACGCTCCTGTCCGGCTTCTGTATCTTTTTCTGATGCCTGATTTACTTCCATATTGTGCATTTCCTTTATACTGACTGCTCTCCATTTTCTGAGAACTTTCTTCGCAAAAAATGTCCGCAGATATTATTCTTTCTTCTTAATCTGGCGCACTTCGGCTTCAATCGTGCC
This sequence comes from Roseburia sp. OM02-15, assembly GCF_003481835.1. Taxonomy (NCBI): domain Bacteria; kingdom Bacillati; phylum Bacillota; class Clostridia; order Lachnospirales; family Lachnospiraceae; genus Roseburia; species Roseburia sp. OM02-15. The sequence continues at coordinate 149,295 of NZ_QULX01000003.1, forward strand.
ATCCAGCATATGCGCTGTAAAATGGTCTCCCGGATGCAGCTTAGCTGCCTGCTGCAACGGCTTTCCATCCGAATCTGCCAGAAACGCATACGGTCCCTGCAATTTTTTTAATGGAGAAACACCTTCCAGTCTCGCCGCATACATTTCCAGTCTGTGCCGTTTCTGCCGCAGAATCTCCTGCATTTTACGTTCTAATGCTTCCTCCTGATCCGTAAGATACTGTCTTTTTTGCAGTAACTGATTTTTCGGATGCAGATTCTGCAAGCGCAACTGATATTCCCGCAGAAAACTTCTCTTTTTCTCAATCTGCTGCTGCAGACGCCGCATGAGCAGTTCTCGTCCGTTTTGAAGCATATCCAGTACCCGGTCAACCTCAAACACTGCCAGCTCTGCTGCTGCAGAAGGTGTCGGTGCCCGCAGATCTGCCACATAATCGGCAATGGTAAAATCCGTCTCATGTCCCACCGCGGAAATGATTGGAATCGGACATTCAAAAATAGCCCGTGCGACAATTTCTTCGTTAAATGCCCACAGGTCTTCCATTGAACCACCGCCCCTGCCAACAATGATCACATCCACATTTTTTGCTTCCAGCGCGTGAATGCCCTGCACGATAGATGCCGCAGCGTACTCGCCCTGCACCAGTGCCGGATACAAAATCATCTGTACGTAAGGGTTTCTCCGGTGTGAAATATTCTGAATATCGCGGACAGCAGCTCCGGTTGGTGCTGTCACAACACCTACCCGGGATACAAAACGTGGAATCGGCTGCTTGTACTCTTCCGCAAACATGCCCATTTCTTCCAGTTCCTTCTTTGTCTCCATAAATTTCTGATAAAGAAGTCCTGCGCCCTCCCGGGAAATTTCTTCCGCATAAAGCTGATATTTTCCGTCTCTCTCGTAAATCCGGATCGCTCCGATCACCACAACACGGTCGCCCTCTTTCATACGAAAAGGCAGTCCCCGTGCTGCCTGTGTCCGAAACATGATCGCTTTGAGCACACCGGTCTCATCTTTCAAAGTGAAATAAATGTGCCCGGAAGAATGATATTTGCAGTCAGACACTTCCCCACGTACCGCAACATGATTCATCATAAAATCCTGAGCAAACATATTGCGGATATACGTGTTTATCTGTCCGACGGAATAGACATTTCGTTGTTTCATACCATTCCTGATAAGATTCCGTTTACGAATGCCGGTCCATGATCTGATCCGTATAATTTTGCCAGTTCAACTGCCTCATTAATGGATACAGATACCGGAATATCATCCTCATACTTGATCTCATATGCAGCAAGACGCAGAATGGAAAGCTCTGCTTTCGCCATACGTGTCGTCTTCCAGTTTTTGGATGCCTGGTTGATCATTCCGTCGATCTCATCCATATGCTCCACAATACTGCGTACCTTTCCGGTCATATAGTCGGCATCTTTTTTGCGGATGTCTCCCAAATCCTCCATATATAATCCAATCTGTTCCTCCAGTTCATCTGCACTGTGAAACTCAACTCCAAACAGAATTTTAAAAATCTGTTCTCTCTGTTCTCTTCGGCTCATATTTTCCTCCACCGTTTTTCTATTTGTATTTCATGGCGCTCACCATACGCCCACGCGCAGATTTTCCTACTCAGCTGCGCCTTTCATATCAACATCTGCAATTCTTACATTGACACCAGATACTTCCAGTCCTGTCATATTCTCGATGGCGGATTTGATCTTCTCCTGTACGTTACGGGATACTTCCGGGATTGCATAACCATAAGCAATATTGATGGTTACATATACCTGAACTTTATCCTCCTCATCCACTTCGATGCGTACACCTTTGGAAAGATTTTTCATACCAAGACGGCTTACCAACTCTTTTGTAATGTTGCCGCCCATGGAGCAGACACCCTCAACTTCTGTAGCTGCCAGTCCTGCAATAATTGTAATTACTTCCTCTGCGATCTGAACTTCTCCAAGTCCATCCTCTTTGATCTTTAATCCTCGTCTATCTTCAGCCATGGAAAAAAACCTCCTTATCATAATCAGATTTTCAATATTATTTATTAGTATATCAAATTATTTGATGTTTGAAAACGTTTTTTTATGGGATCGATGCAAATACGTTGCACACAATCAGGGATGCCGCCGCCGAAAACAGTACCATCTGTAATGGGCGCACCACACCGCGCCGCCGCCAGAATACATTTAACAAAAAAATGCCAAAGGTCAGCAGTACCATAGATACCAGCGGCCAGAAATACCAGCAGGCAATACTCATGTTCTGATAGATCATGGAAGTGCACACTGTCAAAAGCAATCCTGCCACGATGGGGCGCATATACGTCTGCAGCACCTGAAAAATCTGCAGATTTTCAAATCGTTCATAAATATAGACTACTGCGGAAAATGTACCGCCGGATGCTGCAATACTGCAGGCAAACCCACATAATGCCACAAAAATGCCGCACCAGACACCGCCGGACTGACACCCCAATATGTATCCCACTCCTGCCAGGATCTTGCACAGGATCGAACCCGGCAGACCATTCGCTACAGAAGCAATCTTAAAATAGAAATCATCATATCCAATCATTCCCGTATTGACAAACATACCGTTTGCCACCGCCAGATAAGCATCTCCGCCGCCAAATGAAATAACTGCTGAGATCAATCCTCTGCCCGCAAATGCCAGTGTCTTTCCAAAACAGAGCAACGCCGGCAAAGACAGCAGAAAAAACATTGCCGCCCAACAGACTTCCTCCCGAATCAACCGCTTTAACGATTTCCATGAAAACGGAATCTTTCCTTCGATACCAGTACGCAGTCCATAAATTGACAGCACCACCATGGTAAGCCGGATGATTCCAAGCACCACTGTACTGCTGATCAGATGCATTTTTCCCACGCAGAGGCAATACAGCACCGTAATGATAATGGATACGATCACTCTGCCCCATCGAAAAACACCACCGGTATAAAAAATGATAAAAAATGCCGCGCACAACACGTCAATGGTTGAAATATCAAAGATCGGTGTCCGATTGATGCCAAATAACTGAAACAGTTCCTTTCCGGAAGTCAGGAAAAACACCAGAAACATAAAAAACATACCACTTTTTGCCGTTCCACTCTCCCGACATTCCCGCCAGGTCCCTTTTGCATACATGATCAGCATATAAATGATATAGGCGGTGACACCTGCGGAAGCAAACAAAATCTGCTGCAACACCCGTATTCCCGAACTGTTGATCAGAATCAGCAGTAATACCGTCAGGAACGTTCCCGGCATTCCCATCAGAAGTGCGGAGAGCAGCATCCCCGGCATTCCGCAGACCTTCCTGCCAACTCCTGCTGCCACCTCCACCGGAAGGGCACCCGGGGTGATATTTGCCACGATCACGTCCTTTGTATATTCTTCCTTATCGATCAGCTTTTTTTCGTATACAACTTCGGATTCGATGACCGGCACCAGTGCCGTTCCGCCGCCAAATCCGATGCAGCCAATTTTGAACATCGTAGCAAGTAACTCTTTCATATTCCGTTTTTTTTCGTGTCTGCTGTCCTTTTTACTCATCTGTCACTATCCCAAATTTCCGTCAATCTAACAACCTGCAGGCAAATCGGATCAATCCGCTCATGCTGCCTACTTATACACAAATAACCCATACAGCCCTATCTATTTTCAATCCATTTTCTGCCTATGCATCCTTCTGGATCATATGCAGAAATTCTTCTTCTGTAATTACCGGGATTCCAAGCTGCTCCGCTTTCGTCAGCTTGCTTCCGGCATTTTCACCTGCCAGCACATAACTGGTCTTTTTCGAAACACTGCCGGCAGCTTTTCCACCGTTCTTTTCAATCAGCTCCTGTGCCTCTTTTCTGCCAAGGTTTAGCAGCGTACCTGTCACAACAATGGTCAGACCTGCCAGCAGATCACCGACCGTATCATCTTCCGCCAGTTCCATGGTAAGTCCATATTCCCGCAGGCGTTCCAAAATCTTCTGATTCTTTTCACTTGCGAAATAATCAAGAATACACTCTGCGCTGACTTCTCCGATATCGTTCACTTCCAGAAGCTGCTCTCTGTCTGCCTTTGCCAGGGCGTCAATGCTCTTGAACTGGCGCATAATTGCCTTTGCCGCTGCTTTTCCCACATTCTGGATTCCAAATCCTGTCAGCAGACGAAACGGCTCATTTTGTTTGGACTGTTCAATGGCATCCAGCAGCTTGTCTGTATTTTTCTCTTTTCCGATAATGCCCTGTTCGATCAGTTCCTCACGGTGATTTTTCAGAACGTAAATATCCGCAATATCATGAATGTAGCCAAGGCGTACCAGTTCTGTCACATAAACGGCACCAAAGCCCTTGATATCCATGGCATCACGTCCGACAAAATTAATGATATGCCGCTCTAACTGTGCCGGGCAATCCGGAGAAACGCATCGAATATCTGCCGTATCTTTTTCCCGGACCGTTTTTGCTCCACAGACCGGGCAGGTATCCGGAATCTGGAATCGCTGCCAGTCTGCCGGACGTTTTTCCTTGCGCACTTCTTTGATCTTTGGAATGATCTCACCGGATTTGTATACCACAATGGTATCCCCGATTCCCACATCCAGAGTATTGATAAAATCCTGGTTATGCAAAGTTGCACGGGAAACACTGGTTCCGCACAGACGGATCGGTTCAAAAATGGCAGTCGGCGTGATACGTCCTGTTCTGCCTACGGACAACTCGATATCCAGCAGCTTTGTCTCCTTCTCCTCTGGCGGATATTTATATGCGATTGCCCAACGCGGTACTTTAGAGGTTGCTCCAAGTTTTTGACGGTCAGCGATAGAATTTAATTTTACAACGGCGCCGTCAATATCATAAGACAGATTTCCTCTGTTCTCGCCAATCTTGCAAATGGCATCCCACACCTCATCCGCAGTATGACAGACACGGTAATCTTCGATCACCGGGACGCCCTGTTTTTTCAGATATTCATATCCTTCCACATGCGTTTTAAATTCATGTCCACGCACTTCCTGCACATTAAATACAAACATAGAAAGTTTTCGTTCTTTTGTGATCCGGCTGTCTAACTGACGCAGCGTGCCTGCCGCACAGTTTCGTGGATTTGCAAAGGTCTTTTTGCCAAGCATTTCCTGTGTTTCATTTACCTTTTCAAAATCTGCATTTTTCATATAAACTTCGCCGCGGATTTCGATATATGGCAGCGGCTGTTTCATTTTTTTCTTCACATCGGAAATCACTCTGGCATTTGCCGTCACATCCTCACCCTGAATGATACCGTCTCCACGGGTGACTGCCAGCTTCAATTCGCCTTCTTCATAACGAAGCGCCATGGAAAGTCCGTCAATCTTGTATTCTACGACAAACTCCGGATTTTCTAACTGTTCCTGCATCTCATGCACAAACTCATAGACTTCTTCCTTAGAAAATACATCCTGCAGGCTCAGCATCGGCACGTTATGACGCACTAACACGCCCGCGGTACGTTTTGCAGTTCCGCCGACTTTCTGTGTCGGAGAATCCGGTGTCACAAGCTCCGGATGCTCTTTCTCCAGCTTTTTTAACTCCTGCATCATCATATCATACTCATAATCGGTGATCTCCGGATCATCCATATTATAGTAACGATTGCTGTGATATTCTATTTGTTTTCGCAGTTCTTCTGCCCTTACTTTATAATTTTCCTGTTCCATTTTCATTTCTCCGTCTTTATACTTACGTCAATCTATATTCTGTAAAGAATAGGTCATTTTGTCACATGCCAAGTTCCACATGCATTCTATTTGATTTGATCTGCTCGATTTTTCAGTAGTCTTAACTTACTTTCTGGCTGTCCCTTTTTTACCAGATTTTGGTGCACTGTAAGAATGTGCCGTCAGTTTCTTCAACTCCTGCAATTCCTCTCTGGTCAGATCCCGATACGTTCCGACTTCCAGATCTCCAAGCAAAATATTCATAATCCTTGTACGCACCAGCTTTCGCACACGGTAGCCACAGGCTTCACACATTCTTCGGATCTGGCGGTTGTATCCCTGTGTCAGAATGATCTGAAAGGTTCGCGCACTGACTTTTTTCACTTTGCACGGTCTCGTATGTACATCCAGTTCCTCCAGATACAGACCATTTCGCATCTGATTTAAGAAATCACCGGTAATATCTTTGTTGACCGTCACCACATACTCTTTTTCGTGATAATTGCCTGCCCGCATCATCTTATTCACCAGTTCGCCCTGATTGGTCAGCAGGATCAGACCCTCAGAATCCTTATCCAGTCGTCCCACCGGATAAATCCGCTTCGGATAACCGATGTAATCAATGATATTATTTTTTTCCCGTTTCTCTGCCGTACACACGATTCCCACCGGCTTGTGAAACGCGATCAGAATCTCCTCATCCTCAGGAGAAACTTCTTTTCCGCAAAACGTCACTTTCATTCCCGGCAGGATCCGGTCACCGGTCACTGCCTTTCGACCATCAATCCATACGTTTCCCTTTTCAATTTCACGATCCGCAGCGCGCCGGGAGCAAACCCCGGCTTCGCTGAGATATTTATTAATGCGGATTCCCGCCTGTTTTTCTTCCATATCCCGCTCCATTTTCCTTATCGTAATTTTGCCATTCGACTTAACTACCACGGTTTAACGATTATCATATTTGTGACAGCTTTCATCGTAATCTTTCAAACATTGTAATTTTCCTATGCTTCTTCGATTGTTTTCCATTCATTCCTCATCCAGATAAGAACGCATCTTTTGAAGATTCTCCTCCTCAAAATCTATCATTTCCTTTGCCAGCTCTGTGGCATAAATTCCGGCATCTTTATATTTGTGGATCGCATGTTTTAATTCCCTGACTCCACGGTCATTTCCCTTATACATCAGATCTGCCATATCTCCAGTCTTATTCTGCACCATTGTTTTCATACGGATCGCCGTTTTCAGCATCGCCGTAGAGATTGGTTTCGGTTCTGCCGGTTCTTCTCCGTTCTCCCGCAGCCGCATTCCTGCCTTTCTGCCAAACTGCTGCATTTTATCTGCCTGCACATTTAATTCATATGCAAACTCCTCATCATAAATATCCTTTAGTACTTCGTGAATCGCTTCCACACCCATGCTGGCATTTCTGCATATCTCATGTAACAGATCGTCTTCGTCTTTTTGTGTCATGACAATACCTCCGTTTTTGGTTAGTATTGCCACTCCCGTTTAAAATATGTATCTCATTATACACCAGAACAAATGTTCTGTCTATTTTATTTTTATCGAAGCCGCACACCCCAGACAGACATCAAAAGGGAACAGACTGGCTGTCCCCTTTTTCTTATCTTTATACGCCGCTTGCGTCTTCCTTTTACGGATGCTGTGTCGTTACATATTCTGTTTTCACATATCCAACGATATCACCGGTCTTAACCTTGCTCCATCCATCCGAAGTAACGGCAAGCTGTCTCAGCTCAGACCCCTGCAATGCAGATGCCAGTACCGCAGACTGCTCATTCGGCTCCTGACGGATGTTCATTGTTTCGGTTGCATAAACCCATGCTTTCTGCTCTGTCTCCGTCGGTGTCTGCTGCTGATCCTGCTGTTGCTGTTGATCTGCTGCCTGCTGCTGGTCTTGCTGCTGTTGATCTGCGGCTACCTGATTTGCAGCTTCCTGTGTTTTCTGCTGTGCCTGCTGATCCTGTGCAGTTTTCCATTCGTTGATTGCATTGACAATCGTTGTTTCGATCATATTTTTCAAATCCGCATCCTGTGCAATTGCTTCCTCATAACGTGTCTGAACGTTTGCCTGTAATGCAGTTACGTCCTCACCCGCCTCATAGTCGTTGATCAGCTGACGGATCGTATCATCCAGCGGATTTTCCTGATAGCTCAAATTGAAAGAACTGTAAGTATTATCAATGTATACCTGTCCTTTGTCATTGGTACGGACATAGAAGAAATCCAGTCCCGGTGCCGCTGTCTCTACATTTTTGTATTTCAGATCATAAGCAACGGAAACAATGTAGGAATTCTCATCTGCTCCGGTTTTTGTATAACAAATAATATTGTCAAACTTCTCAATATACTGGCTATACATGGAAATGTAACTTTTTTCCATGTCCGTAATCGGATTTGCATAGCCAACCATTTCTTCGGTATCACCAGCTGCATATGCTTTATAGTAATTTGCAAATAGCTCATTGATCTCTGCATGTCCGTCTTTTTCATATTCCTGTGTGGACAGCGTCTGATTTTTCTCTGCCGCCGCTTTCTTTGCTTTCATGCTCTTTACGCCGATCACGATCGCACAGATCGCCACAACGACCACAAGACAGGCAATGCCGACAAATGCTATATTTCTACGCATGAATGCCACGGATTTTTCCTTTTTTGCCTCCATCTCGTCCACGCTGCGTCGCAGGGTTTTCTTTTTGGAAACAAATTCATGGGAGATTGGTTTTCCCTCTGCCATACGGGACTTATCCTTTACGGATTCCTCAGAGATAAACTCAAGATCTTCCATAATATCATCCTGTGCGGCTTTCTTACTATGCTTTTTATTTTTCATTTCAAATGTATGTTTTTTATTCTCTTTGTTATGTTTTTCTTTATTATTTTCCGAATTGGTCTGCTTCATTGGTTTCACTCTTTTTTCTTTTTTTATTTTCGGTTCTTTTGCTTCTTTATGTTCGCTTCCTCCGGTCACGATGTCCGGGATCTCATAAATTTCATCTGTATCTGTATCGTTTTTTATATTTGGTTTCTTCTTATCAAAATCTGACATTTTCTACCTCCGATATTTCGCCTAACATCATACCACAGCAAAGAAAATACGTCTAGGTATTTCCCAAAAAGTTTATGAAATGCTTAGAATTCATAAGATTTTCATAACTCTTTTCAAACCCAGACGTATTTTGTTTTATCGCAAAGTCGCTTCCAGCTCTGCTTTATTATTCGTATAAATTGCTGCATCTTCTCTGGTAATATATCCCTGCTGCATCAACCGTACCAGATCCATATTCAGAGTATGCATGCCAAGTGCTGTTCCCGACTGCATCATATTGGAAATCTGATGTGTCTTTCCTTCCCGGATCAGGTTCAGGATCGCATCCGTTGCTACCAGAAGTTCCGTACCTGCCACACGGGTCACACCGCCGCCACACGGGATCAGGCACTGACTGACAATGCCTTTTAACGTACCTGCAAGCTGGACTCTGACCTGATTTTGACCTCCCGTCGGGCAGGCATCGATCACTCGCTCTACCGTCTGTGCCGCGCCTGTTGTATGCAGAGTAGACAGTACCAGATGTCCTGTTTCCGCCGCAAGTAAAGCTGCCTGAATCGTTTCATAGTCACGCATCTCACCCACTAAGATCACATCCGGATCTTCACGCAGGGCACTTCGCAGAGCCGATGCAAAATCTCCCACATCTTCGCCAACTTCCCGCTGGTGGATCAACGACTTTTTGGTTTCATACACATACTCGATCGGATCTTCAATCGTAATGATGTGGCGGTCACTGTTCTGGTTCATATATTCGATCATCACCGCCAGTGTGGTTGATTTTCCACTTCCCGTCGGCCCGGTAACAAGGATCAGACCACGGGGTGCTTTTGCCATCTCATAGAGCACCGTCGGCATCTTCAGTTCTTCCAGTGTCGGAATGGATGCATTCAGCAGACGGATCGTGCCTGCCATCTTTTTTTGCTGGCGGAACACATTTACCCTCTGGCGATGTCCATCGGAAGTCTGAAAGGAAAAATCTGCATCAAATCCTTTTTCAAATTTTTCGGCATGACGCTTCGGCATGATCGCATACAGCATACCGCGAATCTCCTTCGCCGACATCTGTGTCTGTGCCGGAAGCAGACGTCCGTTGACACGATACCAAATCGGCATCCCTTCTGAAATATGAATATCTGATGCTTTTCGCTCACGGGCTTCCCGGATGATCGCATCCGCCGCCTGTCTTAACGCTTCTTCTGCCACTTTGTCAGACCTCTCTTTCTGCCTGAAACACCTTGACATTTCCTTGCCAAAATATTTCTCTTTTCTTCCTGTTTCTTTTCAAAATTTGTTTGTCAGATTTAGTTTTTCCAAAACTTATTCATAACTGATCTTTAACAATTCTTCCGGTGTTGTCTTTCCCTCTTTTACAAGAATCAAACCGCTTTCTTTTAAGGTACGCATATGCTGATGCTCTCTGGCATACGCTGAGATTTCTTCCACCGGACTGTGATTGATGATCATTCTGCGGATCTGATTATCGATTGCCACGATTTCATGCACCGCGATTCGTCCACTGTAACCGGTATGATTACAACGTGAACAGCCTGCGCCACGACGTATTGTCTTGATATCTTCTCCCAGAAAATTACGCTCCTGCTCCGTCGTTGGCATTTCTGTACTGCAATTCGGACACACTTTACGCATCAGACGCTGTGCCACCAGTCCCACCAGAGAATTGGCAACCAGATACGTCTCAACGCCCATATCTTCCAGACGGACAATACTGGAAACCGCATCATTTGTATGTAATGTACTCAAAACCACATGACCGGTAATCGCCGCACGTACCGAAGTACCGGCAGTCTCGCCGTCACGGGTCTCTCCAACCATGATAATATCCGGATCCTGACGCATCAGGGCACGCAGTCCCACATCAAAAGTCAGACCCGCAACCGGATTTACCTGCGTCTGATTGATTCCCGGAAGATTCTTCTCCACCGGATCTTCAATGGTAGAAATATTGACATTTCTGCCGGAGAGATAATCCAACACCATATACAGCGTGGTCGATTTTCCACTTCCGGTCGGTCCGGTAATATAAATAATTCCATTCGGATGGTTCAGCATCGGTGCAAACTGGTTATAACTGTAGTCATCCATACCAAAATGATCCGCATGATCCATATGCGTGGTTGCTGCCATAATACGCAGAACCGCCTTTTCACCAAATACTGTTGGCAAAATAGATACACGGATATTGACACTTCCGCCCTCTAACGTAACACGAAAATGTCCGTCCTGTGGAATACGTTTTTCCGCAATATCCAGATTAGACAAAATCTTGATACGTGCAATCAGCGGTGCATGAATGTTTCTCTGGATCGTAACATACTCCATGATCACACCATCAATACGCATTCGTACTTTTGTTTCCGTCTCAAATGGTTCGATATGAATATCACTGGCTTCCGTTTTGATGGCTCGTTCAATCAGACTGTTCAACAATCTGATGATCGGTGCTTCATCATCCCCGGATTCCAGATCTTCGATTTCGATTTCATCCTGCGCTGCTACTGCAAAATCCACATTCGCCTGTGTTGCTGCCTTCCGCGCACTGACCTCCGCAAAATAATAAGAAATAGCTTTTCGCAGTGGTTTTTCTTCGCTCAGGGAGATCTCAAGCTGGCAACCGGTCTGCTGTCTTACTTCCTCCAGGGCAAAATAGTTCAGCGGATCATTAGTCACGATCTCCATATTGTGTCCCTGAAGACTCACCGGAAGGATCAGATTCTTTTCACAGACTTCTCTGCTGACCTTGCCTACCGCCTGCAAATCTACAGAAAGCTGAGCCACATCTACAATATTCAGATGCAGTCTGCTGGCAAGAGCATCCAGCACCTGTGACTCTGACACAAATCCCAACTCCATCAGGATCTGTCCGACACGTTTATCCCTGTGCTCTTTCTGCCAGGCAAGTGCCTGATTCATCTGATCCGGGGTAACATATCCCTTTTCAACCAGAATATCTCCAATTCTCAGATTTGTTGTTTTCACTTAATTACTCGCTCCTTCAGTCTGTGCAGTCTGTTGCTCTCCGCAGACATATACTGCCAGCGTGCAGCTACAACTCATCTCGGAAACAGTCTGCATTGTTGTATTCACATAATCATTTTCCTGCATATTAAATGTACGTACCTGAATACCAGGATAATTTCTTGCAATATCATCCAGAAAGCCCTTAATCTCAGACTCACTTCCACGGATTGTCACATCCACAGAAGTCGTGTTTACATATGGTATGGGAACAGCTATGCGGCTTTCTGCCGCGGAATCCTCTGAATCACTGCTGTCTGTACTGTCAGCAGCAGCGGAATCTTGTGTTGCATCCGTCGAAGTATCTGCAACACTGTCTGTCGTTGAAGTACTGCCCGTCGCTGCCTGTGGGGCATACAAATAAGCTTCCGGAACACCCGCTGTCGTATCTGTAATATTCAGATAAACCGGAAACAGGTTGTGATTTAACACGATTCCGGTGATCAGTTCATCCACCTCCCGGTTTTCCAACAGGTCATAATAGCCCTCCTGCGCACTTTTTAACGAAGACTGCTGATTTGCAATAATGGCATCAAATGTATCCTTTCGGTCGATCAGTGCCTGCATATCTTCCTGTTCTGCCACGACTTCATCCCGCTGATCTACCAGATCCATATGTTTTTCAATTCCCGGGAAGATCAGAAAACGGATCATCACAAACGCGATCAGTACACATCCCAGTACCTTTAAGAGTACAATATCCTTCGGTTTTAAATCCATCTCCAATTTCATTACTGATCACCTCCGGTCTCTGCTGCCTTCAACACACAGGTCAGCATCAGGGAATACTCATTATCTTCAAAATTATATCCGCTGTAATTTACGGATTCAAACAATCCGGTATCATCCAGTTTCTGAATATAAGTTGGAATATCAATAACTTTATAACTTACTGCATGAAACGTCAGTGTTCCGGTTCCCATATCCAGAGATTCAATGCGGACAGACATATCGTTTCCACCGACATCCTCAATCTTTGCGATCATATCTTCCGTCAGATCCGGATAAGTTGCCAGATTTTCTTTCATCTGATTTACCTGATTCAGATCAAAACTCAGCTGACTGCTCTGCTTCTGCTTCGCCTGCGCCTGACTATAATCTTCCTGCACCTGCGGATCATTGATCCAGTCCTCAATCTCAGATACTTTGTGGGATTCCGCCATATTCCAGACCATCACACCGGCATAGATCACTGCACAGATTCCAAGCACCGCTGCCGGATACAGAATCTGTTTTACCATACTTTTGGATTTTACCATACCGGTCTCATTATTTTCACTCCAACTGCGGTACAGATTGATCTCCTTTAATTTTTCCTTCGTCAGTGCACCAATGCAGGCAAGCCAATCCTCCGCTCTCTCTGCCGCATGGAAAGACAGGTCGATCTTTAACGGCTGTGCTTCAAGCTGCATTGCATGAATTCCTTCCATACTGACCTCGAAATCATCCGGATCACATGCCGCATAATAAACATCCGTGATCGGTGTTTCTGAATTCGTTGTCGTATAGAACTGTAAAATACCGGAAATGTGCCGCACGATCTCTGTTCCAAAATCCAGTGTACCATGCTCGCTGAAAATACGGCTTTTCGTGGAATACAGATACACACCGTTTCGATATAACAGACTTGTAACACTGTTTTCCTCAAAGATCAGATAGATTGCCGTTTTCTGGCTCAGTGCTTTCTGGTGTGCGATGACACGCAGATAACTCTCCACATAGACACTGATCTCCTTCACATCCAGACCGATTTCCTGGCAAAATCCCATAATCTTGGAAATATCCGCTTCTTCCGCACTTCCACAGCAAAGTGTAATTCCCTGTTTTCGGTTCGCAGAGATCACACCATAATCTGCCAACGCATTACTACCGGCTTCCTCCATTACTTTCTCTGCCATCTGAACCAGTTCTTTTCCTGTTGCATATGGGATCTGCGTCACACGACCAGATGCATAAGCAGAAGGAAGTACCAGCTTCACCGGTCCCAGATCATGCGTTTTCGTATATTCAGTCAGTGCTTCTTTCCAAAGTTCGATTGGATCGCCAAAACCATTTAACGGGATCCGCTCTACTTTCTGTACTTTCGGTGGTCTGCCCGCTTTGCCGACAGCGACCAGAATGCACTCATCCTGTACTACTATTACTGTATCACTCATTTACGTTTACTCCTTTAAGAATTCTCAATCGATGCATAGGATTGATAAATCGGTAACATAACTGCAATCATAATAAATCCAACAATCACTGCCATAAAAACGATCAGAATCGGCTCCAGCAGCGTTACGATCCGCTTGGTTGCCTGTTCTGCCTCATCCTCCAGAGAAGATGCGATAGAATCCAGCATCAGATCCAGACGACCACTTTCCTCACCGATCTGAACCGTACTTGCCAGTTTTTTCTGAAATCCGTCCACACCGTGCAGTGCCTGAGATAACGGCACACCGCTTCGTACCTGAGTTACCACTTCTTCAAACTGTTCCTCAATGTAGCGGTTTCCAATGGTATTTCCCGCTGTTGCAATAGCAGTCGCAATCGGCATACCACTACTGTACAGACTGCTTAACGTACGCGCAAACCGCGCTGTATAGATTACTTTAAATAAATTCCCAAATACCGGCATCCGCACTTTGCCACGATCCAGCGTTCTTCGCACACCCGGAATACCCGCGATCAGTTTTACTACCACAACGATCGCAAATACGACCATCAGTGCAACGTACCAACGCTGCGTTATAAAATTCGAACACGCGATCAGAATGGTCGTCGGCACCGGAAGAGAATCCATCTGGTCAAACAGTGACTGAAACTGCGGTAAAATAAAGGTTACGATCAAAATCACGATCGCCACACACAATATCAGCAGGATCATCGGGTAAGTCATCGCTGACTTCACCTGCTGTGTCAGCTTATAATCCTTCTCATACTGTGTTGCCAGACGTCCGGTCACCTGATCGATATTACCGCTTCCCTCGCCGGAACGAAGCATTCCAATCATCAGCTCCGGAAAACATTTTTTTGACTCCATCGCCTCAGACAACGGAATACCTTTTTTCAGATCCTGTAAAACATCCTGATATACTTCACGTTCCGAATCCGGAATTCCCTCCTGATTCGAAATAATATCCAACGCACGTACCAGACTGACACCGGATGCCAACAACGTTGATAATTCCCGGCAAAACACAGCAAGCTGCTTTGCTTTCAGCTTCTGATACCCATGTGTATCCGTCAGATTTTTTGCACTGATCAGAAAAAGTCCTTCTTCCCGCAATTGCTGCTGCAACACATTTTCAGCTGTAGCTTCCAACGTGCCTTTATGTCTCTTTCCCTTCATGTCCTTCGCAACATATCGAAAACGTGCCATCCTCTGATTTCCTTTCTGTCTATATTCCTACTGTCTGTTCTCTATAACATTCCCAGATACCATTCCGCGATCCGGTCTCCTGCAAACACGGCAACTGCCAGTCCAAATGCCAGAAACGGACCAAACGCAAAATGATCTTTCCGGTCTAATTTCTTACTTATCAGCATATATGCTCCGTAACCGCCTCCGGTCACCAGACCGATAAACATGGCGCATACAGTAGGCGCTGCTCCCAAAAACAAGCCTGATACTGCCATCAGCTTGATATCTCCGCCGCCAAAAGCTCCCGGAATCAGCAGACTGATCACCAGCATCGGTACTGCGATCACAACTGCCCCAAGCAGACGACTTCTGATCCCATGCTCCGGGAATAACCAGATTGCGGCTATCGCCAGCGCCAGAATCATTACATGAAATCTATCATATATCATCTGTGTATCCTGATCGATCAGGGCTACTACAAGTAATATTCCTAAATACGCAAAAATTACTGCGCCTCTCAGAGAAATAATCCCCGAATTGCCGCAGCCAAAATAAGTTCCACAGCCAATAAATGCTGCTCCTCCAATTATTTCTACTATAAAATCTCTCGGCGGTATCTTTACACCGCAAGTTTTACATTTTCCTCCAAGACAGATATAACTGATGCATGGAACCAATTCCAATGCAGTCAATTCTCTGCCGCATCTTGTACAATGACTTCTTCCCTTCACGACACTTTCCTGTCGCGGTAATCGGTCTATGACTACATTTAAAAAACTGAAAATACACGCTCCGAAAAAGAACTGTATTACTTTAATGATTATCTCTATTGCTACTAACATCTCAGTCTCCGGTGTGAATGATATTATCTTCATGATATACAAGGTACTTCGCATCGGCATCCGCATCATACCATACGGTATATTCATTTTCCCGGTAAACAAATTGGCGTACGGTATAACCGTCGTCTTCCATCTGAAGAATCCAGAAATCTCCGGGTGCTTCACTTAACTGTAAAATTTCCTCATATAAGCCATCTGCGATGCCTCCCTCCCGGGTAGCATCGCAGAAAGCATTATCCCCGCCATACTGTTGTGTTGCAATTACCTGGGTTGCCATCCGCACCGATTTGGCATTCCCCAGAGCTACCTGGGAGTCTGCCCGGTAGATTAACCGGAGCACCCCAGGAACTACTAAAACAATAGCAAGCAGGATTATGATCAGCAGGTAAATTGTCAACCTGATCCAACGATATTTAGTTTTTGTTTTCGCGGATGCTGTGACTGACATTGGGTTACCTCATGTTACTTATTATTTTACAGTATATGTACCTTTGCTTGTGAGGTCATATCCATCAGTATCATTGCCCTCTAACTGATATGTACACTGTTTACCATCATTCTCGTAAACAACTTTAGTGATTTTTCCATCTTTACCTGTAACAGTTTTAATATTTTCTGCTGATACTTCTGCAAGCTCTGCAATATCTTTTGCTGTAATTGTAATTGTTGAACTTGTTTCCTTATCATCTGTTGTGCCTGTTTTATCACCTAATGTAATTGTTACAGAACCAGCTCCTTTTAATGAAATTGTACCATACTGCTCATCAGCAATTGTCTGTGCAGCCATAACAACCTGACGTGTCTCAGCTACGATAGATTTTTCTTTTGCTTTCTTAATATATCCTGTCAGTGCCGGGATTAAAAGTGCTGCTAAAATAGCAAGGATTACAAGAACTACGATCAGCTCTACCAGAGTAAATCCTTTCTTCTTGTTGTCTTTGAGTTTTTTGTTTCTTAATTCGAATAATTTTGCGAACATTTCTCATACTCTCCTTAGTAAAAATATTTGTTATTGGTTTGTATTATATCAACGCTTCGGTGCAGCGTTCATACCTGAAATAATAGATAACAGAGATACACAGAAGGCACACTACATGATGTGCATCTCGCAGCAAGAATGATGATAACATTCTTGCCTTTTTCTGCAGGAGCTACTCTCCTGCATCTGACCCAACTGTAGCTGTCACCGTATCCTTTCGCATCAGACTATGTCGAAGCTGTATCACCTCGGAATCTGTTGCAACCAGATCCGTTCGATCTTTGTCACGATACAATGATGCCGTAACGGTAATCTGATCTGTCGTATCACCTGCATTGACACTATCCGGAAATGCCCATTGAACTTCCAGATAATTGCCCATGTAAAACCCTTTGCCAAATACCGTTGCTACAGCTCTGGCTGCCGGTTCATCGTTCCAGGTGTATTGATACGTTCCATTATTGTAAAAATAGTATCTGGTCAATAGCTGTCCTTCGTCCACCGCATCTGCTTCACCGGACTCCTGTCGACCGATAAAAAGCTGCGTTTTTTCGCAACCATCCGCGGAAATCAGTACAGCATAACCGTCTCCATTAATAAATTCTAATATATTTCCCGAATTATTTCCAGTCTTATCTGTAATTTTTTGATTTTTTTTGCGTTCAACGTCATAAATTTTAATGTATCCGTCTGCATTTTCGACAATTCCGCGCAATTCTGTCATAGTTGTATCCAAAATCGACTGTGCGTACTGTAATCTCTGTTCCCGGACAAACATTTTTGCAGCGGAACTTAATGCCGTAGCTGCCATGGCAAACATAATGCTGATCAGCAGCATGGTTACAATGGTTTCCACCAGTGTCGTGCCATCCTTCTTATTTAATAGCCGTCTTATTTTTTTCATGGAGTATCTCCTCCTTCAGACGGTGTCACTGACGCATCCGCAGAAACATCATACAGGGAAAACACAATATTTTTGCTTTGCCCATTTGTATCCTGATACGTTACCGTTTTGGTGGCCAGAGTGAACGGCACTCGAAATACAACGGAACCTTTCTTATCCATCTCTGAGGTTGTTGCAATAAAGGATAACGTTTTACTTTCTCCATCTACTTTCTGTGCAGAAGCAAGCCCCTGAATGATCTGTGTATTTTCCTCTCGGATCTGTTTATTCTTCTGCATAGATGCATGACTGTAAGAAACAGCTCCCTGAAGAATTCCAAACAGAATCAGGAAAATGAACATGCTTGCTAACACTTCCACCAGTGTCTCGCCTGATTTTTCTCTCAGTTTTTTAATCATCACCTGCTGTTCCTCCTCCCGCTGTCTCAGTATACACATTTTCCTTGAACACACAGGATGTAGTTGTATTTAAAAATTCATACTGGATGTTCTGTGATGTATCCGGTGTATAAACCTCACCGCTGGTATTACCTACTCTCCAGCAGGAATTTGTATCATCCCACACGATTACTTTTCCATTATGCGTAAACTTAACGTCATATTTTTCCTCACGGCTGTATTCAGTTGTATAGGTATACGTTGCATCTTCATAGGAAGCAGTTACTGCCACAGAAAAATTGTAGTCACGAACGGTAATATTTCGTATACGGTCAATTTCCGTCTTATAATTGGCAGCATTGTTTGCAGCTGTATGGATCTCTCCGGTTTTCAGACTGTCCGAATCCTCTGATGCATTTTTTTCTTTTGTCAATGCAATTCTGATATTTCCATATCCTTCCGGAAGGGAATCCGCCTTTGACAGATCCGACAGATCCGTGTCTGAAACCAGAAAATTGTATTTTGTTGCATCCGGATAATCTTCACTGTAATCCAGATACTGAGAATCATCCAAAAATTTGTTGACAAAGGTATAAAAACTGTCGCTTCCTGCCTCTGTCGTATCCTTATTGGTATATTTTTGAAGTTCCTGATCCAATACATCTGCCGCTGATTTTGCAAGCTGGCTGCACCGCTCCTGTTTCAGACGCAGATTAGACTGCGCCGTCAACATTCCCGCGGTATAGAGGATTGCCGCCGCGAAAGCAACAAAGAAAGCTGACACACAGAGTACCACAGCCATTGATATTCCATTTTTCTTCTGCTGCCGCAACTGCTGCCAACCTTTCTTTATCATAAAACTTCCTCCATTGTAACTTTTACATCATTAGTTATTCCATTTGATCTCGCAAGGATCAGATGCCGCATAAGCACTGCTTGGTGTAGCCTCCAGGTTTTTCTGAACATTTGCAATAAACACTGCCATATTTGTAATTGTGAAATCGGTATGTGTTACTGTGCTGCCATCTGCCGCTGTCATCTGTTCCACATCCGGCAGTTTCAACGTGTAATGCATGCTGCCATCTGCCTGAAGCTGTGCTTCCACCTGTGCCGTCAGCGTCAAGGTGTAGTAATTTGGATTACCACTTTCCGCTGTGTAGCTGGATGAAATCGGCACACTGTAAGTACTGATGTCCCAGGTATGTACTTTATCGGTCTCCGGTGTGTTTGCCGGATAGCTTGTCGGGTTTTCTGCAATGGACTCCCATGCATATCCCCATTGTGCCGGCTGTGTTCCAGTTGCCTCTTTTATAATTTTCCATACATATTGCTGTACGCTTGCCTTTTTTGTTCCGGAAGCATCCGTTGTCTCCAGCACACGAATCTGTGGCTGTAACGCTTTCATTCCATTTGCCGCTGTCAGATCTGTCACCTGACCGGTCAGATTAATGCTGTACATATCTGCACAGTCCACGCTGTTCCATTCCAGAACAGTGTGTCTTGCATTCCAGATCTGTACACTTCCCGGTACGTTCGGTGTCGTCTGTACCGTCGCTTCCAGACTGTAAGATTTTGTATCGGATGTCACACCAGGCTGTGCCAGTTTTACATATGGGAGCTGATATGCCACCGTTGATCTCGTCCAAAGCGAACTTACGCTTCCGGCACCGGAAGAAATACGCGCATAAAATACCACCCATTTTCCGGCATATTTAATGGACAGATTGTCAAATAAATGATAATAATTCTGTGCATTTGACACATCCATCTGTACCGGTACATTTCCGGTCGGATATACCGTCGTATAATTACCCGGATCGGATGCTGTTGCCTGATTTGCATCACTCAGACTGTTATATACATAAGCACGTAGTAAGTATGCACTGCCTCCAGGTGGAATACTTGAACTATCTGCTCTAAGTCCGACACGAAGTCCTCCTGACAGGAAGTCTGCACTTTCCATCGGCTGATTTGTATCATACGTCCAGTTCACATTCCATGTTACCTTCGGTGACGCGATACGCGCCGGAACCTGAATCTCGCTGGTTACTCCGACAGCACTGTCTATAAATACCGCACTGTTGCTGGATTCTGCCACCAGATAAACAACAATTCGCTTTCCGGCATATTTTTCCAGATTTACAATCTGTGAATAAGTTGCCGCGCCGGTTGCTTTTTCTAAAGTCCCTGCTTTTTCTGCTGTTCCAAGACTACCTGTTGCACTGTACTCCCGAACATAGATCTGATAGCCCTGGCAATAGCTTTCATCAGAAATACCGGACCAGACAACATTGTAATTCAATTCATTGTCGTCGATATTTGTCACGGAAGGCTGTCCCGGTTTTTCCAGTCTCTGTGCAACATAATAGGTTGCGGTTGTGGAAAGACCGATCTTCTTCTGGGAAGCGTCGCCGATACGTGTTACTTTCAGGCGTACCTGGGTATAGTTCCAGTCTTCTCCATCGATGGTCATGCTTCGACCACCCGTATAACTGCTGCTGGTATCAATGGTGACTTCTCTGCCATTTGCATCAATACCGGTCATGGAAACTTCATATTTTGGATCATCCGTAGTAGAAACATTCTTGTCCCAGGAGAACGTATACTGCATCCGGTTGTCGCTGTCGTAAGTCGGCGTTAATGTACTTCCGTCTGTCTGATCCATTTTTGGAGCAGGTAACCAGCTAAATAACTGACTGGATTCATCCCTGTATGCATTAAAATCTTTCCACTCATTTCGAATCGGCCAGCTGTAACAATATCCCCATGTCTCATTTCCGTTTTCGTCCACATTCAAAAGTTCGCTGACGTTCGCATCCGAAGCATTATCTGCCTCATGATACAGATATACCGGTCCCAGACCTGTCTGTGCATACCACAATCTGACATGGAGATTTGTCGCATCTTTCAGATATTCCGGTAAATTGCTAAACTGCGCCGTTGCAACACCCTTGGATACGGTCATAATATCTGTTTTGGCAAATACAACATCCTTTTTACTTCCCCAGTTACCAATTAATTCTGCCCGATAAATCGGTGCAACTTCCAGGATTTCACTGGCATTGCTGTTATCAATCGACACATTTACATTTAAGGTATCCAGCGTGTCACCGGAAATGGTATAGCTTGTAGTTGCACGGTTTGTCACAGTATCTGTTCCAGGGGAATTTGCCGGATTCAAACTGATAAATGCCTGATAATATGGCATATATGCCGCCGTAGAAATCACCGGCGAACTCTCATATTTACCTGTCGTTGCAGTCGCCTGCGAAATGATCTGATAGGTATTATTCCTGTCATTCCGTTTCTGTTGACCCCGATCACCAAGATCCAGATCTGTCATCACTGCTGTCGGATGATCGGCATCCAGAACCACATTTATATCTTTGCCATATGCATTGATATAGATTGTCACTTTCCAGTCATCGTATTCGCTGTAAGCCTCCAGATTATTCAGGCTAAAGGAATAGCGATAATCTGTTCTCCATCCGCTGATCTTGTTCTGTACGGTTAACTCTGCACGGACATCCGGACTTGGAAGAACAGCACCACTCTGTACGACATCTGCATTATATTCCGTAGAATCTAATACATCCGAGAACATACTTTTTGCACGAACCGAAACTTTTATGTTTCCAGATATACCTTTCGGGATTTCAAAGCTTCCGGTTTCAGAATAGATTGTTTTTTCTACTGTGGTTCCATCACTTCCAACAATTTTTACCACATAGGCAAACGGATCACATAACTGAGAATTATCCGTTGGAAGTGTTCCGGGCGTAACAGCAATGTCAATCATTCCATCTGCCACTTTGGCTTTTGCATATACTGGCGCCTGAAGCTGGTTTTTATCATTTACTGTTATAATTCCTTCCAGACGTCGATAGCTCTCACGGGAATTGTAATAAATAGCATTATTTTTTCCATCAGGATCCAACAGTCCTTTTTCTGTACATTTATAATACAAATTATCATGATCTTTGTGATCCTCGTCCCATGTATAGAACAGGATCTGACCGATTCTTGTTGTTTTATCCGCTTTTACTTTTACAATATAGCCATTTGCGTCTACAAAGCAATCGCTCCCGATCGTATTACATCCGCTGTAAATTTCTGCATAGGCATACCGATATCCACTGGCAGTCTTTTCTACTGCAACCGCATGAATATTACTGATATAGTTATTCCATGTCGCATTTGTTCTTCTGGTAACCCCTACATTTGTTTCTCCAGTTCCGTACGATTGTACACTTCCATCAGCATTCAGTCTTCCAAGAACAAATTTATTAAAGTAATAGCCATAGTCTGAACCATACTTTCTAGCCTCTCTACCATTGATAAAGAAATTATTTTTTCGATCCTCCGCATTCGCAATATTCGCTACGCTGCCTTCATGGTTATTTCCGGTGGAATAAATCGGACTCCCCTCCGGAGTATAATGCTTGTCTTTTTCAGCACTACCTGTCGCCAGATCCGCAGAATAGCAATCTTTTACAATCGTATTACTCCAACCGGTTACAGAATACCGGGCACCAAAGATACCACCGCAGAAAGATCTGCCGCGCAGTACGTTTGCAAAATTTCGACACCGTTCAACATCAATTTTTACCTTGCAGGTAGATTTTTGTATTGCACCTACACTTGCATTATCGCAGGACAGGTAACCGAAAATACCGGCTCCCATAGAAGCTGAATACAGTTTCACACCCGGTCCGTTGACACAATCCAGAATTCGAATGGTGAAGTTCTGTGCCCGGTCAGCATTATCAACCTTATAAGTAGTCACATTACCAAGAATTCCCGCACTATCGTTCGCGCCATGCGAATCACCAGACAGACTTGCGCCATCACGCATGTAAATATTTCCATGGTTTTCACAACTGATGATATTGTATTCATTGTCCTCATAAGCATGATACAACTGTGCTACAATACCGCCGGAGGCACCTTTCCAGTCACACTGATAGGTCGTCTGAAGACTTCCAAAGTTCCGGCAATCTTTGATCGTACCGCCAGATGCTGTCCACTGACCAATAATTCCTCCGGAATAGTGAGTACGATAGCAATATACCGTACCGAAATTGATACAGTTTTCGATTGTCCACTCATTTCCGGTAGAAGTATTCTGATTACCGATGATACCACCCGCAAAACGGTCTGTCTGTCCCTGTTCATAATCTTTACCATTAATGTTTTTTGCAGATACCTGACGTCCCACAAAAGCTCCATTGACCAGACAGGTCAGATCATTTTCTGATTCATTCATGCCAATGATTCCACCGGTACCAACACCAATTGCCTCGGATCGGTTCAGCAGGAACCAGTTTCCTGATACACAGCGATTTACCAAACCTTCGGTGCTGTTAAATGCAGTAATGCCTCCCACATTACCGTTGTCTGTCATTTTCAGATTCAGACGGTTGGCAGAAATCTTTGTATTTGTATTTTGATAAGTTGCATTTTCCAGCAAAAATCCATTGTTATATGACCAGTTGACCGGATTACTGTCTGCCGACAGATTGCCCTTGTTTTTATCCACTGCTGCGTCCGTTAGTGTAACGGAATCTTTTATACTATCCGTTGTCATAATGCTTGCAGTAATACTACTTCCGGACATCTGGATCGTACCTTTATTAAATCCGGTTACTCCACCTAACATGCCAAATTTTGCCTGAAGAACACTTCGACTGTTATCGGTTAACGTACAACCATCAATCAGTGCATTGATTTCATTTTTTCCAACGATTCCTCCGGCATGACTTGCCATTGCCTCTTTCTGCGCTGTGGTACTTGTACTGGTTGCCGTGTATACACCCTGAATATTCATCGTAATCTGATCAACGGTATTGTTCTTCAACTCATCATAGTTAATACCTGCAATACCACCGTAGCAGTTTCCGGCTGCACCGGCATTTACCTTTTCTGTCATGATTCCGGTAAATTTACAGTTTGTTACACTGATCTGTGCACCGGCATTTTGCGGATTCTGGTTTACTGTCACACCATTCGTACCAACAATTCCTCCCAGATACTTGTAACCACTGAAATTTTCAAAGCACAGATTGCTTGCCACAATGCCGGATACGACACCTGTATTGGAGCCAACTGCACCACCAACGGTCAGACCGTTCTTATCTGATTTGATCTGTGGCATATAACTCAGATTATAAGCACTGGTTCCTGCTGCATTTAAAGCTGCAGATGTTACTTTACCGGTATTTTCCCCGACAATTCCTCCATAAACAGTTGCATTACCGCGCAATATTACCGTTGCTCCCGGAAGACAATCTGTGATCGTACCACTGTTTGTTGCAGCAATCGCACCACTGGCATTCACACCAAGGCTATAGATTTCTACACTGTTTGAAGAACCAGGACTCTGTACACGACAATACTGGATCATACCGGCATTTGTTGCCACGATACCACCGGCATACCCGTCACTGCTTCTGACATTTCCATAGTTATTGCAGTTTTTGATGATTGCAGTTTTATTTGTATTTTCCGCCACGATACCGCCTGCATTGCCTGCATCGGCACTGACACTCTCGCATCGGTTCACGGCATAATGAATATCACCATCTGTCACACCGACCACTCCACCAGCGGTTCCGTGGGACGCCTGCACTTTCTTTGCCTGTGCTGTAATATAGGCTGGACTTCCGGAATGACTAAATTTGCCATGATTGATGCCGACGATTCCGCCGACCTGCTCATATCCCTGTACCGTTACTTTATTAGAAACAACAATAATTTCTCCACTGGTGCCACCTGTTCCGGTTACCTGAATCTGACCGTCAGATTCATTGATACCAACCAGTCCACCAACGCCGGCACCTTTCGCGCCTGATACCGAACGGCTTTTTGTAGAGCTGTCCTTCTGTAAAACAATCGTGCCACTGTTCTGACCGGCAATTCCACCAACGGCTGCATAATCGGAGTTATCTTTTCCGGATGCATTGACAGTTGCATAATTCTCATTTCCAGTCAAAGTACCGCCTTTCAGATTCCATCCTGTGATGCCACCCAGATGATTATTTCCGGAAATGGTCTTGCCCGCATCCGTAGTACACTTGGAAATCGTTCCACCATTGCTGTTGATGCCGACAATTCCACCGACATATTCCAATGCCACATTTCCAAAATGTTCACTGAGCTCACAGTTTTTGACGGTTCCTGCATTCAAGCCAACCACACCACCAATTCCGGTAAATCCGGACAGAGATCCGGTATTGGCACAATGCGTAATGGTCTCATTCTGTAAATTCACACCGGTGATTCCACCAATAAAATGCATTTCCAATTCGGAAGCATCCTTGGTAAGAAGTTCCGGAATTTCTCCACTGGCAGCATACTTGCCCAGTTTAATTCCTCCAGTACTATCTTTTTCCAGCAAATCAGAAGCAAATGTAATGCTTCCGGTATTTTTACAGTTCTTAATCTCAATCTTTGAGCCTTTGTCACAATAGCCAAGTACGCCACCGGAATACATTACCGTCTGGATTTGAATATTGTTTGTATTGACCGTCAGGGAATCATCCGTATTGCCTTCTGTACTGATCGTCAGTGTATAGGAATTCTTGGATGTCATAACAGCTGTTGGTATATTATTTTCGTTCATTCCCGGCAACAGTCTGTCAGAACTGCTGGTACTATTCTGCGCCGCCTCTACTGCCGCACGGATTCCATCTTCATTTGTATCTAATTTATAGTTTAACTGATCAGCATCATAGGTTCTCTGATAGCCGATCACGCCGCCAGTGAATGCTTCTCCGGTAATGGTTCCCAAAGTATTTTCTGCACGCAAACCGGAAATTGTTGTATTTTTGTCAATAGCCAGGACATTTGCACCCATGACACCGCCGACAAAATATTTTCCCTGTACACTTCGTGGTTTTACAGTCAGAGACTGCCTTGCTGCATTTTCCGATGCGTTAAATCCAAATGCGCCACCGGCACAGGTCTCATAAGCATAAATCTGTCCACCGATCAGGGTATAATTTACATCTAATGTTGCCTGTACATCATTGAATCCGGCAATTCCTCCGACATAATTATTTCCGACTACAATACTGGATACAGATTTGACCGTGATTGCCTCACTGTCTTTTGTAAATTCAATAAATCCATTATTATATCCGGCAATTCCTCCGACATAATCACTTTTGGCATCCCAGTCATTGACGATCATATTGAAAATAGAGCTGCCATAATCGGACAGATAACTTGCACAGTTATGGATGGTCGCACCATTTGCATTGTATCCCACGATACCTCCGACATAACGACCGCCATCTCCGTTATCTTTTTGGGTTCCTGCTACCACACCGTTATTGATACAGTTAGATAACATAACACCAGCTGTATTATGTCCGACAATTCCGCCGACACATTCGTTTCCAACGACATAGCTTCGGTTCGTCGTAAC
This sequence comes from Roseburia sp. OM02-15, assembly GCF_003481835.1. Lineage (NCBI taxonomy): Bacteria > Bacillati > Bacillota > Clostridia > Lachnospirales > Lachnospiraceae > Roseburia > Roseburia sp. OM02-15. Next base: position 175,984 of record NZ_QULX01000003.1, read on the forward strand.
CGATACACTCTCCTGCTGGTGTGCCTGAATTGCCTCATTTATATTTCCGCCCAGTCCACCGGCAATTCCTCCGACGTATTTGGAGCCAAGGATATAACCGTTGCTTTCGGTTCCACAGTTTGCCATCAGGCTGTGATTGCCATATCCGACAATTCCACCAACGTACTGTCCTTTCAGTAAGTCCTTCTTATCCTTATTATATGTAAACCCGGAAGTTCGACCGGACGCACTGGTAGAGTTGTAGATCAATGTCTGATAAGCATAACCGGCAATTCCGCCAAAATAATTTCCAACGACAGTCGCTGGCGTATCTTCCGTACAGAGGATCAGTCCGGTATTGGAGCTGTCTTTGATCGCAGCGTCATTTTTCCAGGTTGTCTGGTCAAACTTCGTTGCCGTGCCATCAATCTTACCGGCGATTCCACCTGTCATATAATTGCCAGACACACCCGCATGGTTTTCACAGGAAATAATAACGCTCTTTTCTCCGCCTGCGCTCTCAATGTTCGCATATCCTACGATTCCGCCGATTCCAAGCGCATAATTTTTCAATGTATCATTTTCAGAAGAAATATCTGCTGTCACAGATACATTCGGAAGCTGCACTTTTACAGCGCCTTCCATGGTAACGTTCTCCAGTTTCCCAGAAGTCAGTGTGGTCAGATTGCCGGATTCATCCGTATCTGCCAAAATACCAACAACACCGCCTACTGCTGCTGCCTGTTGCGTTCTGTTGGCAGAAACTGCTGTAGAAGACAGTGAAACCTCTACATTTTTTTCTGCCTGATCAGAAGATGAATCTTCTGTCGAAGTAAGAGATGTATCCTTAATGCTTCCCGCATTGCGGCCTGCTAAAATACCGATTCCTTTCAGGGAAGCATACGTGCCCCTGCTGTCTGCTGTGTTGGAATCTCCATCCTTGGAAGAAACACCAAAGGACAAATGTGCATCCTGAAGTGTCACATTATCAATGGTTCCCTCTATTTCGCCAAACAAGCCCAGATATTCCGTTGGATTTAATTGTACACTCGCTCTTGTTCTGGATTCTGACGCTGCCTGTGTCAGATTGTTAATTGTCTCATCATCAACAATGGAAGCTTCTCCTAATTTCAAATGAGACACCAGCGTACGTTTTCCTTTCCCTGTCAATGTCTGCTTTTTCGGCAGATTTGCAATGGTTGGAAAATCGACCGTCTTGCTGGTGCTGTTTTCTTTCCATGCAAGCTTCTGCAATGTATTCGATCCACTCTGTTCTTCGGTCAGATCATACACACCGGTTCCTACTGATGCCCAGTCCATATTTTTGTCCGTCAGCGTAAAAGCAGCTTCCTTCGTATCGTCATAATATCTCATATTCGACAGGTGGCGGAATACTGCGATCCGAACATCATTTCCATCCGTTTTATCCGCATACATACTGTTTGCCGTATTAGAAGTTGCCGCATCACTGGCACTGTATTCTTTTGAAACGACCACATGACTGTCCGTTCCGGCATAGGACATTGCCTCTACTGTCGCATAGATATCCTGCGGTGTAGCAAGCGCCTGATCCTCCGTCATTCCTGCCAGACGGCAGATGCTTGTGCTTAACGTTCTTAATAACGCATTTTCACTGTCTGTTCCGGTACGGGAAGTCAGCAATGCCTGTGTTTTGGCAGACATCATCGCATCCAGCACCAGAGAATATTTATTATCACTATAAGTCAGTGGAAAACTCCATTTTCCCTGATCTTTACCTGATCCATCCAGAAGTGTTACACTGGCAAATGCATAGGTACTGCTCTCATCCTTGCCAGACCATCCTTCCGTACGGACATCAAAAGGAGACAGCACCATGGAAAATAACGGTGTGCCGTCTTTTTTGTACATTGCGATCTTATAGCTGACATCCAGACTTTCTCCTGCATTCGAAGACCAGTTCAGTGTCAATTTCTCACTGTTCTGCAGACTGATAGTTGTGATACGAAGCTTCGTTGGCTTCAAGGATACCACATTTACCGTATCTTCCGTAGAATAATAACCAAGCAAGCGTTTCTTTCTGCTGTCATAATCACGCTTCTGCATGGTCAGATAATCATCTTTATCCTCAGATTCATACGTCAGTCCTTTGCATCTGGAACCATAAAATGCAGAATACACTTCGCCGGATTCAATATCGATCTCCACCGCTATCGATGCATTCAGCATATCTTTGTCGTAAATATAGTCATCAATCAACTGCAAAAGCAGATTATTTTTCTGATCCGCATCTGATGCATTTTTATACAGTCGTAATGTATAAATACGTCCATTTAACTGTACGGCATTTTCCTGATCAGGAGGAAATACCGCTTCTTCTACGGTTCTGTTTTCATCACTTTTCTCCTGATCCTTTTCTGCCTGTTTTTTGATCTGTTTTTGAAAGCTGTCCCATTGACCGGAAGAACGGTAATATGTGAGTTTCGATTCAGCTGCCAGATACACCGTCCTGGCATTTTCCTCATTCTTTCGAAACTCTGCATTTCTCCAGTAATTCGTAAACAACGGAACTGCGATCGCGGCAATAATGCCCATAATTACAAGTACAACAATTAATTCCGTCAGCGTAAATCCTTTTTTGCCTGTCTTCCTCATTCAATTCTCACCTAATTTATCTATCGTAATTAATATATTTGTTAATTTTTCATACTCAGAATTAGCATAGCATATTTTGGCAAATTTTCAAGTTTTTTATCATATGCCAGTTCTCTATGAATATCATATTCAACTTTTTCTATACCTGCTTTTTATTGCTGCACATCATTTTATATTCCATGCCGACAGCACTTTTATCGTACTATCTGAAAAAAAATCCCGGTCTCAAACCGGGAATCAGAGTGCAGCCGGCGGGAATCGAACCCACATTGCAGGAGTCGGAGTCCTGTGTTCTATCCGTTAGACTACGGCTGCATAAAAATATATTGTTAAATCAACAAAGATTATAATACCACAGGATTGTAAAAAAAGCAAAGCCTTTTTCGTGAAAGTTAAAAAGCATAATAATTATAACGGACGAAAAATAGGAGAATTTTGTCTCCGTCGCTAACAATCGCTCCTCGAGAAAAAATTCTCCTATTTTTCTGTTCATTGATAAAATATACGTTGATTTTTCACACTCTTCATTTAATCAAGTATCTTTTCCATAAATTCAATATGGTTAAATCTTTAAAATCCGCATCTTAAAAATAATTAGTTTTGACTAATTTTCAAGATTTCTTCCGCGATTTCCTGCGGTGTCTTTCTGTCTGTTGCCACTTTAATGTCACATGCATTCACATACAGTTCCCGGCGTTTTTCCATCAGCTTCGCAATATGTTCCACATTCATATTTCCATTTAACAAAGGACGGTCTGTACTGTCTTTGACACGCTCATATACCGTCTCCGGTGTCGCTGTCAAAAGCACGATCTTTCCGGTCTCCTTCATCATCTGTGTATTCTGGTCACGGAGTACTGCGCCTCCGCCACAGGACACGATTGCCGGTTCCGTCTGTGAAATCTCCCGAACTGCATCGGTCTCCCGGTCACGAAAATAGGTCTCACCATATTTTTCAAACATATCGTTGATGGACATCTCATTTTTCTCTACGATCCATGCATCCATATCTACTTCGTTGGCGCCGGTCAGCTCCTGTAATTTATGTGATATCGTTGTTTTTCCAGTTCCCATAAAACCGATCAGATAAATGTGCTGTGTCATACTTTTTTACTTCTCCTTTTACTATTTAACATAATCCCTGATGGATCACGCTCAGAATATCCTCTAATTTGTCAGCTGCGATCTGTCCCGGTGCGGAAGTCTCTCCCACGGCACCGAACGTAATACAGGAACCAAAAATTTCTCCTGCCATACGGCTGACAACACCAAGTGCACCCATGGACATGGTTACTACCGGCAAAGTCGGATATTTCTGCTTCATATCGTTTGTCAGTTTTAACAGACGAACCACATCATCCGCACTCTGCGGCATCACTGCCAGTTTTGCCACGTCTGCGCCGCCCTGCTGCATCTGCTCCATCAGCATTCGCAAAATACAATCATCCGGTGTTGCATCAAAATCATGGTGGGAAGCAATCACCCGAACGCCCATCCGCTGAAACCGGCGGATCTCTTTTTCCGGTTTTGTTGCTTCAAAAAATTCCAGATCAATCATATCCGCACAACCGCTTTTTGCAGCTGTCTCATTCAGTTTCAGGATCTTCCATTCTTCCATTCTCCGGCTTCCACCCTGCTGCTTTGTCCGGAACGTAAACAGGAAAATCGTCTCTGTGAGGAACGGTTTTACAGTGTCCAGTACTGCTCTGACTGCCGCCACATCATCTGCCTCACGAAAACAGTCCACTCTCCATTCGATCATCTGCACTTTTTGTTCTGTCAGTGATTTGATCGTTTCAATAATTGTTTCTCTTTCCGGTGCAACTACCGGCACACAGATCACCGGCTTGCCATCTCCGATTCGGATTCCTTTTATTTCAAATGCGTTCTGCATACTTACCTCCATTCCGCAATGCGCTTAACGGTTTTTATTGTACCATATTTTTGCAGATTGAGGAACCTTAAAAGCCGACAGACATTGACTTTTTTTGAAAAAACACCTATCATAGTACCATATATATTTGCAGACGAACTATTTTGTATTTCCCCATGGCATTCACATGGGGCAGAACACAATAATCTGATTATTAATAAGGTAGGGAAGAAGAATGGAAATCACTGGAAAAACCAAATTAACAGGACTCATTGGCACTCCTGTTGCGCATAGCGTATCTCCTCAAATGCATAATGAAGCATTTCGCCAGTTAAACCTTGACTATGTATATCTGGCTTTTGATCTGGCGAACACAGATCTTGGTACTGCCGTACACGGACTTCAGGCAATCGGTGCAAAAGGTTTTAATGTAACCATGCCATACAAAGTACAGATTCTTGAATACATGGATGAGCTGACTCCGGCTGCCACCATCGCACAGGCATGCAATACTGTTATTGCAAAAGATGGCAAACTGATCGGTCACACAACCGACGGTATCGGCTTTATGGAATCTGTTGCAGATGCCGGACACAATATTATCGGAAAGAAAATGACCGTCCTTGGCGCTGGCGGCGCTGCCACTGCGATCTGCACACAGGCAGCTTTAGACGGTGTCTCCGACATCGATATGTTCCAGCTAAAAGAATTTACGGAAGAATATGAACGTGCACTGGGATTTGCAGACCGTGTCCGCGAGCATACTTCCTGCAATATCAATGTCTATGATTTTGCAGACACCGATCAGATGAGAAAAAGTATCTCTGAGAGCGCAATCCTGACAAACGCAACCAACATCGGCATGGCACCTCACGAAGACGGATGCCCGATCCCGGATGCATCTATGCTGTTCCCGGGACTGATCGTATGTGACATCATCTACAACCCGCGTAAGACAAAATTATATCAGATGGCAGAAGCTGCCGGTTGTCACGTATTTAACGGAATGTACATGCTGCTCTTCCAGGGCGCTGCTTCTTTCGAACGCTGGACAGGCGAAAAAATGCCGATTGAAGTTGTTCGGCAGAAATATTTTCAGCCATAAGTACCACTGCACGCTACACCTCTGAACAAAATACTTAAAATACAAAATGTCCCGCTCTTATATTTATTAATGTAAGAATCCAAAAGCAATATCGGGACAGAATGGAGTAACACAATGAGTTTTTCATATTTAAAACAATTACCGACACCGGAAGAAATCAAACAGACTTACCCGTTAAGCGAAGCCTGCCAGAAGATCAAACAGAAACGTGATGCAGAGATTGCCCGTGTTCTGCGCGGAGAATCCGATAAATTCCTTGTGATCATCGGACCGTGTTCTGCCGACAAGGAAGAACCTGTCATGGATTATATTCACAGACTTGCAAAAGTCAATGAGCAGACCAAAGACAAACTGATCATCATTCCGCGTATCTACACAAACAAACCGCGTACTACCGGCGAAGGATACAAAGGAATTGCCACACAGCCGGACCCGGAAGCAAAACCGGATATGGTTGCAGGACTGATCGCTGTTCGTAAACTGCATCTGCGCGCCATCGAAGAAACTGGTCTGTCTGCAGCAGATGAGATGCTTTACCCGGAAAACTGGGATTACATCAATGATTTACTCTCCTATGTAGCCATCGGCGCCCGTTCTGTTGAAGATCAGCAGCATCGTCTGACCGTCAGTGGTTTTGATGTAGCCAGCGGTATGAAGAATCCGACCAGTGGTGACTTCTCTGTTATGCTGAATTCTGTATACGCTGCACAGCATCCGCATCATTTTGTACATCGCGGATGGGAAGTTGACACGACCGGCAACCCACTCTCCCACGTTATTTTGCGTGGTGCAGTAAACAAACGCGGCGTTGCCATCCCGAATTATCATTACGAAGATCTGATCCGTCTGAATGAGATGTACGAAAAAATGGATCTGGTCAATCCGGCTTGTATCGTAGATGCCAACCATTCTAACTCAAACAAAAAATATGCAGAGCAGGTTCGTATCGTCAAAGAAGTAATGCACAACCGCAAAGAATCTGACATCATCCACAAACTGGTAAAAGGTGTTATGATCGAAAGTTATATCTGCCCGGGTAACCAGAAGATCGGTGAACATATTTACGGAAAATCCATTACCGATCCGTGTCTTGGATGGGAAGAATCCGAACAGTTACTTTATGCTATTGCTGATTCTGTAAAATAGTTTTACCTGTATCATTAAATCAGTAATAGAAAAATCAAAAATAATAAACATCAAAATAAAAAAGATATCCTTTTCTTATTTTTAAGATCAGGGTATCTTTTTTTGTTCAAGCATCCTATCGTATTTGATCATTTTGGGGCTTATAGTCAAAGTACTAATCTTTCCTTTTCATCAGCTACACTTCTATCACAAGATACAATTCTATCACACAACATATCTCAACGCAAAATCAGGAATCGTTCCTACTTTTCTGTCATCCAACGACAGCTGTATGTAATAAAATCCACGGATTTACCCAATACTCCAACCAGATTCCGGCTCCATAAATTCCCGTATCCAATAAAAATAGTACGATCAATAATGCCTGTGCTTTTAGATCTGGTTTATTTTTCAACAGGTGTGCATTTCTTCGCTCCTGTCTGACACGTTTTCCAGCTTCCATCAGAACTAATAAAAAAATGTACGCTGCCGCATAAGCAGCGACTTGTGGAAATCCAAGGATTCCCATCTGCCCGATCCCGGAAAATCCATACCGCCCAAGCAGCGCCGCAAACACAAAACCACCGGAAAGTCCAAGCCATCCAAACCAGATAGCACAAACGGCGCATCCAAAACGAAAGCACAATGCAATCAATAATATCATCCATGGAAGTCCACGCTGCAAAAGAATGGTTTTTAATAATGCTTCTGCATGTTCCACATCCTCTGCACCCGCAAACTGCCGCACCTGATTTTCATGCAGAAATCCGATCCACAATGCTTCATCATGAAGTGAAAAATTTGCCAGAAATACACCCAAAAAGAAACAACCAAGAAAAAGCAGCATGCATTTTTGCAGCATTGTTACTTTTCCCGGTTGTCGTAAAGTTCCTGTGATCATCTATTTCGGTAACCCTGCTAATCCTTTTTTTCATCTATATGCAGTATTTACCGTAATATGCCATAATTGCAGCAACAGTCTTGGAATCCTGAATTTTCTGTGTCAGAACCATATCTTTCAATTCCTCAATGGTATAACTCTCCACTTCCACAAATTCGTCCTCATCCAGATGCTGCTGTGTTTTCGTCAGATCTGTCGCCAGATACACGTCGATGGTTTCATTGCAAAATGCCACGGTGGTGGAAACCGTGATCAAAAGTTCCAAATGAGCCGCTTTATAACCGGTCTCTTCCTCCAGTTCTCTGGCAGCACAAACAGAAGTCGGCTCCTCCACACTGTCTCTGGAGCCGGCTGGAATTTCCAGCGTCTCACGATCCAGTGCATTGCGATACTGGCGCACCATCAGGATTTTGCCGTCTTCCGTTACCGGAAGCACTGCTGCTGCGCCTTTCCGGTGCGCAACATAATCCCAGTGTGCAATATTTCCGCTTGGGGACTGCATAACATCATCATACACGTCCACAATGGCACCTTTATATTTCAGCACACGGTCAATTCGTTTCATTTCGTCCATGTTTTTCTTCCTCCCATCCAGGAATGTCATTCACATTCTTACTGTGAAATGTGCATCACACAACACATGATCTATTCTTCCGCACATCCCTACATCCTACAGGTCATTTTCACACTTCTACGTTCTATTAACGATTATCTACTTTCTCCGGATATAAGTCATGATTTGCCATCCGGTTCCATGCAACGTCTTCCCACTTTGTACCCGGTTTACCATAATTACAGTACGGATCAATGGAAATACCGCCTCTCGGAGTAAATTTTCCCCACACTTCAATGTATTTCGGATTCATCAGTTTGATAAGGTCTTTCATAATGACATTGACGCAATCCTCATGGAAATCTCCATGATTGCGGAAGCTGAACAGATACAGCTTCAGGGATTTGCTCTCAACCATCCGTTCCCCCGGAACATAGGAAATCGTAATGGTCGCAAAATCCGGTTGTCCTGTGATCGGACACAGACTGGTAAATTCCGGACAGTTAAATTTTACAAAATAATCATTTCCCGGATGTTTATTCACAAAAGTTTCCAATACTTCCGGCGCATAATTGTCCGGATAACGGACATTCTGATTTCCAAGCAAGGATACGCCTGCGGTTTCTTCTTTACTTCTTCCTGACATTTATTTTTTCCTCATTTCTCGCATTCTACGTTTACATACTGTCATACATCTGCTCATTTCAAATTCGACTTGAATCTGCCTTCTTTTCAGAAATTCAGACAGCATATTTCTCTTATTCCAGCACTTTAGTCCAGTGCCGGATCTTTCACGCCATTTTTCTCAAAAGCTGCTGCACGGTCGATACAGGTACCGCATTTTCCACATGGCTTCTCGCCACCTTCATAGCAGCTCCAGGTCAGTTCATACGGCACTTTCAACTGTAACCCTTTTTTGACAACATCTGCCTTTGTCCAGTTGACAAACGGTGCTTCAATAGTCACCTGTTTTCCGCTTCCCAGATAAATAGCATCCTTCATAGCATTATTGAAAGCATCGGAGCAATCCGGATAGGCGCTGCCTGCTGCATCATCACTGTGTGCGCCATAGTAGATCACGCTACACTCTTTGGACAGGGCAATGCTTGCTGCAGAGGATAAAAACAGTCCGTTTCGGAACGGCACATAAGTAGACACCGGTTTTCCATCTGTCTTGCTGAGCTGCTCGGCATATGCCTCCTCCGGAATCTCATCAGTAGAATGACTGAGCAGAGAACAGTTACTATACTGAAAAATCTCGCCCAGATCCAAATACAAATGTTCTACACCATAATATTCTGCAATTTTTCTGGATGCTTCAATCTCTTTTTCATGCTTCTGTCCGTATGAAACAGACAGTGCAATGACATTTTCTTTTCCATAACGGTCAATCGCAAGTCCCAGACAGGTGGTGGAATCCACGCCGCCGCTGAATAATACTAATGCTTTTTCACTCATGTTTTTTCCTCCAGATTCTCTATCTATTTTCTATGTTTACACTTCATCCTACATTTTGTATTTCAATGGTTCGTATTTTACACATTTTACCGGTTCAGGCGCATCTGCAGCAGCATATCGGTCTGGAACCGTCCACGCAAAGTAGTCGTATAGGTCTTTGCATCGGTTTTCTTGATTCCCCGGGCAGTCATGCAGCTATGGCAACCTTCAATCAGAACTGCCACATCTTCTGATCCGGTAATTTCCTGCATGATCTCCGCAATATCCGTTCCAATGCGCTCCTGGAGCTGCAGACGTTTGGAAACCATATCTGCGATCCGGGCAATTTTGCTCAGTCCGATGACTTTTCCATTTGGCACATATGCCACAGTCACTTTCATATCATACATTAATGCCATATGATGCTCACAGTAGCTGAAAATATCAATGTCTTTTACAATGACAAAATCACTGTTTTCAGACGAAAATGTCAGATCTTCTTCAAAGGTCTTGTCAAACATCTGTGCAATTTCGTGATTGGTATAATTCATTCCCTCGAACACTTCTTCGTACATCCGTGCCACACGATCCGGGGTATCTTTGAGTCCCTCACGATCCGGATCATCTCCCAGAGCGATCAGCAGTCCACGGACATGCTCACGCACTGCGTCTTTGTCTATTGCCATAACTTACGACTCCTTTCTGTCATCACGTCGATTCCTGATATCCTACACGCCACGCATTTCGCTGTCCCAGATGATCTTGTGCATCTGAAGCTGCATGTTAACATCGTTCATGCGGTTATCTTTCATAAAGTTTACGATATCTTCCAATTCAATCTGTCCATATACCGGGCTTAAGTATACATGACATTTTTCTGTCAGATCATATTCCCGGATCACATCCCGCGCCCGGCACAGATCTGTATAATCTTTCACCACAAATTTTACCGTATCACCCGCGCCAAGCAGGACAAAATTTTCGGTACGCATCTGCGCTTCCATTCCGCTTCCCGGCAGTTTATAGTCCATAGTAAAGGACGGTCCGTTCGGAATTTCTGTAAACGGTGTCAGATCCACGCTTCCGTTTGTCTCAATCTCCACACGCAATGTTTTTTCCTGCGCCAGTGTCTCTAACAGTTCTAAAATATTTTCCTGAAGCAGCGGCTCTCCGCCTGTAATGGTTACATTTTTGATCTCCATCGTGCGGAGCAGTTCCACAATTTCCTCTGTGGATGTCCAACGAAACCGCGCATCTGCCTCGTTCGCCCATTTCGTATCACAATAGGCACAATTCAGATTACACCCCTGCATACGAATGAACACTGCAAGCTGTCCTGCCCGGGTGCCCTCTCCGTTGATGCTGCTGAATATTTCTACCACTTTATAATTTGCCATATAATTCTGTTCTCCATCTTAATTTTCTGAATAGATCGCACAGTTGTTCGGTGTCTCATACACCGCAATTTCCTGCACGTCATATCCTTTTTCTGTCATCTTTTCATAAAAGAATTTGGAAAAATTCTCTGCCGTCGGACGAAACGGTACTTCGATCAGACGGAAGTGTTCTTCCTGTAATGCCTGAACGGTCAACGGTTTTAACGTACCACTCTCATAAATGAATGCATGGTCATAGCTATCTGCCAGTTCTTTTAAATCTCTGCGGATGTCTCCAAAATCCGTAACCATGCCACGTAACTGTCCGTCTTCATGCAGCGTTTCTGCTTTGGCTTCCATCACGATCCGCCAGCGGTGTCCATGCAAATTGCTGCATTTTCCTTCGTATCCGGCAAGAAAATGTGCCGAATCAAAACTTTCTTCTATTCGAATTTTATACATAAATCCCCTGTTCCTTTCCCGTCTGCACCTTTCACCTGATTCCATACCTTTTATTCTCTATTCCAGAGCTCACTTTTACGCTTCACAATTTTTCTTCACCCAAAATTCAGCGCAACTTCTTTTTTCCTGGAAGTGTGCTATCACCAAAAAAGAGCCGTGGCTTTCTCTCACCACGGCTCGAATAAACACAGATTGTCTGATCTAGCCCTGGTTTTATTTTACGACAGGATGGTACAAACGAACTGTCTATTCTGTTTTCTAAACACAATTATTTATTATAGCAATTATTTCAAAATAATCAATACCGTTATTCTGATATAGCCTCCGGCAGGATTACAGAGGTGCGCAGTTGAAGTATGTCATGCAATTGCATGACGCGCACCTCGCAACAAGAATGCCGGAGCATTCTTGAATACTATTCTGCCTGTGCATCTTCGCGATCCTCACGCACCAGTTCCAGTACGGCAGAAATCTCACTTCCGGTTGGCGGAGCAGTCTGAAGCTCCTCACGTTTTCCGGCAGCATCTACACTGCAAAGTACGTTGTCTTCGTTCGGCATTCCCTGCTCAATTGTGAAATAACGCATTTCGTTGTTCTGCGGATTCCATACAATGTACATAGAATGTGCCATCTGTGGTGCCATATTCTGTTTTGGGAGCTCAATGCTTGCCACACAGGTCTCCTCGTCAATATCAAGAATCATAATCTCAAAATCTTTTTCAGAATACGGACACGGAAGTTTATCACCGTATGGCTGACGGTACAGCGTTGCCATAAATTTGCCCTGCTTCTCTTCCAGTTTTTTCATAAACTCTGCATTTTCATTGTATACAACTCGCGGAATAATTCCCCATTCACAGGTTCTGCGGGCAAACAATTCAAACTGCGCACGACTCATCTTAAGTTCTTTCACCTCAGGTTTGCCCTGTGGTGCAGTTCCCTGTTTCTGCGCTGCTTTCAGCTGTTTCATCGCATCGATAAATTTCGGATGCAGGATCATTTTATCGGTATCTGGATTGACAATGATTCCTTTCAACTTCAGTGACGGATTAGAACCGATACGTAACAATTCGTCTATCGTCACATTCAGAATTGCCGGATATTTTCCTTTTTCTGCCATCTGTTTGGAAGATGTGTATGCCGGTGCAAAATGTTCCCCCTGTGGGTTCTGAACAATAATCGGAAGCATACGTGGTGCTGTTTTCACATCAATCTTCTCCCCACGTTTTGCTTTTTCGATCACCTGCTTTTTAATATCTGGTGGAAAATCTGCCGGTACCAGAAATCTTGTATCTCTCATCGCCTGCATCAGATTTGCCATATTTTCATTTGATTTTTCATCCAGGAATTGTTTGATTGCCTTTTCAACCTCTTCGTTTGTAAATTCCGGCATCGCCATATTTTTCTCGTTCTCCATTGCTTTACCCTCTCAACTCTCCATCATTCCACAGATCATAAACTGGTTCAGATTATAGTCTTTGCTGTTTTCGTGTATACGAATGATATTTTCACCCACAAACATAATTTTTGCATGAAAAAATCCCGGACTGGCTTCAAACAACCGTGTCTGATGCACATGGATATCACAGCGTTTATCCAGAAAATAGGTAAACGGATTCACACTGTCATCCCACTCGCGCACTACCAGCTCCTGCTCTTTTTTCAATTTACGTTCATTCATTTTGACTTCCACGATATGTTTAACATACGCTTTTGCCACCAGTCCCGTTTTATCCCGGAACTGAAACAATATATAATCGCGTCCGGAAGAAATAATTCCTACCCGGGCATAACCGACATCCTGTCCCACCATTGTAATGGTACACCATTTTCCATGCATGGAGGTACAGTCAAAATATTTTCCCGGCTCATGTACAATCTTATTTGCTGCCATGATACTCCTCCGATTTTTATTTTTTTGAAAAGAGGACTATATTCCCCTTCTGATATAAAGAAGTCCCCATTGCTTCTTATTTTACACAACTGAAACAATGGGCTTTCTTAAATTTAAGTTAACTAAAATTTGAATTTTTTCAACAGATCACCCATGGATGTTCCGATCTCTTCTGCTTCCGGAATCTCCACATGCACTTCTTCTTCCTGCTCTTTTTCCTGAAGCAGTGCTTTCATGCTGAGACTGATCTTGCCATCTTTATTTCCAATGACTTTTACCTGTACTTCCTGTCCTTCTTTCAGAACAACAGACGGATGTTTGATACGATCCAGAGAAATCTGAGAAATATGTACCAGACCGGATACACCATCGCCCAGATCTACAAATGCGCCGTAATCTTTGATAGTTTCTACTTTACCAGTCAGCACTTCGCCTTCTTTGATCTCAGCTACTTTTAATTTTTTCTCTGCATCGCGCTGCTCTTTTAAAATCTCTCTTGCAGATAATACCAGTTTGTCATTCTCAGCGTCTGCTGTGATAATGCGGACTTTCAGCTCTCTGCCAAGCCATGGATTTAAATCGTCCACATGACTTAAACTCAGTCTGGATGCAGGAATAAATCCACGTACACCCTCTACCAGTGCGATGACACCTTTATTTACGATACCGGATACGGTTACATCCAGTGTCTCCTGATTCTCATATAACTCTTTGATTTTCTCCCATGCCAGTAAAGTGTCGGTATCTTTTTCACCGTCTCCCATTACTTTATAGGATTCTTCCAGTTCTTTTTCAAAGTCTTTCATTGATTCTGCCATTTTTGTTTCCTCCATGTGCATATGCTGTCGCTTATTTATTATTTATTGGTCAATATCGCGAATTTTGAATAATATTTAAAAATCGCTTTGCCCTTGATCTCATCTTTTTTCACGTAACTGTACGGTTCTGCTTCTTCCGGTGTCGAAGCTTTTCCCTCGTTTAACGCGATCTGTGCCCAAAAACGACCGTCTTCCGAATCGTTTCGGTTATCACCCAGTACAAAATAACATCCCTCTGGTACTTTAAACGTATAACCGTCATTTTCCCAGGTCCATGTTTCCTTCAAGTAATCTTCTTCCAGCGGTTCTGACGATCCATCGATATAAATTTTGCCATCCCGGATCTCAACGGTCTCACCCGGCAGTCCGATCACACGCTTAATGTAAGTCTGCTTCTCATCCACCGGATAGGAAAACAGGATAATATCTCCACGCTGCGGCTCATCAAACCAGTAAGAAAAACGGAAGCCAATCAGACGATCCTTGGTCATGATCGTATTTTCCATGGATCCGGACGGTACTCTGACATTGATAATGACAAACTGCGTCAACACGAAAACCACCGCGATCACGATCACGAACATCCGAACCCAGCTAACCACTTCTTTTCGCATATCACCTTTTTTTTCTTCTGTCTTATTGTTTTCTGTTTCTTGTTCTTTCTTCATGCCAAACTCCTAAATTTCAATATCCAATTCCACCGGACAGTGATCCGATCCAAACACTTCCGTATGGATCTTCGCATCCTGCAACCGGTCTTTTAATGACTCTGACACAACAAAATAATCAATTCTCCATCCAGCATTTTTCTCCCGGGCTTTAAACCGGTAAGACCACCAGGAATAAATGCCCGTCTGCTCCGGATAAAAATAACGGTAGGTATCGATCATGCCGCTTGCCAGAACGTTGGAAAATTTGCCACGCTCCTCATCGGTAAAACCGGCATTTTTGCGGTTTGTCTTCGGGTTTTTCAGATCGATCTCCTGATGTGCCACATTTAAGTCTCCGGCATAGATCACCGGTTTTGTCTCTTCCAGAGATTTAATATAAGCAAGGAAATCATCTTCCCACTTCATACGATAATCCAGACGTGCCAATTCACTCTGGGAATTCGGCGTATATACTGTCACAAAGAAAAAGTCCTCATATTCCAGTGTGATCACACGACCTTCATGGTCATGCTCTTCGATCCCGATTCCATAGCGTACGGACAACGGTGTCTGCTTCGTAAATACTGAGGTACCGGAATAACCTTTTTTCTCCGCATAGTTCCAATATTGTTCATATCCTTCCAGGTCAAGCTGAATCTGCCCTTCCTGAAGTTTTGTCTCCTGAACACAAAAAATATCTGCGTCCGCCTCGTGAAAGAAATCCAGAAATCCTTTCTGTACACAGGCACGCAAACCATTGACATTCCATGAAATTAATTTCATTCCAAACTTCCTTTTCCAGTTGCTTTCTCCCATGTATTTTGACAGTCATCCTGTTTTTCTGCGGATTTCTGTGAATACACAGTGATAATAATTGTAGCTATTTTTCATACTGGATTAGTATAGCATATCAGGCGGCAGACAGCAAGATTTATTCCAATTCTATATTGTTCCGACCCTGTGTTTATTCCAGTTTTATCCCAATCCTGCTCTCATTCCGATTCCGTGTTTATTCTAATGTTATCCCAATTCTGTTATTGCTCCGATCCTGTGCCTACTCTAATCCACCGGTTCCGTTTTTGCATTCTTTTTTCTCAGTCTGGAAAACCAGATCATCGGCTCTGGATGCTGCGGACGCTCACACAGGCTTTTCTCCATCCATACCATATTGTACCAGTGATCAAATTTATAGGCGCACTGATGAAATTTTCCCACCATTTTGTAACCCTGATGAGCATGGAAGTCCACACTGTCTTTGGTCAGATAAACATCCTTTTCCTGATCTGGATAAGCGATGCAGGCATTTACACAGACTATGTGTTGTCTGAGCAGCGCCTCTTCCAACGCTACATATAATTTTTTCCCAATTCCCTGTCCTTTTGCGTCCATTTTCACATAGATTGATGTCTCCACTGCCCAGTCATAAGCCGCACGCTCATGCAGCGGACCTGCATAGGCATACCCGACGATTCTTCCGTCCTGCTCTGCCACCAAATACGGATATTTCACCAATGTCTGTTCGATTCTCCGGGTAAATGCCTCCAGCGTTGGTACTTCGTATTCAAAAGTAATCGCTGTCTGCAAAATATAAGGCGCATATATGTCTAAAATTTCTTTTGCATCCAAAGGTGTTGCAATTCGGATCTGAAGCTTCGTATTTACTTCTGAGGATGTCACTGTATGTGCTATCTCTGTTGCATCTATTATATCGGATTCTTTTAAATCTTTCTCTTCCATATGGGGATTTTGTGCGATTTTCTTTTCATCTTCTTCCTTAGATGTTTTTTCAAACGCAACTCTCGGGCTTCCATCATCTACATAAATAATGCCACATTTTTCAAACCCGTTTTTCAGGATCAGATGCTGCATCACTTTGTTATTCTCATGGGTATCAATACGTAAATGCTGGATTTTTTCCCACGCAAATGCAAGTACCTGCTCCATGATACCATGGGCTTCCGATGCAGAAGCGATCCGATGAATCGTTCCATAAAGAGTCGTATCTTTCCAACTGCCCTGCTCAATATTCTGATAAGTCGGATCCTCTCCTATGATCAGGGCAAATACTCCCTGAAGCCGATCCCGCTCCTCTATCACATATAATTGTTCTTTTTCAATATCTTTTCGTAACGTTTCTTCCGTTGGACGTGTCTGTCCCCACTGGGTTGGATTGCCATGTTCTGCCATAAATTTGCGGGCATACACATAGATTTCCTGTATGTTATCCAAATCCTTTTCCTTTGCCAAACGAATCACTGTGTTTCAACCTCTTTTCCAAATGATTTTTTATCAAATCTTAGTTTTGCCAATTCTGGTTTTTATTAATCCCAGTTTTGGCTAATCCTGTGGACATAATTTGTTGTGATAATATCCATCCGCTGCATACAATGCTGCCACCGGATTATGACCAAGCACGCGGTCTTTTACCACCAGTGTCGTTGTTAGTCCTTCGGCATATTTGTAAAACATACTGTCATGTCCCACGCAAAGTCCCATCACAATATTCAGATCCGTGTGCTCTGCATTCAGCATCTTTGCCTGTATAATAGGATTGCACATGTTCACACCGGTGTTTTCACAGGTTTTTGGAATCCCAACTTCTGTTTTACGCACCGTACCTGCTTTACAGGCGACACCGTACACCTCAAATCCATGACTGCGTAAAATTTTGGTCAGTGTACGTGTCTCACGGATCAGTCCCACACAGGTAGCAATACCGATTTTCTTTGCACCGATCCGTTTTGCAAATTCAATGGTTTCCTCCACGCGGCACATCTGACAATAATAATCACTCTCCACACCTGCCGCTGCAAGTGTTACTTTTTTATTCTCCTCGTCATCATATAAGCGGATCACTTCGCCTAACAGTGTCTCATCCATAGCTGTTGTCAGGCAGAAGTCCGGATAATACTTGTCCATTTTATTGCAATTTGTTACACCACAGTCGACACAACTGTGGAGCACTTTCTTACATTCACTATTCTCGCCCATTATGTAATTCCTCCAAATTTTTGATATATTGTATTTATTATACACTATTTTCTTATCGCACTCACTTTCATTTTTGAACGCAAAAAATAAGATACCCCACACTTAATTTGTGAAGTATAATAAGTATATAACACCTCCTCTATTTTTCAAAGAAAAACTATTTTACATAAAAAGTGTTAAAATCAGCAAGTCACATAAAACTCCCAATCAGATACAAAAAACCTTGGGGAACTGTTTTTTTACAATTCCTCAAGGTTATTCTTAGTTTTTTACTTGATGTCTGTTTTTCTCACAGGCTAAAACTTTTGCCCTAAAACTGGATAATCGCTTTTGCCCTGTGACAAATTAATTTTCATTCATCTTCGCAAGTTTTGCTGCCTGATCAGCTGCGATCAGTGCATCAATGATCTCCTGAATATCACCATTCATAATGGACTCCAGACGATACAGTGTCAGTTTAATACGATGATCTGTCACACGTCCCTGTGGGAAGTTGTAAGTACGGATCTTCTCGGAACGGTCTCCGGTTCCGACCTGACTTCTTCTTGCCTCTGCCTCAGCATCATGTGCTTTCTGGCATTCCATATCATACAGTTTTGCACGAAGTACTTTTAAGGCTTTATCTTTGTTTTTCAACTGAGATTTCTCATCCTGACAGGAAATTACGATACCTGTCGGGATATGTGTCAGTCGAACAGCAGAGTCAGTTGTGTTGACACACTGTCCACCGTTTCCGGATGCACGGAATACATCGAATTTACAGTCGTTCATATCAATCTGTACATCTACTTCCTCTGCCTCTGGCATGATTGCAACAGTGATGGTGGAAGTATGGATACGTCCGCCGGACTCTGTCTCCGGTACACGCTGTACACGGTGCACACCACTCTCATATTTCAGTAAAGAATAAGCACCCTGACCGGTTACCATGAAGCTGACATACTTCATACCGCCGATACCGATTTCCTCCACGTCCATGGTCTCAACTTTCCATCGTTTGCTCTCTGCATAGTGTACATACATACGGTAGATTTCTGCTGCAAACAGTGCTGCCTCGTCTCCACCGGCACCTGCACGGATCTCCACGATAACGTTTTTGTCATCGTTCGGATCTTTCGGAAGCAGAAGGATTTTTAATTTCTGCTCTAATTCTTCTACTTTTTCTTTGGATTCTGCCAGTTCTTCTTTTGCAAGCTCGCGAAGTTCCTCATCGCTCTCCTCCTGCAACATGGCAAGACTGTCCTCGATGTTCTGTTTATTTTCTTTATACTCTTTGTATGCTTCTACGATCGGAGCCAGATCTGCCTGCTCCTTCATCAGTTTCTGGAAACGTTTCGGGTCATTTGCCACATCCGGCTCACTCAGCATACTGAGTAACTCTTCAAAACGCACCAGTGTATCTTCCAGTCTGTCAAACATAGTTTATCTCCTTCCTCTCACAACCCGGTCAAGTCCCGCCAGATCGCGAATCACTTTTATATCATTAAATCCATGTTCTTTCATAAATCCGCTGACTGCTTCTGCCTGATCATGACCGATCTCATACAGCAGATAGCCGCCGTCATTCAGATGAGCAACGCTTTCTTCCGTAATCCTCCGGTAAAAATAAAGCCCGTCCGCTTTTCCGTCCAACGCTCCCATCGGTTCATGGTCACGCACTTCCGGCATCAGCGTATCGATCACGTTACTCGGAATGTAAGGCGGATTCGATACAATCATATCAAATCTGCCGGAAATTTCCGAAAACAAATCACTGTGAACCAAGCTCACCGGCACCTGATTCTGCAATGCATTGTGCTTTGCCACCTGCAATGCTTCTTTCGAAATATCTGCCCCGGTCACTTTTGTATCTGGACAAAAGGACTGAATACTGATTCCAATGCATCCAGAACCAGTACACAAATCCAAAACTTCCGCATCCGGCATCTTATTTTTTAAGATCTGAATGGCTTCTTCCACCAGCACTTCCGTATCCTGACGCGGAATCAGGACATGTTCATTGACCGCAAAGGGCAGTCCCATAAATTCCTGTTCTCCGGTCAGATACTGCAACGGCATCCGCTGACAGCGTTTTTCCGTCAGGTCCAGATAAGCCTTTTCCTGTTCCGGATTCATCTCATCCCGCTCATGCAGCAGATAAAAACTGCGGCTGATCTGGCAGACTGCTTCTATAAGAAACCAGCTTTCTGCCGCCTCATTTTCCACACCTGCAGCTTTCAGCAGCGCTGCTGCCTGCATTCTTGCTTCCCGGTATGTCATGGCTTTTTCTCCTGCACTTTCTGCTCAGCATCTTCAGATTTTGTATCAGCATTGACTGCCTCTGAAATACCTTCTTCCGCACGGATCTCTGCAATATAGCTTCTCCAGTCAAACACAGCTTCCACAGAAGCAATGCCGACCTCGATCATGTCGTCATCCGGCTCCTTTGTGGTCAGTCCCTGCATCCACAAACCCGGTTTACTGATCAGATTGATCACCGGATTATCGCTACGGCCTGCTGCACGCAGCAGCTCATAGGAAACGCCCGCGATCACCGGCACCAGCGCTAAGCGAAGCACCAGACGCAATGCATGAGAATCCACACGGATAAACAGAAACAAGATTACGCTGATGATCACGACAAACATCAGAAAACTTGTGCCACAGCGTTTGTGCTCCTTGGAGCTCTTCCGCACATTTTCCACATTCAGTTCCAATCCATGTTCGATGCAGTTGATGCATTTATGCTCCGCACCATGATACATGAACACACGCTGAATCTCTTTCATCTTTGAGATCAGCAATATATATCCGATAAAAATTGCAAGACGAAGGATTCCTTCGATCACTGCTACAACCATATCGCTCGCAATAAACCGGGAACACAGTACCGACAGATAATAAGGCAGGATCATGAAAATAGCGACTGCCAGTATAATAGACAACGCTACCGTTCCGCCCATCATGGCATTTTCCTTTGCCTTTTTCTTCTCTGCGGTATCCTGCTTCTTCTCCTTTGATTCTTCTTCATCCTCAAAAAAAGAAGCGGAATACATCAGCGTGGACATTCCAAGCACCAGAGAGTCAATAAAACTCAACACGCCGCGCACCAGCGGAATCTTCTGCCACACTTCTCCCGGAACAATTCCTTTATATTCTTTTGTCATGACTTCAATTTCCTGATCCGGTTTACGGACTGCCACTGCATACCGTTCCTTATTTTTCATCATGACACCTTCCATGACGGCCTGACCGCCAATTCCAGAATATCGCATAGAAATTCCTCTCCGTTTCGTCAAACTCAGAAAACATAAAATTTCCTGCTTAACAAAACAGGTTGAGATTTTGCAACCTCAACCTGATTTTCACACATATCTTACTATTATTTTAAGCCGTATTTCTTGTTGAACTTATCAATACGTCCACGTGCCTGAGCTGCTTTCTGCTGTCCTGTATAGAATGGATGGCATTTAGAACAAATCTCTACGTGAATATCGCTCTTTGTAGAACCTGTTACGAATGTGTTTCCGCAGTTACAGGTTACAGTTGCCTGATAATAATCCGGATGGATTCCTTCTCTCATTAATTTCACCTCGCATACCAAATTTCTTTGTAATTCTACTTACGTCTATGAAAAACAATAAACTTGTTAATCTTTCTGTACCGCGCGCTCACGGTACACAGCTTTCATATTATAGCATGCACTTTTTTCTATTGCAAGCAGTTTTTTAGAAAAATTTCCGTTTTTTTACAAGTTCCACGAACTCATGATTATTTTTGGTACGAACAAACATATTCAGTATATTTTCTACTGCTTCGTCGGACTTCATGCCGTTGAATGCTTTTCTCATAATATAAGTAGCTTCCTGTTCTTCTTTATCTAAAAGAAGATCTTCTCTACGTGTTCCAGACTTCACAATGTCGATGGCCGGGAAGATACGTTTTTCGGACAGACGGCGATCCAGAACAAGCTCCATGTTACCGGTTCCTTTGAATTCTTCATAAACAACATCATCCATCTTGCTTCCTGTCTCAACCAGAGCGGTTGCAAGAATTGTCAGGCTGCCGCCCTCACGCATGTTTCTGGCTGCACCAAAGAATCGTTTCGGCATATGTAATGCCGCTGGATCCAGACCACCGGATAACGTACGTCCACTTGGCGGAACGACTAAGTTGTACGCTCTTGCCAGACGGGTGATACTGTCCAGAAGAATCATGACATCCTGACCATGCTCTACCAGACGTTTTGCACGCTCAATTACCATTTCGGATACACGTTTGTGGTGCTCCGGAAGTTCGTCGAAAGTAGAATAAATAACTTCTACGTTATCGCCTTCGATAGCCTCTTTGATATCTGTTACCTCCTCCGGGCGCTCATCAATCAGCAGAATGATCATATGCATGTCCGGATTATTGGTCTTTACAGCGGTTGCTACTTTTTTCAATAAAGTTGTCTTTCCTGCTTTTGGCGGAGAAACGATCATACCACGCTGTCCTTTACCAACTGGGGAAATCAAATCCATAATTCGCATAGCTGTCTCATTTGGCTTTGTTTCCAGACGCAGACGCTCATTCGGGAAGATTGGTGTCAGATCTTCAAACGGTTTACGGTTCATTGCCTCATACGGCGGATATCCGTTTACGGTGCTAACATACAGCAGGGCGCTGAATTTCTCACCCTGGGATTTGATACGTTTGTTTCCGCACACAATATCGCCTGTTTTTAAATTGAAGCGGCGGATCTGGGACGGTGCCACATACACGTCATTGTCACCCGGCAGATAATTTTCACAACGGATAAATCCGTAACCGTCCGGCATAACTTCCAGAATACCGTTCGCCTGTTCTCCACTGTCTAGAGATGCCTCATCCTTTCGGATCTGCTCTAATTCTTCCTCTGTCTTCTTTTCTTCTGAATGGTCAGAAGTATCCCTGTCCTCACGGCGCGTATTTGTTCTGGTGCTGTAACGTCCCGGTTTGCGCTCTCTGACATAGGTTCTGCCTGCAGGTTTTGCTGCTTCCTCTGCATTATCTTTTGACTCTGTCTTTTCTTCTGTCTTCTTCTCTTCTGTTGCCTTTTCTTCTGCTGCTTTTGCCTTTTCCACTGCTACTTCTTTCTCATCTTCCTGCAGCATACGTTCAATGAGATCTGCCTTCTTTAAAGCAGATACTCCTTTTAATCCTCTTGTCTTGGCAAGGTCTTTTAAAACAGCAAGCGATAAGCTCTCGTACTTTTCTCTCATTTAAAATATACCCTCCAGTAAACTATCTGATGTAATTCATTTGGTTCCTGTAATATGAATGGACCTCTGTCCCGATCAAACTGAAACAAAAACATTTTTAAATACATTATAAAAAATGATTCATCCTTGGAATTTCTGTCAGAACCGACACGAATACTTATTAATTTAGTATTATACACTAATTTTAGTTAAATAGGAAGTGTTTTTTATCATTCTTAACTATTTCCCACTCAGCACCCGATCCAGCACCTGTGCCAGCGGATCCATGGCATTGACTGCCTCCTGCAGAGTGTTTGTCTGGGCACCCACTTCGATCAATAATGATTTTGGACAAAGATGCATATTGTAACGATAACTTTTCAGATAAATTTTCCTTGTAAAACCCGGATACAGTTCTGTGGCGGCAAGCTGCATTTTCAGAGACATTGCCAGATTATCTTCGATATAAGGGTTGCGCAGATAATCAATATCTCCAGTAGCGGTTGTTTTACTCAATCCGTTAAAAAACATCACCTGCGCCATATCCACGCCATTGATATTTGCTGCCAGACGCGTGGTATCTGCCACACCGTCACGATGCAGATCGATCACCACTTCAATGGACGGATGATCCTGTAAAATTTTCTGGATCACAGGTGCTGCCACATTGTAGGCATGATCCCGATCCGTGTCATAAATTCCTGTATCATGTAAAACGTGATAGCCATATGTATCCTGCAAAAGCTGCGTCAGTCGGTTTCCCACAGCAATCACGGAAGTATTTGGATCTCCCGGTGTGGAATCCGCATAACCTTCGGAACCGTGGGTATGATAGATCAGAATCTGCGGCACATCTTCTGTTGTTTTCTGAATCGTACAATCTTTATTTAGCAGATTTTGCACCACAAGTTGAGAGCTATTAATCGTGGTGGACTTATCCACGGTATAATAATGTTGAATCAGATAATCAAAATCATTTAATTTTTCCAGAGATACTGCATTTCCACCTGCCGACACAGCTGTCGTAGCCACGTCACCCGATGATGCATCAGCTTCATTTGATTGTGTATTCTCAGGATCTGTTTGATTTGCATCGGTATCACTATTTCCAGCAGAAGCATCCACCGTCTGTGTCTCCTGTGGATCTTTTTTTACCAAAATCTGATCATAAGACAGCTGACTTTCTGACTGCATATCATACATCGTCGTATCGTCTTCTATCTGATAAGCAGTCTGATCCCCATCTCCTGCGGTCAGCACCGGCGCATACTGCTTCAGCATCAGATAACAGATCTGATATTGCAGACGATTCCACAGACTGGTATTACGGACTCCTAATATACAGATCCACAGAAACAGACTGCTGCCAATCAACAGTACACCTGCTGTGATCATACGTTTTCTTCTTTCTTTTCGCCTTCTTTTTTTCGTTATTTTCAACATGTCACATTCCTTTTCCCCGTATATAAGTATATGAAGAAATCCTGTTCTTATGACATGTTTTTAGCCGCAAAATGCCTGATTGATTGCTTCGGAAATCGTATAACTCATACGCTTGATCTCCGCATCAATGTCCTTTGGTGTCACAAACATATGATTTAACTGCGGAGATAACAGTTCCCGGATCAGATTCCGATGCTCTGCTTCCGTCAATTTCCCCCAGGATCTTTTTAACGGCTGCAGACTTTCCGCATGTGCCAGTTCATCAATTAATGTTGACATGGAATCATAAACAATCGTTGCTGCTTCCACTACCGTCGGAATACCGATGGCAATCACCGGAATTCCCGTTGTTTCTTTTGTAATGCTATAGCGATGATTGCCAACACCGGAGCCGGGATAAATTCCCGTATCTGTGATCTGGATCGTGCGCCCTAAACGGCGAACGCTTCGCGCTGCCAGTGCATCCACCACAATCAGATAATCCGGCTGTACTTCATGGATAATTCCGGCTATGATCTCCTGACTTTCCATACCGGTCTGCGCCATAACGCCAGGTACAATGGCACTGATAGGCTGCACCTGTTCATTTTCATAGGCCCGTCTGCCAAATTCTTTTATAATGTGCCGGGTAATATACAGATTGTCTGCCACCTGTGGACCTAATGCATCCGGTGTTACCAGACGGTTACCTAGTCCTGCCACCAGAATTGATGTGCCGATTTCTTCTTTTTTATCAATATTTTGATTGACTTCAGCAAAATGTGTACTGCTCTTTCTTTCTATATTTTCTGAATCCTCTCGACTTTGTGATCCAACTCCCCTCTGTACACCTCTTTTTCCACTATCTTCCACCGGAATCAGTTCTTTCAGGATTTCTGCCAACCGCTTTGAAATTTCTCTGTGGTAATCCTCATCATCCTCGATCATTTCCGCCGCTTCTAATGTAATATAGGTTCCTTTCGGTTTTCCCATCTGCTTTGCCCCATTCTCCGTCGTAATCCGCACGGTTGTAATGTGAATCTGCTCCTCTTCAAAATCTTCTTCTGTAACAGTGATCCCTTTTGCCTCTTCCTGTGCCTTTGTAATCCGTTCATTTTCCTCTACCGCAAGGTCTGTTCTGACTTCAAACATACAAAAAATACCCCAACTTTTCTAAATAATCCTAGTATTTCAAAAAATACAAACAATTATACCAATTTTTTCATTTTTTTCGGTTTTTCTATTGACAATTCCAATTTCCAACCTTATAATACATGAGTATGTTTACATTAGTTCGTCCGTGTCCGGCTTTAATGTAACAATCATTTAAGAATTCTCAGCATGGGAGGTGTACAGATTGGCTAACATTAAATCAGCAAAGAAAAGAATCTTAGTTGCGCAGACAAAGACAGAAAGAAATAAATCTATCCGTTCTTCAGTGAAAACAGCTATTAAAAAAGTAGAGGCAGCTGTTGCAGCAAACGATAAAGAAGCAGCTACTGCAGCATTAGTATCCGCTACTTCCGTTATCAGCAAAGCTGAATCCAAAGGTGTTTATCACAAAAACAATGCTTCCAGAAAAGTTGCTCGTTTAGCAAAATTAGTGAACAGCATTGCGTAACAAGTGCGAATAAATACGAATTAATAAAGAACAATTGGTGCCGTCATACCAGTTGTTCTTTTTATTTTATAAGTTCTTATGAATATATTTATAGTTAATATTCCTACAACCGGTAAGGATTTATCCATCTTATTGCTTATTTTGTATAATTTACCAGATTTCCAAGCACTTCTGCTGCTTTTCCAGAATCAATCGCTTCTTTTGCCAGAATGATTCCATCTGCAATACTGTCTGCTTTTCCGCCAATGTAAAGAGCTGCTCCTGCATTCAGCAGCACGATCTCACGTTTTGCCCCCTGCTCTTTTCCAGAAAGGATCGCACGTGTAATCTCTGCATTTTCTGCAGCAGTTCCACCCTGCAGTTCTGCCAGATCTACGGTCTTAAATCCAAAATCTTCCGGTGCAATTTCATATGTTTTTACAGCTCCATCTTTTAATTCTGATACAACCGTCTTTGTGCTCAATGTAATTTCATCCATATGATCTCTGCCGCTGACTACCAGTGCACGTTTTACACCAAGCTGTCCCATAACATTTGCAATAGTTTCCGTCAGAGCCGGATCATACACACCGACTACCACACCTTTTGCTCCAGATGGGTTTGCCAGAGGACCAAGAATGTTAAACACGGTACGGACGCCCATCTCGCTTCGCGCCTGTCCTACAAACCGCATGGATTTATTAAAAGTCTGCGCAAACATAAATCCAATACCGACATCATCCACACAAGCCTCTACTTTTTCCGGCTCCATCATAATATTTACACCAAGCTGCTCTAATACGTCACCCGCTCCACTCTTACTTGAAATGGATCGATTGCCGTGTTTTGCCACTGGCACTCCAGCTGCTGCCGTTACAATAGCAGATGTCGTAGAAATATTGAAGGAATAGGTGCAGTCTCCGCCGGTTCCTACCAGATCGATAAAATTGTCAGAATGTGGATGAATGTGCTCTGCTTTATCTGCCAGCACAGATGCCAGACCAACGATCTCATCAATGGTCTCACCTTTCATACGCAGTCCGGTCAAAAATGCTCCGATCTGCGCCTGTGTGGCTGCGCCAGTCAGAAGAAGCTCCATTACTTCTTCTGCCTCTGCACGGGTCAGATCCTGTCTGTCTGCTACTCTCTGAATTGCCTGCTTCATATCCATGATACTAATTCTCCTTTTTTACAACCAACTGCTCATAAATCTGTTCTTGCACATATAAAAAGCTGTTTTTCCTCTATTCCTCTTTCTAAATTCGTACATATGCAGAATTTATGATCTTAAAATATTTTTCTACTTTATCTCATTTACTTCAGCTCTGACTTAAAAGTCTGAATGTATTCTTTTGCCACATCCAGATCATACTGATTTTCTTCCATCAGATTGATGAAATGGGAACCAACAATTGCTCCATCAATAATGTCTTTCATCGGCTCTACATCTGCCACGGTGCGAATACCAAATCCCATCATGATTGGAATCTGTGCCTGCTCTTTTACAGATTTCAGATAAGAAATTACTTCTTTATGGAAGTTTGCACCCTGACCGGTGACACCCATGGAGGATACACAATATACAAATCCTCTTGCATCTTTCAAAATCTCCGGGATACGTTTGTCAGATACCGGCGCTACCAACTGGATCAGGATGGTTGCATTCTGTTTTGCCAGTGCATCTTTTAACGGTTGCTGCTCTTCCAGCGGAAGATCCGGAATGATCAGTCCGTCTACGCCAACCTCTGCGCATTTTTCTGCAAATGCTTCTAATCCATAATGAAGCACGGTATTGTAATACATCATAAATACGATCGGCAGCTCGCATCCGTCTTTGCGGACACCGTCTACCAGTTCAAAACACTTGCGCAGGTTGGTTCCTTTTAAAATAGAACGGTAGGACGCATCCTGAATAACCGGACCATCTGCTGCCGGATCAGAAAACGGAATACCAAGTTCCAGAATATCCAGTCCTGCTTCTTCCTGTGCACGGATCAGTTTTGCACAATGCTCCATATCCGGAAGTCCTGCAGTAATATATGTAATAAATGCTTTTTCGTTTTTTTCCTGTAATGTCTGTAATTTTTTCTCTATACGGTTCATAGTCTTCTACTCCAAATTTAATTTTCCATAATTGCTTAATTTACTAATTCATGCTGTTTGTTTTAAATAGTTTTTTTATTTCGTCATCTATCTGGTCAATGATTCATTAATTCAGATAACCTTTTCCTGCCAGATAGTTTGCAATAGTATTAACATCTTTGTCACCACGTCCGGACAGACACACGATCATGGACTGCTCCGGTGTCATTTCTTTCGCTTTTTTGAAAGCATAAGCCATTGCGTGTGCACTCTCGATGGCTGGAATGATTCCTTCTAATTCACAAAGCTCCATCAGCGCATCCATTGCCTCTGTATCTGTGATGGATACGTACTGTGCTCTGCCGCTGTCACGCAGATATGCATGCTCCGGTCCAACGCCCGGGTAATCCAGTCCGGCAGAAATAGAATGTGCCAGCTGAATGTTTCCATCCTCATCCTGAAGCAGATATGAACGCATGCCGTGCAGGGTTCCAGGCTCGCCAAGTGCCATAGCTGCCGCATGTTTTCCGGTCTCTACACCAAGTCCGGCTGCTTCCACACCAATCAGCTGTACATCTTTTTCGTCAATAAATTCTGCAAACATTCCGATGGAGTTGGAACCGCCGCCCACGCAGGCCATAACCACGTCAGGAAGTTTTCCTTCTGCTTCGTAATGCTGCGCTTTTGCTTCTTTACTGATGACGCGCTGGAACTCTTTGACCATCTTCGGATACGGATACGGACCTACGGCAGAACCGATAACATAGAAGGTATCTTCTGCTGTTTTTGCCCATGTACGAATTGCTTCGTTTGTGGCGTCTTTTAAGGTGTTGCTGCCTGACTCTACGCTGACAACTTTTGCACCAAGCATTTCCATACGCATTACATTCAATGCCTGACGCTCAATATCTTCTTTTCCCATGTAAACGGTGCATTCCATGTCAAACAGTGCTGCGCCAGTTGCTGTTGCCACGCCATGCTGACCTGCTCCGGTCTCTGCGATGACTTTCTTTTTACCCATACGTTTTGCCAGAAGGATCTGACCGATAACGTTGTTGATCTTGTGTGCACCGGTATGATTTAAATCTTCACGTTTCAGATAGATTTTTGTACCGTATTTTTTGCTGAGACGTTCTGCATAATATAATGGTGTCTCACGTCCGACATACTGTTTCAGATAATAGTTATACTGATCGATAAACTCCGGATCTTTGATGGCTGCCTCAAAAGCCTCATCCAGTTCCTCTAATGTATTCATTAATGACTCGGACACGTACTGTCCACCAAATTCTCCATAATATGTATTTTTCTTGTTCATGTTTTTTACCTTTCTGCCTCTATCAAATGTTACTTTGTATTTTTCGAATCGAATTTTTATAAGTTATATCATGAGCTAAAACAGCTCATAATCAACACTCGTCACTTGCCAATCATATCAGCATGCTGACTCGTTTACACTCATTATACCTTGCGGCTTCTTAGCAGTGCTTTGCGGCTGAGATAAATTTCCGAATCAAAGCTGCATCTTTGACTCCGTCCCGTTCCACACCACTGCTGACATCTACCACGTCCGGGTGCAGCATATGGATTCCGGTTTGCACGTTTTCTATATTCAGACCGCCTGCTAAAATAAACTGCCGGTTCTGTATTTTCAATTTTTCCGGAAATACAAATGTTTTTTCTTCTGCTTCCCATCCGAAAGTTTTACCGGATCCATATTCCGCTCCGTCTACCACATAACCTTGGATGTTCGGTGACTGTATAAACAGCTCATCTGCATCTACCTCTGTACTTCCTGCGATATTTACCGCCTGCCACAGTGCCAGACCGCCATCTGACTGGCAGTCCGCTGGGATGGTTCCATGAATCTGGATCAGATCAAATCCCAGATTCTGCATCCGTTTCACTTCATCCTTTGATGGGCTGACACACACCGCAACAGACTGGATATTCGGATTTTTTTTCAATTCTTTTAATAACATCTCTGCTTTTTCATAGCTGATATTTCGTTTGCTTTTTTCAAAAAAGACAAATCCTGCATAATCAGCGCCATATGTATTGACTGCTTCGATGTCCTCCGGTCTGCTCAGACCGCATATCTTTACTTTTGTCATGTCTTTCACACCTGCACAAATTATTTTTTGAAGAATACTTCTTGTACTTTTTTCAAGAAGAATATAGAAATCATACTTATACGAATGACTCACTCTTTATCCTCAAACAATCATTTTCATTTCTTCTGTTCCTTACAGTGCTTTCCAGTGTTTTGCCAGTTCCTGTGGATTGGCAGATTCCATAAATGCCCGTCCGATCAGGAAGGCATCCACGCGGCATTCTTTCAGGAATTTTACGTCTTCATCTGATACAATTCCGCTCTCTGCCACAAAAATGCGGTCATCCGGAACCAGCTTGCTCAGGCGTTTTGTGGTGTCCAGTTTAATTGAAAAATCTCTGAGATCACGATTGTTGACACCTACGATTTTTGCTCCACAGTTCAGTGCCCGATCCATCTGCTCCTCAGTGTGAGCTTCAAACAATGCATCCAGTCCCAGTTCTGTAGTCAACTGATAAAAATCACGCATCTGAACATCATCTAAAATTCCGGTGATCAGAAGGATTGCATTTGCTCCGATCACTTTTGCCTCATAAAACTGATATTCATCGATCATGAAGTCTTTCCGTAAAATCGGAAGTGGTGAAATCTCCCGGATTTCTTTCAGATAATGCACATTTCCAAGAAAATGATCTTCTTCTGTCAGGCAGGAAATGCAATCTACCGATGCATTGTATTCATCAATTCGCTTTGTCAGGTCGATCTGACTGGTGATGTTTCCAAGGCTTGGAGAAGCTTTTTTGAATTCTCCGATAATGGAAATTCCCGGTTTTGCAAGCCCTTCGTAAAAACTTGCCGGATGCGCCTCGCAGGCTTCTGCCAGCTTTCGCATCTCCGCCGGTGAAATACGGGATTTGTGCTCCACCAGACGTACTTTTTTGTCTTCCACGATTTTATCTAATATCATATTTTTTCCTCTCATTCAAGTCGAACGCACGTGAGACTTGGTGCGTGATTCTGGTCAGCGAAAGCTGACATATTCTTCTCAGAATCACTGCACATCCCCGCGGAGCGTTTATCGCGGTCGGAGATTGTTCTCCCACTGAGAAAGACTTGTTATTACTCACCACTTGCAGAAGTGGGAGTCTTCTCGACTGAGATAAACAATTTGTGTCATTCACTTTTTACGTCATCTATTTGTGTTATTTATTTTTATCTTTCAATCATACGTTTCGTATTTTCAAATCAATTAAAAATCACTTTATTTTATCATCCAAAAATTGCTTTATTTTTATGAGCTTTTATTTTATAGAGATAAGAAGTTTTCCATCATGCGTTTTCCGTGTTCGGTGTACACCGATTCCGGATGAAACTGTAATCCGATCACCGGATATTTCTTATGCTGCATCGCCATGATCTCGCCATCCTCAGTGGTTGCCAACACTTCCAGACAATCCGGTAAATCCTCTGCGGATACCGCCAGGGAATGATATCTGGCTACCCGAATTGGTGATTCGATGCCATCGAAAATTCCGGTTCCGGTGTGATGGATCAGTGACTGTTTTCCATGATACAGCTCTTTTGCGTAAGTAACAGTTCCTCCAAGTGCTTCGCCGATGGTCTGATGTCCCAGGCAGATACCAAGAATCGGGATTTTATCGTAAAACTCTTTTACCACATCCAGACAAATACCGGCTTCTTTCGGGCTTTTCGGTCCCGGAGAAAGCACGATTTTTTCCGGTGCCATCTGGCGGATCTCCTCGATGGTGATCTTGTCGTTTCGCACCACCTCAATATCCTCCCGGAAGATTCCCATATATTGATATAAGTTGTAGGTAAATGAATCGTAATTATCAATCAGTAACATCATAATGCTTCCTCCGCTACCAGTGTTTTTGCCAGTGCCATTGCTTTGTTGCAACACTCCTGATATTCTTTTTCCGGAACGGAATCTGCTACAATTCCGGCTCCCGCCTGCAGGTAAACTTTTTCGCCTTTTTTGATCATCGTTCGGATCGTGATACAAAAATCCATGTCTCCAGAGAAGTCCACATATCCGGTTGCTCCACCATACAGGCCTCTGCGTACCGTTTCCAGTTCATCAATGATCTCCATGGCACGGATCTTCGGTGCTCCGCTTAAGGTTCCTGCCGGAAGGAAGGATGATACCAAATCAAATGGATGATATTTTCCTTTTTTTCGTCCCTCTACCAGAGATACGATGTGCATAACGTGGGAATAATATTGGATTTTCATGAAATCGGTTACTTTTACACTTCCAAACTCGCTGACCCGTCCCATATCGTTTCGCGCCAGATCCACCAGCATGACATGTTCTGCTTTTTCTTTTTCATCTGCCAGAAGTTCTTCTGTCAGACGTTTGTCTTCTTTTTCATTTTTTCCTCTCGGTCTTGTTCCGGCGATCGGACAGGTGTAAACGCGTTTGCCCTGCTGTTTTACGATCATTTCTGGAGAACTTCCGATGACTTCAAACGTTCCGAAATTGAAATAATACAGATACGGGGATGGATTTAATTCTCTCAGTTCCCGGTACAGATCAAAACCGGTCTGTTTTGTTTCCAGTGTCCATCTCTTGGATAAGACCGTCTGGAAAATATGTCCTTCACGAATGTAATGTTTGATTTTTTCTACCTTTTCGCTGTATTCTTCCAAGCTGTCGGACTGATGAATGATTTTTCCGTCCCGATGGAACTGAAATTCACTGGCCTGTCCTCTGTTTTTTCTGGCTTCCTGAATCATCACATCCGCTTCTTTTAATGCCCGTGCCTTTCCGTCTGCATCATCGGCTTCCAGAATCACGGCAGTCATGGTCTCTGCCACATGATCGATCATCAGAAACTTTGTCATCAGCATCATCTGAATGGTTTCGATGCCAATTTCGTCCGGATTGTTGTCTGGTAAGACTTCGCTGTAGCGAATAAAATCGTAACCAAGCTGACCAACCAGTCCACCGGAGAAATTCAGTTCCGCATGATCATTTTTTATCTCAAATTCGCTGTAATATTCTTTTAACAGATCCAGCGGATTTCCGTTTCGCACTTCTCTGCTGCCATCGGCTTTCGTGATCACCAGAGATTGTCCCACGGAAGAAATCAGCTCCTCCGGCTCCACTCCCATAAACGTATAACGGTCATAATTCTTGTCGTAACTTTCCAACAGGAATCCTACTTTGTCTCCCACCAGGTTCTGATACATGCCGATTGCTGTCTCATTTACGATACTGACGGTCTTTTTGTAAACTCTCAATGTACGTTTCATCTTATTTTCCAGTCCTTTCTATCCTGTAACACTCCGTGGATTCTAAGGTTAGGCTTTTATCAAGTCACATGTTTCCGGGACTTGGTGCGCGATTCTGAACCGTTTTTTAATAGTTTCTTCTTAGAATCGCTGTACATAACAAGAAAGTGTGCCATCACCCACTTACGCGAATAACATTATTAATAGCACATCTTTCTTGCCCGCGCCGAACACGATTGCGAAGCAATGATTTCTTCTCGTGTGAGTGTGCATCGTCTGCACGAAGTGCTTTTATTTGATAGGAAATCCTTATAATTTCCTATCAAATAAAAAATCCCTGACCGTGAACTTTCACAGTCAGGGACGAATATACGTTTCGTGGTGCCACCCTTTATTCATTGTGCTTTTCTGCAACGATTCTATTGCTACACAACCTCAATCCGATACGGAATCTCTTCGATATCTTTCCTCTGTAACGTGAGGACACGGCATCCGCTACTTGCACACTTACTATTTGCTTTCGCTTTGCATCTCACAAATCCATTCCCTTTATACTTACCTGCCGGAATCTCACCACCACCGGCTCTCTGTAAAGCAGTGCCATAAAGGTACTCCTTTTGTTCATTGATTTTCGTTCATGTCATTTATTTTTTGTTATAGTAGCACTTTACTGTAGTGATGTCAACACTTTTCCGAAAATCAATTCCTACTTTTTCACTCTGTAATCACAATCAACCTTTAAGATTTTCGTCAAAAAATATGTCCTGCATGTTCTCAGATTCTTTTTCAAAAACTTATCAGAATCTATAACATACAGGACATTTAATTTTTACAGGAAGAATATTAACATATCAACCACAAATACCGGGATCAAAAATCGCAACGACCAGGTCATATATCCAAAGAAGGACGGCATACGGATACCATTCTCTTCCGCAATGGATTTTACCATAAAGTTCGGTGCGTTACCGATGTACGTATTTGCTCCCATGAATACCGCTCCACAGGAGATTGCCTCCAGCATAACCTGCGGTACGATACCGACACTGGTCTGCAGACCTGTGGTCGCTCCCAGAGTTCCTGCAGTGGTAAGGAATACCAGATAGGTCGGTGTGTTATCCAGGAAACTGGACATTGCACCGGTTACCCAGAACATCTGCCACGGCTGGGTTAATCCAAGCTCTGCACCTTTTGCTTTCAGGATCAGAAGCGCCGGAATCATAGTAATAAAGATACCAATGAAAAGCACTGCAACTTCCTGAATGGCTCCCCAGGAAAAATGGTTGTCTTCACGTACGCTTTTATTTGTTGTCTTGAAGGAAAGGAACGCTGCCACCAGAATAATGATAACCTCGATCAGAGCTGCATAGGTAAGCTCTACCTCTCCATAAATGTGGATTCCACCGCTGAATGCCTTTGTGGACGGAAGTACACCACTCAAAATAACTGCTACTACGATTGCTGCAAGGAAAATAATATTGTGTGCTCCTACGACACGGATTGCTGCTTTATCGCCGCTCTGAACTTCCGGTGTGATACCATCTGCCAGATCTTTACGATATGCTCTGGAATCCAGAATGTAAAAGATCACAAGTAAAATTGCAACATTTAAAATCATGATCGGGATCAGGCGCAGGCTCCAGAAGAACGGAACGTTACGCATAAAGCCCATCAGCAATGGCGGATCTCCTACCGGTGTCAGACATCCACCGATATTGGATACCAGAAAAATAAAGAACACTACAACCTGTGTCTTTCTGGAACGCCATTTGTTTGCACGGATCAGAGGACGAATCATAACCATGCTGGCACCTGTGGTACCGATCCAGCTAGATAACAACGTACCGATCAGAAGCATGATCACATTTACCTTCGGTGATCCGCTGAGTTCACCTTCTATGGTGATATTTCCTGCTACGCAGAAAAGTCCAAATAACAATACGATAAAGGTGAAATAATCACCTACAATTACTTCCAGTAACTGCTCACCCATTACGCCAAAACCGTAACGGATTGCAAACGGGATCAGAAACAGCAGTGACCATGCGATAACCGCATACTTCTGATTTCTCTCCCACCAAGCCGGTTTTACCAGCGGGAAAACCGCGATACTAAGCAGCATTCCAAGAAACGGAATGCAAAATAACAATGAAATTGAATTGCCTAAGTCCATTTGTGATACCTCCAGTCATATCTTTAAAATCTAATTCACCACAATTTAATCAGTCAATCCCCCATCCTATCTGATATCGATCGGCAGTTTTGCCACTCATCCCCAAATGAATCTCTTATATCAGATAAAAATTGTCATTGTATCTGCTTATATGGTCTCCGGAAGGTTCCAGATTTTCCTTCAACGGATATCCTTTTTTCATATTCTTATTTATAATGTAACCGGTGTGTAGCATCGTCACATTTTCGGTGTCCGAAATACGAACCATTTTATTCTGCCCGATATCCGCTTCTGCATACCAGACCTGATACTCGTCCGCCCGGGGCAGACACGCATCCATGTCCTCATCATCCAGACAGATCACATGATTTAATTCCATCTCCGGCATGCCAAGCAATGCCCGATCCCGCGCGATCTGCCGTGTAACATCTATGTTTTTATGTTCTGCTCTCTCCTGCTGTGAAAAGGATGTTGTATCCTCCATATTTTCAAATCCGTATGTATGGCGGATATTCTGCACCTGACTTGCCGCCAGATTGCCTCTATCCTTTTCATTCCGTTCTTCTTTTTCATCCAGTACTTCACATTCCCATGCCATATCTTCCATGCTGTAGGCCTTTAGATTCCATGCACGGTACAATGCCTGAGTCGAAGCACGCACTCCACTGATTGTAATCCCCAGAATCAGTGGCACAAGCAAGAAAAGACAGATCAGTTTTTGCATTCTATTACTATTATATTTTTGCTTCATACTCAACTTCCGCCTTTTTCCGTACAATTATAATACAAAAAAAGTGAAAAGAACAGATAAAATTTGCCTTTTTCAATACATATTCTATCCAATTCATGCAAAAACGTGACTTTCCGCATAAAATCGACATCTGGTATTATATCATGCCAGCACGTTGACACTCTTGCACTCATTATATTTCAATAATGCGTCCCATCTCCGCTGATGTTCTGTGTGAAATAGAGATAACGGTACGATTTTGAGATACCCGTTTTAACGCCTGTAAAATTTCAAGTTCTGTTTCCGCATCCAGATTTGCCGTAATCTCATCCAGCAGCAATAATTCCGGTTCTGTTACTGCTTTCACCTGCTGGTCTGAGATCCTCGGATCATATAATGTAATCTGATCCCGCACCGTTCCCGGAACCATGTGAAATGTCTGCTCCACATAACCGTATATGTTTCTTCGATCTTCTTCCTGAATCTGTGTCACAGGAACTCCCCGAAGCAGAATTTCTCCACTCTGTGGTTCATACAGCCCCAGAAGCAGTTTCATGATCGTACTTTTTCCTGCACCGGTACGGCCGGATAAAGTCACCCGTTCTCCTGTTTTTACCTGAAAATTCAGATGATCCCGTACTACATGTTCATCATATCCAAAGGTTACATTTCGAAATTCTACAAATGGCAACTCTGCTACATTCTGCATATTTTGATCTGTATTCTGATTCAAAGCATCTTTCTCGAAATCTTCTATCACATCTGACGTTTTTTCATTTGAAACCACATGATCTGATACAGATTTATCTAATAAGAATTCACCATTTTTCATCCTAGAAGATATCTGCTTTTCATCCAGGGCAAAAAATTCATTGATTCTATGAATTCCCGCTGCTGCTGACTGAATCGTCTGAATCTCCATACCAAGGCTTTCCTCCGGTGTAAAAATCTGGAAATTCAAGAATGCTCCGGCATTCTTGTTGCGAGGTGCGCGTCATGCAATTGCATGACATACTTCAACTGCGCACCTCTGTAATCCTGCCGGAGGCTATATCAGATGGGGGATTGGCTCCCACCACTGATACTAGCTTGTTTCTCACCACCTATAGAGGTGGGAGTCATCTCCCATCTGATATAATTCATGATCGCCACTGCGGTTCCGGCAGACATTCCAAATAACGTCAAAACCTGATGATTTCCAGTTGCCGAAAGAAGCATTACAACTGCAACTACAATTGCATTCAGGATCAAAATCACCGGAGAATATATAGCATCGTAAAAATTCGTTTTCTCCATTGCCTGATAAAATACCCCTTACAAACAGTGATTATATCACCATTCATAAGGGGTATTAATCATTTCAAAAATTTTACATAAAATACATACTATGCATCAGTGTTGCAACTTACAGATCACATTTTAATCCAATTACAAAACTCTGTGATCACATTTATCTGTTATACTTTTTGTTTCTTCTTACAACTGATGTACCAATTGCTGCGCCACCGCCTGCAAACAACAGGGCAATCCATAAAGTGAAATTGCCGACATCATCCGTCTTTGGGCTCTTAGTAAGATTACTTGTATTGCCGGTCTTTGGATTCTGAGCAGCTGTGCTTGTCTTTGTATTAACAGACTTTTTCTCAAGAGACGCAATTGCGTCCTCAATGGCTTTCGCCATTTTGTCTACTTCAGACTGCGCTGTAATATTTTTACCACGAACAACAGATTTTATCGCATTTTCCACCGCTGTAAAGTTCTTATAATCATCCTTATTCAAAGCATTTGCCTTTGTAATCGCTTCGTCAACTTTGCTGTAATCAGCATCCTTGTATTGCAGGGCAGCAATTGCATCTTCGATAGCCTTTGCCATTGCATCAACTTCGCTCTGTTCAGTGATATTCTTGTCACGGACAACAGCATTGACGGCAGCTTCTACCGCAGTGAAGTCTTTGTACTCATCCTTGTTCAGAGCGTTTACCTTGGCGATGGCTGCATCAACCTTGGTGTAATCGGCGTCTTTGTAAACAAGGGCACCCATTGCATCCTCAATAGCCTTTGCCATTGCATCCACCTCTGTCTGTTCTGCCAGTGTCTTCCCTTGAACCACCGATTTGATTGCAGTCTCCACAGCTGAAAAATCTTTGTAAGCATCCTTGTTCAAAGCATTTGCCTTGGCAACAGCCGCATCGACTTCACTGTAGTCTGCTGGACCGTTTATCCTCGGATAACCGCCAAGCTGTGCAAATGATTCTCCCAGTAATTTTGCCACAGTGCCATTTTCAAATTCTTCTTCTGTCTTTTCGCTGGCCGTACCAGCATTTTTTGTCGTTCCACAAGCCCCAAAGAAACAGTTTGTATCAACGATGCTACTGCCACCCCACAGGTTACCCGCAAAAATACCGGTTCCTTTGATTCCAGGCACAGCAGTTCCTTCGGTAGAAAGGGTAGCCTGATAAACATAGCAATTTTGAATGGTTAACGCAGAATCCGTCATCTCACCAACAAAACCGCCCGCAAAACTCACGCCCTGAACCTCATCGGTTTTCGAAGTTACAGAACAGTTTGCAACATAGCAATTCGTAAATATAGATTTACCAGCTCCATATGCTGGATCATCATCTGTTTCGCCAACAAAACCGCCACCATAAGCCATAGTTTTTACTTGATTGTTTTCAGCAGCACACTTTTCAAAAGTTCCACCGGTGGAATAACCTACAATACTTCCCGCACAGTTATTATTGTTGTTGCGCTTACTCTCTAAGGAAGAATTCACAACCGAACAGTTTTTAATGGATGCCCCATAGCACACACCTGCAATACCGCCCACATAACTATAATTTTTCTGACCGGTTGCCACAAAGTTTGCGTTTTTCACATGCAGATTTTCAACCGAACCAAAAGCAACCCATCCAAAAATGCCCGCTGTAGCGTAACCATCTGGGTCAACTTTTCCGGCAGAAACCGCATTCGTGATGCTGTGATCGCCACCATCATAGTTTCCTGCGAAATAATAACTTCCAGAATAACCAATTGGTTCCCATGCAACTCCTGTCAAATCAATATCAGCAGTTTGCTTAAAATAGTAGCCATAACAGTTCCCAATACCTGCTTTTTCAGCATCAAGTTCCTCTGCATTACCTGAATTCAGGAACTCTGCCAAAGCAATTATATCCTTCTGCGAAGCAATCAGCCATGGGTCTTCCTCTGTACCTGTTCCACCGCTGAATGACGGTGCTTCCGCTGCAAACGCTGTCATTGGCACAAGTGCCACGATAAGACACAACGCAAGCAGAAAACTTAAAATTTTCTTTTTCATTCTCATCCCTCCAAAATATCTTCTATCTGTCATTTGAGCTCTCCGACAACAGATTTGTTGTAAAAATACACAACCTCTCTTACCCTTGTACACATAACAATATAGCAGATTTTTCCAAAAATCACAATAAATTTTCAGAATATTTTCATTTGATATTTCACAGGGTTCGATAAAAGTAACCCTTCCAGACAGTATCACCGCCATTTGAAAGGGTTATTGGGCATTTCAAAAATTTGTAAAGTTGAGGCATAAAATGTTACTCGACATTCTCAATCGGCTCTACCATGTTCATCTTTGCAATAGATCGCAACAGAATTCGCTTTGCTACTTGCTCATAACAAAAATGAGATTGCAAAGCAATCCCATTTTCGTTAAATTCTTATGAAAACTGTTCAATTATGCGTTCATCTGTTTTGCGAAGTATTTTCGCAATCCCTTGTATTTCAAGGCTTTACACGACCTAACTTTTTTACTGTACGCAACTTTTTATAATTGCGTCAATCTTTTGGTATACGATTAGATATATTTAGTTGACGCACTTTTTTCTGTACGCAATTTCGCTATTCAAGAAAATTTCCAACCTTCGCGATTTCTTGATTGCGATGCTCCTCCAACATGTGAGTATAGGACATTGTAGTAGCATAATTAGCGTGACCCATAATACTCTGTACAAATAGCGGATCAAGTCCTTTGTCAAAACAACGCGTCGCAAATGTATGTCGAAAAGCATGTGGATACAAATGTTCAAAAAACACCGGCTCTCTATGTTCTCTATAAGCCTTTGTAATTTCTTTCATATTAATATTATCTACCACTTTTCTCATATCATGCGCAATCACATATCGTGTAACTGGTGATCCTACTGTGCTCGTAAAAACTAAATCCCCAAACTCTGGATTTGCTCTCCATCGATCTCCTAATTTTTTCTTATACATATCCTGCTTTTCTTTCCAATCCCGAAAACACTTTTCTGTTTCCCCGAAAAAAGGAATGGAACGATATGAGTTTGAAGTTTTAGGAGTTGTAAGTTCTTCAATTTTTTTGCCATCTATATATGCAGTCTGCATAGAACGGTTAATATGAACTACTTTATTTTCAAAATCAACATCTCTCCACTGCAGTCCAGAAAATTCACCAATTCTCATACCTGTTAACAAGAGAATCTTATAGGCTTCATAATAATATTTATTCTGAACCTCATCCAAAAAAATTTTCTGTTCTTTTGGTGTCAGTACTCGACGTTCTTGACTAATATTCGCATCTTTAATTTTAATACCAATGCATGGATTAACTGGTATAATCCGATTTACGATTGCGATTTCACAACACTCTTTCAAAATTCCAAGTGCCTCTTTTACAGTTCTATATGTATACCCTTCTTCTACAAGCTGTGATGTTGCTTCCTGTATATTGATCTGTAACACATTTGCAATCCGCTTATCTCCTAAAAGCCTACAATATGTATTGCGAATCCTTCTATCATATGTCTTTCTGCTAACATCATTTTTCAACTGAGGGGCTTTACATCTGTCAAACCATTCCCGATACCACTCATTCAAAGTAATTGTGGAACACCTTCCACTTGAATTCTGCTGTAACATAGCTTTTTTTACTTCGAATGTTCTTTTCAGCGTTTTCAAATCCTTGTCATATATATCTATTTTTTCGCCGCAAATTACGGCTCTTGCTTCGTATCTACCATCCTTTCTCTGACTAAATCCTTTTCCTAAATCTCGTCCTTTTAGATCTTTACCCATAATCAATATTCCTTTCGTCCTATTGACCATAAAGCAATTTCATATGTATATATTACTCCATTTTCTGCACTTATACAATTGCAAACTTATCAGATGGGAATATTATATTTTGCGCATTGCTCTAAATAGTCATCAAACTTTTTTTTATTTACATATAAACGATTTCCTAAGATAACCGTAAATTTACTAGTTGGACGTTTAAGTATCTCTCGAACCTTTGTTTCTCCCCAACCAGTATATTCACATACTTCCTTTAAACTCATTAAAATTTTTTCCATTTAATATGCATCTCCTTCTTAATGAATAAAGGCAGACATTTGCCTGCCTCCTTAGTTTTGCCACCACCATATTACATAAAAAACATTTGGATTATAATTATTCCTCCCAATGTGACACAGGGAATGATTTTTGACCACTTACCCGTTCTAACAGATGCTGCCCATTCTTTCTCCACCAAAGCAATATCAATATCTTTGACACTTTTTGCATATGGAATGATTCTCTGAAATATTACTAAAAACTCCTGCTGCTTATAATTTCCGCCTCTCACTTCAAATAGATTTTCTTCTACCAGCACCGAATTAACACAGATCTCACTTTTCCGCTTCGGATCTTCTGTGATCTGAATCAAAAAAGCCTGTTTCTTCTTATTAAATATAACGTCCGTAATATCCGAAAAATGTATCCAGCAGGACTCATATACATTTCCAACTGCCTGATAGCATTTCAAGGTCTCCTCTTCAATGGAAATCAAACTGTTTGCTACTTCTGTCACCTGCTCCTCGTATATGCTCCGTTTCTTCCATAATAAGATAGCGGTCCAAAAGAAACTGCCTGCTGCCACACACCAACCTATATAGCAGGCATGTATTCCAAATATGACTGGAAGAAACATGCATAGGATGCCTGCTAAAAGATAGACCAACATGAAGATCAGACAATTTAATGCCCGCTCATACGCGGTTATTTCCGCCCCCTGCTCTGGGTAAATGCATATTTTTTCCATATACGTTACCTCGCAGACCGGATGACACGTGAAATGATACCGATTGCTACTTCCTTTTCTTCATCCATTCTCGTGCATATAAAATATACGTCATCCTTTTTGCGTGGCAGTAGCTGACGGTCTTCCACGGAATGAGCAATCGCATTCGTCCCAACCTGCAGGCGGATAAAAATCAAACCATCATGGATTCCCGTTACTGTTCCGATATATTTTCCCTGCTTTTTGCATGCGTAACATGTGGTATGGTCTAATGATTTT
This sequence comes from Roseburia sp. OM02-15, assembly GCF_003481835.1. Lineage (NCBI taxonomy): Bacteria > Bacillati > Bacillota > Clostridia > Lachnospirales > Lachnospiraceae > Roseburia > Roseburia sp. OM02-15. The sequence continues at coordinate 218,641 of NZ_QULX01000003.1, forward strand.
CCTTCCACCGTAATACTCAGTTTTCCACCTGCTTCCTGAATCTTGTGAATCCGCACCAGCGTCGTATCTCCTACGCGGTAATGTTCCCTGGCATCTGCCATCCACGCCTGTGCTAACTCAAACACTCTTGAAAAACACTCCAGGCCAAAGCACTCCAAACGGAGCAGATGTTCTGTAACCGCCAGGATTCTCGCTTCCACAACACTCCCTTCCTGGATCAGCGGTGCTTCATCTTCCACTTGTGGGCGGTAAAAGTTTTGCACTTTTTTCTCCATTGCCTTTTTTCGTGATGCGACCACCGAATGTGTCGCAGTATCCAGTTTTAATACGATGAAATCAATCTCACAACCAATCATGTTAGATGTGATACGGATCTTCTTGGTCATATCCCCCTCATCCTGTTCTGACAGAATGATGTTCATCTCTGTTACTGGGATCATCACACGATAGCCCTGGTAATCTGCCAAAGCCACATTCACAGTTTTTCCCTCTCCAATGGAGTGCCGCTCCATGGAGATCAGCATGCCTGTCAAAATCTTCTGCTTGAGCATGGAATTCTGTAATTCGTGCCAATTCAGATCATCGGTTTCATTGTCATTTTCATATACAGATGCTGCCAGACGATCTAACGTGATGATCTGATCCGTACCGGTCACCGGCTTGCTTACCGCTCCCAGTCCTTCTGTTTCGGAAGTTTCCTCCACCTGCAGCATCTTTTCTTCTTCTTTCAGTTCCACAATCTAGTCCTTTCTTATGATGCAGTTTATTTTTGTTGTTCCCATATTGTGTATATACTTCGATTTACCATATTCGGAAACTAGACGTTATTCTGATCCTGGAACAGCTTCTCAAAAAACGCATCCAGATTTGTGTCGGAATCCTGCTGCCCGTTGTCGCTTTCCCCTGCCATTACTTCCACTTCCAGATTTTTATCTTCTACAAACGGCTTTTGTGCCTCTTTTTCTTCTGCAGCCTGTACCAGATCTTCCTCTAGATCAACAAACTTCGGCTTCCATTCTTTTTCAAATACAGCCTGTCCATTTGGGAACCTGCCCTTTGTCGCATATTTTTCTTCCATTTTCTTTCGCTGTTCCAACAGCATGGTTCTCTGTTTCCCCCATCTCTCACTGTCTTTGACTACATAACGTTCCGGATCAGAAACGGCTTCGCGCAAAAGCTCGCCCCGACTTTTATATGCACAGCCTCTTCCACTGATATCATGTCCCTGTTCATACCTCCAGACCGGAAGAAATTCCTGTGGCATGATACGCCGCAGTTTCAATGCCTCCGGATGTTTATAAAATGGGAACTTTTTGAGTCGTATCATCTTCGTGCCCCGAACAAATAAAAGCATCTCATCGGTATCAAGCCGCATGATTTCGTCCGGTGTGTATACCGGTCTCTGACCAACACCCGAATTTCTTGCCATATCCGGCACATAGTCTGTCAGACGCACTGTTTTCAGATTTTTCCGGATGGTCTCCACCTCAATGGTTGACAGTCCGGTCAGTGCTGAAAAATATTCTGCTGTCGTGGATTCATTGCATCCTAAAAATAACCGGAAATCACAGCCGCCGATCAGTTCTTCCCATACACCATCCGGATAACGATTTTGGAACTGTGGAATGTTCTGAACCATCAAGACCATTCCAATATCCCGGCTTCGCGCCGTTGCCTCCTTCTGCTGGATGCTGTCAATGATTCCGATGTTGGGCATTTCATCAAGGATGAAATAGACCGGCACATCACATTTTCGTGCTGGCTGCCGGTCGGCATAAGCCATTATTTTGATAAACGCCATGGAGATCATAAGGGCATTGAGCATGTTATACGTTGTCGTTGTATCAGAAGCCATGCAGAATATCGCTGTTTTCTTCTGAGCCATCCGTTCCAGATTGATCTGCTGGTAACCTGTCATCCGCTTGATTGCTTCATCCTGAAAAATTTTCAGGCGGGAACCAAGTCCCAGAATCGCATTGCCTTTATTCTGCGGGGATTGGCAGAACAAGTTATAGGACTGTCTGGCAGGGTGCGTGACCGGAAGCGCAAAAAATTTTGCGTCCAGCGATGCTGCTGATTCCTGCAAAAGCATGTTATATGCTGTACTGAACTGATGCAGTTCCTGGGGCATGACTGTGACTACATATAGCACCAGGGCCTTGAGCAATACTTCCTCAATGTCGTTGAAAAATGCTTCGCTGTTAATACTTGTCGTATTCTGGATGATCGTGTGACAAATGATGTCTACATATTCCAGCTCCTCTTCTCCACTGATCTCCTGCAAAATATCCCATCCATCCGAATTCCAACGGTTTGACAGGTTCCACAGTCCAACTTCATATCCTTGGGAATACAGATAATACACCATGTCTCCGCACAGTTCCCCTTTGGGATCTGTGACACAGAAAGACTCTCCCCGTATCACGCATTGGATGATCATGTTTCTGGATATAGCAATTGATTTAAACGATCCTTGTGAACCCGCGATAAACAGATTCCGGTTATATGGCGAGTCACGAGGAATGGACACCACCTTTCCATCCATTGTAGTTCCCAGAATAATGCCATCCGTCTCCAACGCACTGTCTGTGATCGATAGATAATTTTTATACTCCTCTTCGGTTGCTATCCGGCTAGTCCCATAGGTTCCCTTGGCAGAATAGGAAAAATTTCGTTCATCCTCGTTATCCCTGGAACGTCCGACCACCTTAATGTACAGGATCAATGCCACGATCAGGATCAGGCTTGTGCCATAACCAATGTGCCCCTGCCTTGTAATTACTGCTACTTTTACTGCATGAAGAATGCCAAACGACAAATTCCCCTCTGGCTTCGCCAGGATTGCCAGGCATCCACCTGGATATAGGGCACCGCAGACAATACATAGCACTTTTACACGCGTATACATTGTATGTTCTTTCTTTGGAATTTTTCCCAACCACTGTGAGAATGTCTGCTGCATTTTTTCAATATAATAACGGTATCTCATATGCGCCTCCTTCTACTTTAGATATACGTCAATGAGATACCGTCAGAAACTAAACTTTCATCGAGTTGCATAAGTCAACTAGCATAAATCCACCGGCTATTCTATACTATAAGCAATAATGGAATATGCTTTGACACAATTCATTTTGCCAACTTACAAATGAATCGAATCAATTTCAACCCAAAAGTTTGTTCTGTAATAAATTTTTTAAACTTTTTTTCATTTGCATGAAAAATATTTACTTTGACAGTTGTATGTATAGTAACAGGAGTAAAAAATATGAATACTTATGATTACAACATTTCGGATATTGTAAATAAGTACAGCAGGCATGTTGCAATGCTATCGTACACTTATACCAAAAACATCGCTGATGCAGAGGATATTGCTCAAGATGTCTTTCTACAATTAGTAAAAAGCAATAAGAAATTTGAAAATGAAGAACATTTACGCGCATGGCTTTTTCGCATCGCTATTAATAAAAGCAAAAACCACTTAAAAAGTTTTTGGATTAGCCACCGCAGTGATTTTCCAACAGAAAATACTTCTATACACGAAAAAGATTATGATTTAATTCGCTCTGTTCTCGAATTAGAACCAAAGTACCGAATACCTATTCATCTTTTTTATTATGAAGGATATTCCATAAAAGAAATCAGTGCCATTCTTCATGAAAAGGAAGCTACTATCGGAACCAGGTTAGATCGTGCAAGGAAAAAATTAAAAGACAAATTAGAAAGTGATTACTATGGATTATAAAAATTATAAACATGCATTTCAGCAAATCCGTTTCTCTGAACATTTAGAAGAAGATATTCTTTCAAACCTTGAAAAACGGAATAATAAAAGAACTCATACTAAATTATTTTCACGTGTTATTTTTACAAGTGCTGCTGCCCTATGTGCACTCACATTAATTGTTACACTTAACAGATTGGATTCTCTGGATTGCGATTTGCTATCTGAAAATTCACTTGCAGAACTAGATAACATTTCAAATATATCAATCTGCCAGACGACTACTACTGAAAACCAGAAAGTCGAAATACCTGATCATGAAATGGTAATTCTTGATCCTGCCAGTGAAATTGAAAAAAATAAAATTGTTTCTTTTTCTGGTGAAACTAATCATGCAGATAGCAATTATGAAATTGGTTACATTTATAATGGAACGTACAATAAATTAGACGGATTAAACAATAACCCATCATTTGATGAAGCATTTTGTACCACAGATACAGGAAAATACTACATGTGCATTTCAAACTATTCTGCTCAAGAATTGTCCTTTGACACAAAACTAACAATAACTACGAATGATTTAATATACCATACTAACTCAGTATATTTATCAAAAGACAGTAGCATCACAATCCAAACTGATCTTATCAGTGAAAATTGTATTGCATATTACATTGAAAATTGTCAGACAAAAAAATTGACAAAAATTCAATCATCAACAAAAAAAGTAGCAATTAATGCAGATGGATCATACCGCATTTTTGGTATTACATCCCAAAATACTATTATTGATTTGAAAGATTGCCTTTCTATTGAGCACTCTGTTACCCAATCAGATAGTGACTCTATTATCCCATTATGTTATTGATACTGTCATATGTATGGACTATGTAAGGAGGTGAATTTATCAAGTATCCAATGACAGTTTAATCATTAAATATACACCAATACCAAGGAGGTCCTTTATGAAGAAAAAATTATTATCAACCCTGTTACTTGCAGGGACACTTTTAATAGGTTCTACAGTATCTGCTTACGCACAGGATGTTTCTTCCGATCCACTTCAGCCATATGAAGATCGGTTAGAAGAATTAAGCACTGAACTGGGTACTGACTTAGCAATCGTTGCTCCTGAAGATGGAACCATTGAAGATGCTATTGATTTTTATTCTAGCATGTCTATGGATGAATTTGACTCATATGTAAAAGATGCCTACGAAGAAGCGGAATCTTTAGATGTGGTTACAGAAGAATATGTATCTGAAGAGTCCTCGTCCTTGGACGTTGCACCTTTAGCCAGCATTGCTTATTATCAAAAATATTTTTACAACTCCGGAAACACCAATAACTATCTCTATGTTCGAGCATATGTAAACAGTGATACTTCAAAGTACACCGGAGAAGTATATGATATTGGCAGTGTTCAGAAATCATATCCATCATACAAATGCAAATCAGCAAGTTATAGTTTCTCCAGCAATAAAAAAACGATTACCTGCAATTACAGAGTAACGAAATATTTATCTAGCACACTAATAGAAACTACAACAAAAAATATCTCTTGCACATTTATAGCAAACGGTGGCAATATATCTGCATCTGGCAGCGTTTAATTATTTTGAAGAAAAGTGTTGAGAGCATCATGAGATGCCCCCACACTTTTCTTTTTTGGGGCAATCTTTTTCCAAATTAAGATCTATGTCATATCTTTTCAAAATCTATACTTATCAGTCCAATTTTTGCCGCCCAAAAACATGCATCCCGGATTCCCGCAATATAGGAAAGATCTGCATATCTGCCATCCAGTTTCTCTAACGTCTGGATATAAGCATCAATTTTGCTTCGTACCTCTTTTCCAAGCGGCAGATCCTCATACTCTCTTAACAGCTTCTCCAGTTTTTCCAGTTCCATCTTATAAACCGAATCTGTTTTTGCGTATTGATTCCGGGTAATATCAATCGCTTCTGCTACGGTTTTTTCCAATAATTCTTTACTTAGCATTTGTTCATTACTCCTTTTCGTTTACTCGAATATCTGTTCTATATATTTATATACGTTTTTTAAAGGAGTTTCATAACAAAAAAATCGCCACAATCGTGACGATTTACAAACTTTATTGTTTCATATTATCATTCTTTGGATTTAACTCTGAAAAGTCTGCTTCCTTTTCAACCGAAATAGCAATCACTGGATTTTTCAATCCCTTCCCATCCAAAAATGCAATCCGATCTGCAGAATAAAATTTCTGTTGTTCGAAACCTACTAAAACCATCTGCACCTCTGCTTCTGGTGGGAACTGCTCTAAATAGCGGATCAAATCCTCGTTCTGCACGTTCATCCCCCCCTTGCGCATTTCACATTCTACTTATCAAGTACCTGTTCGCAAGTATACCATATTCGGTCAGAAAACGCAAACGTACATTCGACTATTCTTTTTCCAATTTTTCCAGATATTGCTCCATGTCCTGTTTTTTCACACTAAATACCCGGATATTCTTGCCATCATTGAGCCAGTGTACAAACTGCTCCTGTTCCTCCAGACATAATATCCCTAACTGCTGCCGTTCCTGCATGATCTGCACACATGCGGGCAAATATAAGGGAAGCAATGAGACAACAGGAATCTGGAAGCGATCCCTTAACCTCTTCTTTAATCCATCCACAAGCTCTGGATGAAAAAACAGTCGCAAAAAAATTGTCCCGGCGTTTCCATTCGGGATATAATACATCCCCGCTTCCGGTGTTACGCGGTTATATGCCTGGTTTCGGTGAAACAGACGATACTCCTGTTCTTTGACATAATTTTCCATGATGATCTGCTCCATATCCGTCCCAAAGATGATCTGCCTTGCTGTTCCCATCTTCCCCCATAATTTAAACAACGTTGTCTGTGTATTTTCTTCCACCACTTTCATCCACTTGATATTGCGGTCTTCCATATTGTACAGTAGAATTGGCTCCTGCTGGAAGATCAGTATCCCGCACAGTTTGCTCCCCCTGTTTTCGTCGCTTTTCCCTTTGATCTCGTATGGCGCATAATAGACCGGAGCTGTGTCTGCCTGTTCCCGCTGGTTCGATAACGTTTCCTTCTTTTTGGGTTCATAGAACACCCCTGCCAGATACATATTATAGATTACCTGACTGATGGTTGCCCTCCGATATGACTTTTCCTCATTGACCGCCAACTGTCTTGCTTCATAACGCGCCATAATCCCAGGCACATCTTCCGCAATCTGCATGACACCATTCTTTTTAATGTGAAGGGTACGGGGACGACACCCAAATATGGTCTCTGCCTCACCTTTTTCCTTCATCTGCTGCATCATCTTTTTGTAATATGGTTTACTTCCACAAAGCTCCATGCAGATTTCCTTTTTGATTTCCCCGCCGGACATTGCCATGATGAGCAATATGCGACGTCGGATGGATTGTTCTGTCATTTATGTATTTCCTCAAAATATCAGGGTGGTTTACGGCGGCGGTGAAAGTTCTCCCTGTGGATAATTTCTCCCGTCAGGTGGTTCATCTTTTTGCAATTTCCGAACTACCGCCGCCTAACCTGGTTCGCTCCATTTCCTCACTGCTCAGTTAAATGCTGGTTTTCACACCTTTTTTAAGGGTATCTTTTCCAAAATAAATTTCTGACAAAAAGATACCCTACATTTCACAGGCAAAATCAATCCCAAAACCTTTGAATACATGCCTTTGGTGCCAAGTATAAACAGGTCTCATTTTTGTTTTGATCAGTATTGCAGGTCAGGAAAATATTTAGCTCAGTGCCCCGATCCGAATCAACATAGCCTAAAAAATGAAGCAGGTCGATTGCCTGTTTGAGTTCCACATTATCGGAATCACGCACCATATCCGCGGAACGATAAGAATGTTCAACGATCAGAACTGCCCCATCTTTCCAGTGTTCTTTCAAGTGGCTAAAACGTTTTGGATCTGCCACGGCATACTGATAAAGTGCCTGGCGGAGTGTATACATAAATACACATTCCGGCTTGGCTTTTCGGTGAGGTAGCAGTTCCGGAATCTGGATCTTGAGCATCTGATCCTTTTGTGTCACTGAAATATCCCACAGGTTCATCTCAAAGATATACTGTCTCGTCGCATACTGCTTGTTTACCTGACTGATGGCAGTATCTAAATTTCCGATCCCATTCGGGTTTTTCAAAAAACTCTGTCTCATACGGCAAGCCAGCGTCTCTACTTCTCTTAAACAGTATTCCATCTCTGCAAGTTCTGCTTCATTCTTTGATCCTGGCAAACACTTCTCTGTCTTGCCCGGATGCCGGCGTTCTTCCTGTACGGATATACCTTGTAATAACTGCTCCATAAATTCATTGTCATACATCGCGTTTCCTCCTGTTTTCTTCCTTATAATTACAGACCAATTACAAGATACTTGTTCTGTAATTAATGCGTTCTCTATTTTTGTCATACTTCGTATACATTAGATATACGGCGATTTTCTATTTTGGGAAACTAACAGAATCTAACAATCTCTTCTTGCTGAAATGCATATTATATTATACAATTAATGTAGTTGTTAATCTTTTAAGAAGGGAGAAGGGAATGGAATCAATCATCATTAAACCGGAGCGTGTGTTTCAAGAGGGGTATCGCTATTACATAAGCTACATCACGCATCCGGTAAAATGGAAATCCGCATTGCGGAAATGGTATTTTATTAAGTATGTCCGGGATTTGGATCTGTTCAGTTTTGAACGACAGCATTATCCTTACAACCTGGTATTTGTGTGCTGCAATCCACCAGAACAGGTTGCCGCCATACAAGCTGACTTTGAACACCGGTACTTTCAGTATATGAAAACCGGTGATATTGACGGGCTCATTGCTTTGCGGACAGAACGGCATGACTATCCCTGCTAGACTTTCGCCATTCCATACAGGCAAAAAAAAGACGGATGCCATAGGAATTTTCCTTCCTATAACAACCGTCTTTTTTCATGAATATATTTTATTTTTCTATCACATTTTCCATATGATAATTTGATAGATTCATCTTTCATCACTCACTTATGACAACACCTTCTTCCTTTATATTTTTATAAAAAGGTAAGGTGTCTACCCAATATTCATACTGCTGCTTTTCCTTAATGATAGGCGCAATATCAATACCGGTATCCATTTCTATTTCAAATGCAAGATCATAAATGCTGTTCTTTATCTGTCTGATTTCATCTTCTGACATCTTGACCAGAATCATAATATCAACATCTGAATTATCGTGGTATGTTCCTCTGGCATAAGAACCATACAGAACAACCCGAACCAGACGTTCGCCTAACATACGTTTTAATTCTCTGGAAAATTGGAATACTACATGATTTACTGCTTCTGGCATATTGTCATTCACATCCTTCCTGTTATGTTTTAATTATATCTTGCCATAACGCCAAAGTCATTACATGATATGAAAATTTACAGCGCATCATATCCAAAAACATCCCACAGGCTCTGCTGTTCCAATTTCATCCGCTTGCAGCGCTTTACGGTTGAGACGGAGCATCCACACTCTTTTGCAGTTTCTGTCACACTCCGTTCCTGTGCCGTCGCCCAGATGTCGATTTTGGAAGGATCTTTCTTCCAATATGGCATTTCCAATGCATGAAATGCCTCATTGACGCTATAACCCTTGAGAATCGCAAGGCATAGGGCATAATACCCTTCCTTGATTTTATCTTCCATAGCCCGGTTCATAGTTTTCACCTCCGCCAAAGCCCCCATTGCAATTCTCTGTATCATACTGTACGCGCGTATACACAGCGGTATTTCCTACCATAATAGGATTTTGCCCGCTATCCTGGCATGACATCATACCTGTCTGGCAATATGGTGCTGACAGTCCTGTTCCAAGTTCTGGCAGTGCTTCTGCTCCATCCTGCTGTGTATAACAGTCTGCACTTACAGGAGCTTCTGAATAATTGTCGTGTTCGTCCCATTCATGGCTCTCCTCTGGTGGCAGGTCATATCCGATCATACTCAGTGCCCTCGCGACTGCCGCTGTCTCTGCACTTTCCAAAAAGAAGTGCCCCGCCGCATGTGCATCACTCCATACGCGCATGGCATGAGCTGTTGCCAAAACTTCTCCTTCATTCTCGATTGTTGCCTTGACGATCGCCTGATACGGTGTCATAAGCAGTATTTCTTTTCGGATCAGCATCTGTGGCATTTCCCGTCTGGCCCATGCGATCCGAAAGCCCGCCTTGAGATAAAAACTGCCATCATCCAGCATGATCTTTCTCTTACATGGATCATCGCCCAGATCCTCACTGTAAACGCTGTAACCGGCATCTGACAACGCCCTTCCGATTGCGACTGTTTCCGCGCACTCGAAAAAAGAGGGCTCCTGTGGTTCACATCTCCGTTGGGAATAAGCTTCCGCAAGAAGTGTCGCATCATCACGATACACCTCTGCCTTTATCAATACGGACTCCACGAATCCAGGATTGTTATTCTGGCGGTCAAACCGCATCAGACTGGTACGGATCTTCCCTTTTGGATATTTCTGATAAAATTCCGAAATCCGGAATTTAACCGGCAGATACTGGGAGCCATCTTCCAATATAATTCTTCCCATCTTTCTTCCTTTCTTATTAAAAATAAGAAGCGGCTACATAATACAACCGCTTCTCTGACCATTTTCTATGAGTGATATGGTAAGGCTTCATCCATACCATTTGGGATTGGCATAAACCCGTTCCCATTTGGAATCATGATACCAGGCTCATTTGCATTTGGAGCCATCCCCTGGGCCTGGTTCTGTGTGTAGCCACCCTGGTTTCCACCATAATAGCTTCCCTGGTTTTGGTTTTGTGGCATATAGCCACTATTTGCGGGCATTCCGGCATTAGCTCCATAACCATTGTTTTGCATCGGGGCTGCACCTGCCATGCCATTTGGTGGCATCTGCATGTTATTTGGACCGGTCTGATAACCGTTTTGCTGCTGTGCATAAGCTCCATACCCCTGATTATTTGGCATCACATTCCCAGGCATTGTGTTCTCCTGCTTCGGACCGGCAAACGAGGTATCTTCTACCACGATCTCCGTTGTCGTGACCTTCTGGTTTTCATTGTTAACATAACTGCCTGTCTGCAGCCGCCCCGAAATACAGATCTGGGTTCCTTTGTGTAAATACCGCTCCGCAAATTCAGCACTTTTGCCAAAAACGACACAGCTAAAAAAATCTGCTGCCGCCTCTCCCTGCTTTTTGCTCTTTCGCGCCACTGCCAGACGATACCTTGCGATCGCCATCGCATTTCCATTCTTGGAATAACTGATCTTGGGATCTCCCACCAGTCTTCCCATCATTACAACCTTGTTCATTTTTTCCTCACTTTCTGCCTTACGGCTACATTTCTATTACAAAACCTGTATCTTCAGGATTTTGCCGAAAAATAAAAAAACAGCACAACACAGACCATTTCTGATCCATGCATGCTGTTTAACCATGCTTTCGCATTTTATATACTTGCCTAATTGGCATGTAAGACTTCTATATTATAATATATACGCCGTTTTTTCTCTGGCGGAAACTTCATATATGCTTCCGGTCATCACAGATGCAGCATATCATATTGATTACTGCCAGGATAAGGTACACCGGGCTTCCAAAGCAATCCGATAATGTCTTTAGATTCCCTACCATAAACCATATCCCGATCTGCATCAGGCACAAAAAAAACAGTATGATCCCGATGCAACGTACAAAAAGCAGCGTGTTTTTCCACTGTACAGACAGTGTTTTTCGGAAGCCTGCCAGCACTGGAACCATGCTGCAGCACAGATATGTAATGGTCAGTAGTTTCAGTACATTTTCCGATACCTGTATCATCTCAAGGTACGTCTGGATCATCACTTAGTGCACCACCTTTCCGATAATGTCCTCACAGCTCATACAGCCAAAACTTCTGGAGTCCATGGAATGCTCCCGGTTATCCCCAAGCAGGTATACCGATCCGTCCGGGACCGTCTGTGCCGGAATATCCGAGGTTTTTCCCACTGTATGATCGGATTCTGATATTTTCTGCCCGTTAACATATAACTGTCCATACTTACAGGACACCACATCTCCACCAATGGCAATGATCCGTTTGAGCAATGTGGTCTTTTCTTCTCCGGCACTATATTCCACACCTACCACATCGCCCCGGTTATATTCCTTCCCACGAAGGAGTAAGATAAACTGTCCATCCTGATAGGTTGGACGCATGGAAGCCCCCTGTACCTGACCGATCCACACATGCTGCATCAGCGCACAAAATACAAACAGTACAAGAAGGAGTTCCCCCGCATAACGGATCATCCGCTTTAATGCCTGTATTTTTCTTTCTTCCACCTCCTGCTCCCGGCTCAGTTCTGCCATATGTTCCCTGACCGTTTTTATCAGCTCTTTCCCTCTCGCAAAAAGCCCGGTCAACCATTCCATCCACTGCTTCTTTTTCTCTTGTAATTTTCTTTTCATCTGCCCTCACTTATCCGGCAGACTGGCGATCACAACCGGAAGAAGAAACAGAAAAACAAATCGATCCCTTCTTTGAGGAAATGTCCCATCCGTTTTTCCGTCCGTTTTAAAAATTCTTTATCCGCCTGATCCAGTGCTGCCATTTTCTTTAGCTCGTCTAATAATTTCATATCCATGTACTCTCCATTTCTCATTAATTTTCCATATCCCAGGCACCAAGGGATGCAGCGATCGCATCCAGGTCCTCTTCATTGAGTGCTTCCACTTCCGGTGCATACACAACCGGCTCTGGCTTTGGAATCTTTTTCTGGTCTGATTTTTTCTCCTGCCGCTTATCTTCTCTTTGCTCCTGCCCATTCACTTCCGGCGCAGCTTCGATACGCTCCAGTTCCCAAAGTCCCAACAGTTGCTTTTTCTCACGCAGGTACAGATCCAGTGCTTCCGCGATCACATGTGCCTTCGCACGCGTACCACAGCGGTTTAAGAATGCCGCTGCCTGGCAGTGTCCGGCGATCGTGCTGTTAAACCGGATCGTAAACTGATAGGGATTCTTTTTCATGATTGCTCACCCTTCTTTTTTTGCATCACCTGATACAACAATTTATATCCATGTACGTTTCCTTTAATATCCTCCAGAAACATATATCTGCCAAGCAATGGGGATTTCTCAATATATTTTTTCAGAAGGATCGCTCCACCGCCTAAGAACACCACGAAGGAATGTTTCAGGTCAATCTGAAATTCACGAAAAGAGGATAACAGACTGTCTACAAATGCCTGTGCTTCTTCTTCCACCAGTGTAATGATCTCCTCATCATACAGACTGGTGTCCCCACTTAAAATGGCATCCACATCGCTCTCTTCGATGATCGCGTCAAACTTTTTTAAGCACTTTTTATGTATGGTCTGATATAAAAGAGTCAATCCCTGCTCTAGGGAATCCGTATGCTCGATGTCAATCGTGCCACGCACCATGGTCAGATAATCCGTTGTGAATCCACCGATATCAATCCCAACAACGCGTGGGTATGGCTTAATTTGTGTAAACACCGTCATAATGGCAGCATAACATTGCGCGTATACATACACTTTTGTAATCTTCACCCGCCACGTTCTACCCTTATACCACACATATTGCGCATCCGACGTTTTAAAATAAGCTTTAAAATTGTCCTTTAAACGGGCATCCTCCATATGGGCAGGCGGCAATCCTCCAAGCATGGTAATGTAATAGGTTTTATCCGGATCATATGTGATCTCGTTATGGTTTTCCTTATAGTCCAGCTCTTTTGCAATCCCCATCATTGCCAAAACGAAGTAACGTTCCGTTTCTGACTTGTCCCTTAAATATTCCTGCCGTTTATTGGTCAGCGTGTAATATCTGCCCCGGTATCTGATATAATCTTCCGGGCGTGCAGTTGCAGGAATGGTGTTCTGTGGCACCACGCCTGAAATAGAGATTGAATGATCTGTTTTGACCTGTTTGTTTCCCGTGTCGATTGCGATTTCCATCTCTTGATTCCTCCTTATCTTACATTGTAATTATGCTGTAATTACATGTCTCTATTTATATATACGGATTTGGGATGTGTTTCATAACAAATATTTCTATTTTTCGACATTATTTTCAATCGCTTCCATACACACAAACAGTTCGGTCACCATCTCGCCAAGCCATTCCAGGGAGATATCCCGGTACTCCTGCCCGTTTTCCTTCCCATCTTCGATATAACAGCACCGTTTTCCCTCTTTCTCATATAGTTTGATCTTTAATTCCATTTATCTGCTCCTCTCGCTTTTTTCTTCTGTCCACTTTTTCAGTATAAAAAAATGCAGCCGCCACAAAATATATGCAGCGGCCGCAACCTTTCTAGTTCACATGATTCTTCTTTCTGTTTCGTGCCAGCAGGGCGATTCCGCCAACAGCCGCCAGGATACCCACGATCATAAGTACATACATGCTTTCTGTGTTTCCTCCGGTCATCGGCATGGTAAGCACTGCTGAATTTCCAATTTCAAATGTCAGGTCATAAAAACAATACTTCTGTGCCGCCTCATCCCAGACTGCCTGTGACAGATCTGCTCCTCGCTGTTGTGCTTCCTCTACGGTAAGCTCCATCGGCAGGGTGACGGTGATATTATCCTTCAGGAGATTTTTCCCGTCTGCTGTCTTAATCTCTGTGATCACATAATCCTGTGGAATCAGTCCTTCCCAACAGATTTTGCCGTCTGCATCGGTACTTGCAATATGCTCATCCCCTTCATCCACGCCGACCAGCCGGAATGATACCCCGGATAACGGGATCTGCTTCTCATCCGCACTCTTCTTGTAGATCGTAATGGAGCCGTACTGTGTCTCATCATAGGCTTCGATTTTCGGATTTTCTGCCAGGATACTTCCACTGCCAACGATTTCTCCCTGATAGATCTGTGGTGCCACACCATTTTTTTCCTGTCTGATCACCAGTTTCAGTCCGGTTGTCACATCCGTTTTTGTCTCTTCCTGTCCAGTAAAATACATGATTCCGGATAACTGGTAATGCACCGGTGCGGATATCTCCTTACAGGTATAGGTTCCAATCGGGAAAGCAATCGCTCCATCATGCTCATACAGATCATCGGACTGTAAAGTTCTGCCATCCTGCATCTGGTAAGTCGTAAGCAGGTCTTCTTTATCCGTTGCTGAAAATGTTCCGGTCTCATCCGTCCGATAATACCATTTCTTTGCAGGTGTTCCGTCTGTTGCTCCATTCACGTTCTCATAATATGCAATCTCAAATATGGCACCTGACAGGGCAGCATTTCCCGGTGCCTCTGCCGAATGTGAGCCAAGATCTAATTTCTGCAATGATAAGTCAAATGGATTACTTGCCGGCTCTTCCTTACAGCTAACCGTTGTTGTCTCTAAAGATTTCACCGTTGCGGCATGGATTCCAGCCGGAAGGTTCTCTTCCTGCTCGTTGCAGAGCAGGTACCCGTCAGATGCGGTCAACTCTTTCACATAATAGGTTCCTCTCCGAAGCGTCACTGTATTGGAGCTTCCATCCTCTTTCGTCGTCAGCGTCTCCACGCGGTTTGCATCCTGCATGGCATCTTCGACAGACTGATATACCCCGTATACAGCGCCTTTAATGTTATAACAATCATTGTCTTTTGAAAACGCTTCATCTGAAGAAGCTTTTTTCAGTGTCAAAAATCCCTTTTCCGGTTCATCCGTAAAGTCGATCTCCACTGCATGGGTGTTTAAAGAAAACGTCTGTTCCCAGACTTCTTCGTTGCGTTCATATCCTTTCGGTGCCTTCACTTCTTCCACCTTCCATGTATGGGTTGTCCCCTCTTTTAATGCTTTGAGTTTGTCATTCACAGAAGCAAGGACACTCTGTTTTGCCTTATTGTAAGCATTGCTCCAGTTTTTATAATCCAGTACCGGCTCATAGGCTTCTGCATAGTCGGTCCACAGGACATTGCCTCTCCAGTGGTAAGCCGCTTTTCCGTCTGCATCCGTAGTCACCGTTGCCACCTGTTTTCCATCCATGGAAACGGCAAATTCAGCGCCAGCTAATGCTGCACCCGTATCAGAATCCGCCTTTGTGATATGTATATCCAGGGACGGTGCCACTTTCTCCCTGGCCTTATAATGTGCCCGCAGGTAAGAAGTCCGGGTAAATACCACCCGGATGGCACCATAAGTTGGTGTAATGGCACTGGTCCACGTGCTGACGGACTGGTGTCCGGTTCTGGTATAAATCAGAAATGGTTCACTGCTATTCGGGATCGCATTTTTATAATAATGGATCGTCGTGGATTTTCCTGCCATCGACGCATCTGAACCAATCCAGATACCGACATTACTGCCATCCCATCCTTTGGAGACCGTTACGCCAGACTGTGCCGTAAAGGACGTATCATTCACTACCCCGTTAGTATCCTTAAGCCAGTATGACTGTCCGGCAGTGGCATACACCGTCCATCCGTCAAAAGAAGGCAGCTTGTTGTAAGAATAAAACCGGTTCCAGACATCCGCAATGGCAGCATCCACCTTGGCTCTTGTGTTTAAATGCTGACAGTTATGTGCGGTATTCCTTGCCCCGTCCGTCAAAACGTATCGTCCGTAATTTGCCGGGCTTTCATTTTCCTTGATCTCGGACCAGATCAGGTTTTGGACAAGGACATAACTGCATAGCCAGTCATTACCATAATAACTTTTTGCTAAATAGACCGCTTTGGTTAAATTGTTCGTCTTTTTATAGCTCCATCCGTACTTATCCATCAGCCATTGCGCCGCATCCCCATTCAGCCCGTAAGTGCCACCGGAAGCTCCGATATTGACGGAAGGCTCGATACACCATGCCAACTGATTGCCAAGCATCAGGTAAGATTCCGTACAATCCCAACTTCCGTCCTTATGGTAACAGGAGAACTGGTTCTCATATTTGGTAAGTGTTGCACTGCTTGCAGCCCGACTGATCGCACGCTCCGCACTGTTCATGGTTGCTGCCAGCGGTGTATCGACACCGGCCATGGAAAATATTTCTTCCGGAAGCACAGTATCGGGACCCGCTGTATCCGCAGCATCATTTTCCGACACAAATGTCCCAGTTACCGTTACATCATCTTCCGGCATGACAAAGAGCATGGTATCCGGATAAGCTCCATCCATTACCTCCGCCCCATCCGTGTCCGTAACGGCAAGTGCTGTCCCTTCACTGGTTGCTACGGTAAGGGACTCTAAGTGATAGCCCTCCTGCGGGGTAACCTGCAGATGGATCTGGTTTCCTGCCTGCAGATTGTCATCTTCCTTGAGTGCAATACTGCCATGTTCCACATGTGCAATCCGAACGGTATAACATGCTGCCTTCTCTTCTGCCGCCATTGCCGGAACGGATAACACTTCCAGGCATACGCTCAAAAGCACCGTCATACACACCAGCAGGATGGCAAGCATCCGGACAGGTATCTTTTTCATACGCATTTTTTACATCGCCTCCTTACTGTGCACAGCCGCCGCTAAAATAATAGCCGTATGCATGACCGTTATAATCGAATTTGACGTTGCCACCCTGCACATACCAGATACCATTTTCATTCTGGACGACACCGTTATAATTGAAATTCACTTTTCCATCCTGCAGATACCACCAGCCGGCATCATTTTTCGCCAATCCGGTATAGTTAAAATCAACCACGCCATCGCGGATCATCCACCAGCCGTTTTTATTATTTGCAACAGTGTTCGCAGATGCGTCAAACACCCCGTTTTTCACATAGATCCATCCTGCATCTGGTGTGATCCCAATGGTATCTTTCACGACTTCTGTTTTCGTGGTCGTTACCACACCATTATCCGCCCAGAAGATCCCATTCTCGTTTGCGACCAGTCCTCTATAAGACAGGTCCGCTTTTCCATCCCGTAAAAACAGCCATCCTTTACTGCTGTTTTTTGCCGTTTCATTTTCCGATACCTGTAATCTTCCGTTAGAAAACTGATACCATCCGCCATCATCCAACTGGATCAGACCATTGGTGTCCTGTTTCCAGCCGCCCTTCATATGCCACCAGCCCTCCCAGTTTGGAACAAGCAGGGAACCGGTATTTTTCTGCACGATGCCCCGGTCGATATAGCCGAGTACACCGGTACTGCTTTTTGGCAGGACCAGTGACGGCATGGTTGCATCTGTTTTATCCGTATCATATACATACTGATTTTTATCATTAATGTCCTGTGACACCTCTTTCCAGGTCACGCTGGCTTCCTTGATCGTCGCTGCCTGTGCAGGCACCAACGAAGCTGCCATGGCGCACACCATCAGACCAGTAAAAAACAGCCTCTTTGCTCTCTGTTTCACGCTTTCTTCCTCCTTTGTTTTTTTCTCAAGTGCTTTCCTGTCTGCACACAGGCCATGCAGATACAGCCAAGGATCAGGCACACACCGATCCTCCGGCACCAAAGTTCCCTTTGGATATCCGGTGTGGAAGCATCCTCTATCGGTTGCTCCTCTCTCTTTTCGTCTCCACTTTCTGTTACAGTAAAAGATCCCTGTCCGCTTTCCGTCCGCACACAATACACCACGTACCGGGATGCCCCATGGGATCTATAAGGATGACAGGTGATCAGGGTGAGCATGTCACGTCCCTCCTGGATCTTTAACCTTTCACTATCAGTCGGTGCGATCACCTCACAGGCTTCCACCTTATAACAAAGCGTTTCCCATGGGTTCTCCACAAAGACCGCATTCCCTGGTCGGAGCTTTTCGATCTCCTTAAAATACTTGCCGTTTTTCCACCCTCGGTGTGCCGCGATCACGCTGTTGGTATTCTTCCCGCCAACCGGCAGGGATGTTCCACCAAGCACTGCTGTACCAAGGTTTAAATGGGCATCGGTCGCTCCCACATAGAGCGGCAGGGTACAGTCCATAGCAGGGATAGAAAGAATTCCAATCGGCTCCCTGGCATCCGGGAAAAAATCTGGAACCACCTTCACCGCTTCGGCATCCCGAAATGCAGCCTGCTCCGTCTCAAAAAGCGTCTCATTATAGGCTTTGCTCTGCTCTAATACTGTCTCCGTCCATACGGTATCCTCGTTTTCCGCTTCCTGCTCCTGCTGCATGTCAGATATAGATCCTTCCGATTGAAACTGCCGGATCACCTGCTCCTGTTGGTGTTTTGTCCGGACAGCACTCCAGTCCGGATAGAAATACACGCCTGCACCAAGTGCTATGAGCAGGATGCCACACAACAGTCGCTTTTTCATTGCTCCCTCACTTTCCGTCTGTGCCGACTTAAGATCCGAATCATGACACCTGCACCGCCTGCTATACCGAAACCAAGTAACAGGGCATTAAGGTAAGCATGCCTCCAGGTAGAACTAACCTTGTCCTCTGTCTCCTGTCCGCTTGCCATCTCATAGGTCCGCTCTCCGGTGACCACCAGCCGATGCGTATTGATGCCATAGGGCGTGCAGGTAACAAGGGACACCAGATCCCTGTCTTTTTCGGGTGCCAGTGCCTGGGAATCTTCCGGCAGGATCACTTCCATGTCGCACACCTGATACGTCAGTGTCTCATCCAGCACGTGGATCAAAAACAGATCCCCGGTTTCAAGGTCTGAAAGATCACTGAACATCTGTGCCCGGTTCATGCCGGAGTGTGCCGAGATCACCGGACGGTTTCCGGCGCCGCCAACTGGCAGCGCCGTTCCTTCCATATGTCCTGCTCCCCACTGTAACACCTCCGCTGAAGTCGTGTGATATACTGGCAGATATACATGAATCTTTGGGATCTCTATAAAAGCGAGGATTCCAGAATCATCCAGTGCTAACTGGGAGGTATAGGGAAGCTCCGGTTTCTCCACGATCTGGGCTCCGGAAAAAGGATCTGACAGGGTTATGTGTGCTTCCGACAGCCATGTATTGTATGCAATGGCATCCTGCATAAGTTGTGCCTTCACATCTGACTGCTCTTTTGCTTCTGCCGCATAGACTGCTACACTGGACTGTGTATGGACCCGGTAGCACCAGTCACTGATCCATGGATAGCCGACCAAACTAATCCCACCAAGGATCAGCAGGATCGCGGCCACCCTTTTTTTCCATTTTTGTTTCATTTCTTCTTGAGATTGATGTGGAGTTCTCTTTTACGGGTAACAAGGTAACAACCGCCTGCCACTGCAACCACGCCAATGATCGTGACCAGATACAGTCCCATACCGCCGGTCTGTGGTAATAAAAATCCTTTCGTGTTATTGACGGTCAGCAGGACTTTTGCGTTATCTTCTGTCATTGCCGCATCCTTTTTATCGACCGTTGCGGATGCCGGTTTGATCGCCCCTACATACAGATCAGTCTTTCCGATGGTCCGTCCATTTGCAACCTCACTATTAGGAGCTCCTGCTGCAACCTGAAGCAGTTCATCCAACTGGTTCGTGACCAGATTGCCGTTTTCATCATAAATTCCGCCATGGTAATTTTTGACGATTTCAGCCGCAGCTTCGGCATCCATTCCGGTAACACCCGCGACGGAGGCGATTACATCCCGGTCTGTTGCGGTAATGTCTACTACGATCTGGTCTTTCAGCAAGTTGTAACCATCGTCCGTAGCTACTTCCGTCAACTGGTATTCATCTGCCTCTGTTCCATTGACCAGGATCTTTCCGGTCTCGGCATTCGGGATAAACGTGGTTGCTTTTGTTTCATCGGTTGTTTTTCCGGTCACATAATACACGCCATCTTCGGTTTCTGACGGTTCTGCCACAACATAGTACGCATCCGAAGCGTTATACAATTTGAACTGCACATTCTCGTAATGACCTTTTTTGTCTGAAAATGTCTTTGTGAGGTCTAATCCATAAGAGTACACATAATTTTTATCTTCCAGCATGTTATAGTAACCGTCCGATGTCCTGCTCCAGACCAGATTGACATCGTTTGGATTTCCTTCATCGCCCAAGACGACGGAATCATCCGAATGGACTGTTGCCGTATAATAAGCCACCATGTAATAATCTGATAATCCATCCAGATCATCTGCCCCCTCCGGGTTATTGGTTCCGGTTCCATTGATTACATTTAAACCGGCTTCCGTAAAAGAGAGTTTCAGGCATGTGGAACCGTCCGTCGTCACTGCTCCGGTATCCGGGTCCTGCACCGTCACATCAACATACTCCTGGGAATAGTCCCCGGAAGAAAGATTCCAGAGTAATACGGCATTCTTCGTGTTATTCGCGTTCGCATCCTCAGCATTATTGTAAAATGCGATCTTCAGATCCCTGTTGTATGAAATACCTTTCGATAAGGTATCCGTAAAGGTATATTCGCTGAGGAAGGTTGCCTTGGAGCCGATGTGCGGTAATTTGGAAACCAAAATGTAGTCCAGCACATCCCCTTCCGATGCCGTTGTTGTGTCCCGGTAAGCAAAATCTTCACTGTAACCTGCGCCACCTTTCCCTGCAGTCACGCCATCCGCGGTATATCCCCCGCGGTTGGCGACATATTTCTCCGCATTGATATCTTCCGTATTCTTGGCATTGGTGTCCTTATTAAATACAACCAGGGAATCCGAATCATTACGTGAGATATAATCAGATCCGGTATGTACGGTCATGTTCTTATCTGTTTTGGATGCTACACCGGATGCTTCTGAGATCGTATTGCTGTAAGCATTGCGGACACTTTTATCCAGTGTTGGATTTCCGGTCTGGTTTTTCGGGTAGACGACCATATCATACAGCCAGGATTCCCCGCCAGACTCATGCGCCTGTGTGCCATCCGCACTTTCAGAATTGGTCACCCCATCTTCCGCATGGCTTCCATTGCTCCCATAGCTGACACCGTCCTCACTGGTCTGAGCGCTAGTATTGGTAAATGGAAGCTGGACGAACCATGGATTAACGGTCTCTACTACCTGTTCTGGAACCTCTGTCTCCACAAACAGGTATAAGCCAAGCTGCAGGTCCTCCGCATGGGTATAGCCGTTCTTATCTGTCTTTGGAAGATTAACGACTCCTGCTTTTGTTTTCTGATCCGTTGTGGAGTCTTCAGTTCCATAATCATACAAGTAAGATTCCAGCGCATTTTTTGCCGCCACATTATCTTCTTTTAACAGAGCTTCCATGGCATCCGCAATCTTCTGGCTTGTCACATGGTAGACGCCGGTGTTATGGCAGGGATTTGCTTCTTTTTCGCCTGTCATGTCAACGTTATCTTTTCCTGTAAGTCCAAGGATCTTTGCCAATTCTGTCGGAATCTCATAAACAAGCTCAACGGTTGTTCCGGTGCCTTCCTGCACACTGTGTGTCTCCACGTTTCCAACACGCAGGTAAGAAAACTGCACCCCTTCGATTGCATAATCCTTTAAGGTACTTTCCACTCTGCTGTCTGCTTCTCCGGTTGCCTTATAAGTCCCCGCCTTATAATCGCCTGCTGCCTCCGCCGCAGTAATGTCGTATTTATATATGGAGATAGATCCTGTTTTTGATTCATCGATGATATCCGCATTCAGCAAATCGTTCTTGGTTGCCGTATTATTGGTAGTCACAGCCGATGTTGCTGCATACACAGTCGATGATACCGGTGCCAATGCCAACAGACCTGCAACAGCAACGACACCCATGCGTTTTCCATGCTTTAAAAATTTGATATAGCTCATTCTCTCATCTGGCGGATGATTCCGCCTGCTCCTTTCCGCTCTTGATTTTTTTCAAAAGTTGCTTCTTTTTCCGTATGGCCATACGCTTTCCCCTTGGGGGATTTGCAGAGTAGAGCATCCCATCATGCTGTCTCTCTATCTCTACCTGCTATTATTGATATACGTCGATTGCAATTTTGGGACAACTAAAAATAGCAGGCAGCTTTCGCTACCTGCTAAGATCCTTGTTCTATTTACTTTTCTAAAAATTCAACAACATCAGCAAATGATTGTTGATTTTCTTTCAAACTATCCCAATCCATAGTTTCAAGAATTGAATCTATTACATATATTAATTTCATTTTACTAAAATCTGTAACTTCCGGCATGAACCAATCTTCTATAGAATTATTTATTACTGCTAACTCATAGCCTTCACTTCCCATATCGTCAGTAATCATTTTCCTTGTTTCATCTTCTTCCCCATTTGAATCAACTACTAGTAAAATCTCTGATTTATCATTTTTACCTTTTACAGCATCAAAAACAGAAGGCACATTATATTTACCATTAGCTACAACAATCGTAACTTTTTTATCAAGTTTTCTTGCTATTGCTTGAAGAATTATTTCATCTGTTTGTCCTTCACAGATAATTACCTTTCTAGGTATGCTCTCTTCTTGATGATTCATACGCCTTTGTAATTCACTAATAATATAATGCACTTTTCTGTCCTGTAAAATTTTCTGTAATACATTACAAAAACATTCTTCATCAACAAGAATATATTGATTCGATTTTTCCATTGGAATAGCAATTTTATCTAATTCATTTTTTATATTTTCGCAGATTCCCGCATCAATAATAATCTCGATTGGATATATTGGTTTCATTCTTAACTCAAATAATCTAAATCTATATTTTTCCGTACAAATTTCAAACCCATACCTTTTATCAAAATACATGGAATTTGCATCAAGTAACTCATCGGCAGATGTTTTACTAACCTTTTGTTGAAATCCAACTACTCCAGAAATCACTTTCATAGCATTAGACATAACACTAATATTGTCACTCAAAGAACCATCTATTTTCATTTCATCGAAAACAGCAAATACTTTTCCTTGTGTATATGTAAATAAATATTTTGCTTGTGCTTCCATAATTCCGCTAATATTATCCGTATACTCCAAATCTTCTAATGTATCTTTATTAATATTCCAATAATTTTTATACTCCATTTCCAACCTCCTCCAATTTAACTAGCAAAGGTAAATGATCACTTATTTTGCTATTAGGAATTGAATTTTTTAATAAATTATTCGTATCTATTCTTTTTATATATTCTAAATGTCTTACACTATCTACTAAATCTTTCCTAACTAATACCTGGTCAAGACAATGCCAGTATGATGTATTATAATCTTGATCATAATAAAAACTACCATACATTTCGGTATCTTCTGACAAAAAATTTATAATAGGATTATAAAAACGCTTTATCTTTTTGCTTCTCGGATTAGTAAAATCACATTTATTTATAACCGATTTGAACAAAACAGCATTAAATGAATATTTACTCAATAATTCTTCATCATAAGGATTTGCATTAAAATCTCCAATAACTATTGTATTTGTACATTTTAATAGTTCTTCGGTTTTCTTTATATCCGCAACTAAATGTCTTATTGTTTCTACTCTATCAGCAGTTTTATAATTTCTCCTATCTTCTAAATGAATTGCTACTAACAGATAGTCTTTCACTCCTGTTTTAACACTATATATATTAAATCTTTCTCCTGGCTGTACAATTGAAACATAAAGAGTATTTTTAGCTATAAGCGTTACTTTTTTATTATTTTGTATTTCAAAAATATGCTTGTACATTTTTCCCAGATGTTCTTCTATCTTGTCAATATCTACTCCATCAAATTCCGAAAAAATCGCAACATCAATATCATTTTCAACTACGCAAGTTTCAATTAAATCTTCTAGTGCATTCCTATGAAGATTCCAAAACAAAACATTGAGCACACCATCTCACCCTCTTTTCCTATAATTTGTATATACAATGCTTATATTTCTTCCCTAACAACATATAAATTAATCTTTTCATTTTCAATTTGTATATGTTATTATCATAATAGAAACTTTTTTTGTCCGCAACTAAAATTTATATCAAACTAAGGAGAAGAACTATCATGGATATTTTAATAATCGGTAACGGTTTTGATCTAGCTCATAAACTGCCTACTACTTATATAGACTTTTTGCATTTTTTTCATCATATTAAAGCAAATTTTCATTCACCAAACTGCTCGAATACTTTAGATGATATTTTTTTCAATACATACCCAGTAAATAACTATGTCAAAAACTATATCAAAAATGTATGTCAGCAATGTAATTCATCCTCCGAAGAAAATAACAACCATAAATCTGTTATACTTATGCAAGAATTATGCGATAAATTAGATGATAATATATGGTTCAATTACTTGTGGATTATATATATTAAGGGAATAATGAAGGGGATTAACTGGATTGATTTTGAAAGTGAAATAAGCCACATCATCGAACAAATAGATCGTTATCAAGAAAATCTATATCAGCCTTTTAATATACAATTTAAAACTACTCTTGATGATAAAATGGAAATTTTTTTAGAGCAACTAAAGCAGACAGGGAAAAATTTCTCCACATGCCGGGAGTTTCTGGATAACTCATATTATGATCTTGAACGATTTATCCGTTGTATGGAAATCTATTTGATTGAGTGTGTTGACGTTGAACAATTTCCTATCTCCTATCTTTCTCCAGATATTAAAGGAATTCTGCCCCACGCTATTTTATGTTTCAATTATACCCATACATATACTAAAGTATATGCTAAAAATCAATGCATACACTTTATACATGGAGAAACTCATACTTTGGATACTCCTAATAACATGATTTTAGGTATCGATGAATACTATCATTCACCAGAAAAAGATTTACATACAAATTATAATATTTATAAAAAATTTACTCAAAGAATTTTAAAAGAAACCGGTTTTCTTTATAACGACTGGATTTACAAAATGAATTCTATTACCCAAAAATTAGATCAGTATCCAAAATCACAAGATACAACTTCTGATTTTCTTCACAATGTTTACATTTTTGGGCATTCATTAGACGTGACTGATAAAGATGTCCTTATGAAATTCATCGACAGAAAAGATGTTAAAACAACCGTTTTTTACTATGATAAGCAACAACAAACTCAACAAATTGCTAATTTAGTAAAAATGCTTGGGCAAGATAAATTCATTTCCATGATTAATAATGTTCCTAGACAAATTTGTTTTAAACATCAACAAAATATGGTTTCAAATAAAGCATGCAAAATAATAGAATAATGACAGTAGAGGAATGTACAATCAAATTGATCATACATTCCTCTACTTACATTCTAATTACTATGTAATTATTCTTCACTTTTACCAGAATCCATGCATCAAGATACTAAGAGCTGCCGTTCTTACATGCAACTGCTTATTTGCCAGTAGCGCATACATTTTCAGCTTCACACTGCCGATCATCTGCCGTTCCTCTTTATGATAAGTATACTGCAGCGCATCTGCCGGTATTTCATAACGACCGTCTTCTCCTTCTGCCGGGACAAATACATCTGATTTTGTCTCATACTCCAGCTTCATCAGCTTTCCGGAATAAAAGATCTTTTCCATCAGATTCCGCCGCTCTATCGTTACTGGTTTTAAAGTCAATACACCCGTTCCGTCCTGACTCACATTCAAAACAGCCGGATGCTCAAATCCCCGGTCTGCCATGGAAAATGGACTATCATCCTTTGATTGTTCCGTTTTCTGGATGACAAATGCCACCGGATAATCTCCTGGCACCATATATTCCACGATATCCTTAAATTCCAGAGTACCCCTGCTGTCGATCTGGTCGTACATACTGTTTTTCTGTACCATATCCGCTATTTTTTCCAACATTTTCGCCTTAAAGTCAGGTGTCAATGCCACTACCATGTTTTGGGCGCTGTCATGTTTATCCTGTTCGGAACACTCCGGCAAGTATTGCCCAAACCATTTCTGAAGCAGTACGCTCTCTTCCTCATATCGTTTTGCCAGTTCTTTCCCATGATCCGTCAGTGTCAGTTTCCCCTCATCTTTTATGATATCCATCTGCTTTAACACTGCCAGATGCCGGCTCATTGTGGACTTTGCCACCGCAAACTCTTTCTATGTAATTACACAATAAGTATTTTATAATTGTTCTATAATTATTTTTTCTATGGATGTTGATAACATGTTTTTCCGTCAGCATCCACTGTGACATATCCGGCAATTCCATGAATCTGATATCGCTTTAGTCCTTCGATCTGCTCCATCCGGTCGATGATCACGATGCGGCGCACCTGCCCTGTAATGCTCTCATAACGTTCTTTACTTGTAAGAAGGGCAAGTTGTGATTCCTCTCCTTCCAGTATTTCCAAAATCTCATAAATACATCCATCTGCCCAAAATGCCAATAACATAAACGGGAACTCCCTGCTGTCGATTGCCACCGGGTCCTGTGCCTGCATCCGCTTCTTAAAGTCCAGAAACACCCAGAATGCCTGCTGCTTTTTTTGAAGCTGTGTAAGGTGTCTTTCATACTGCTGCATATCAGCATAGACATTCTCACTGCCATGGATCTTTGGTGTTTTATAATAGGACGCATCCAAAAACCGCGCATCCTGCAAGTAAACTCCTTCCTCCGGTTCACAGATCTCGCCTGTCTGTACCATCTGGTGCAGTAAGTAGCCGACCTGCTCCTGCTTATTGTCTGCAAAATACTCCAGAAACTGCCGCTTATTCAGTCGTCCCACTGTGATCAAAAGAGATCGGATCTCCTTTCTCAAGTCATGCTTCTCTTTTCTTTCCTGGAACTCCACCTGTTCCCCCTGAAGGTTTATTGCTGCCTGCATCACGCTCCTCCCATCTGTACATACATCTGCTCCAGGTCCTTCCGGTCGGTCGTGATCAGTTGGTGTTCCAGTGCACTTGAACGGAACCAGACCGGGATGTTGTTCCCACCGGTGCATAAAAGCCCATGCCCGCGCTCAAAATGCAGGATTTCCTTATACTCTTCTGCCGAAAGGGACAGCAGCTTTTGCACTGCCTGTGCTTCATCCCGCTCCAGGTTTAATACGAGCTTGGTTTTACAGTTATTGATGATCCCTTTCCCGTATTTTCCATCTTCCAGTGAAAAAAAGTCGTTCAGGTCCTGTGTTGCGGCAATCGCTGCCCCGCCATAACCGCGGATGATCTTGAAAATTTCCAGAACGATCTCCGCTGCCTTGGCATTTGACTTGGAACCGATCAGCTCCCAGATCTCATCTACAATGATCGCCTTTTTCTTCGTCCGGTTTTCCTTCGCACGCGCATACACATACTCTAATACGGTATACATCAGTGCAGTCAGAAATTCCCCCTGAATATCTGAAATGTCAAAAACCATGTACTCACTTTCCCTGATATTGGTCTGCTGGTTTAAGGATGCAAACGAACCATGCACGAACCGGTTCAGCATCAGGCACAGACGTTTGGTGCCCTCCGGCATTTCCTTTAGTACGTCGTAAAGGTCTGAGAGTACCGGCATCTTCTTATATGTCCCTGCCGCCACATCATAAAGGGATGCATTGTCATGGGTAATGCCGTATTTTTCGTAGGTCAGGATCAGCGCTTCATCCAAAATTTGATCTTCCTCTGCCGTCATGGTCGGAATCAGCAGGGAAAAGAACACATGCAGGCTCTGTATTTTAAGGGCAAGCTCCGATGCTTCCCTTCCGGCTCCATCGATCACATGGTTTGCAGAATCATCTTTTTTCCGGATCTCCATGACATTAATGCAGGCGCACCCACCTGGGGAAAATTTGACATAGGTGCCATTCATATTGTCGCAGAGCCTTTTATACTCATGTCCTTTATCCGGAGCGATGATAAACGTCTGGATCTTCTTCTCCCGGAACCGTTTGGCAAGAAGCTGAATCGTATACGTCTTTCCGGCTCCGCTGGTTCCCATGATCGCAATATTGGCATTCTTATAACTGGAGGTATTAAAAAAGTCAGCCATGCATAGGGAGCCGTTCAGCTCATTGCTCCCAAGAATGATGCCATCCGGATCACTCATTTCATAACTTGAAAACGGGTAACATGCCGCCAGTCCTTCCGTTAAGATGTTGCGCTTGGCGCGGGAAAAGATCTTCCGGTCGCAGCGTGCCAGTGGCAGATAAGTATGGAATGCCCGCACCTGCTCATAGTCACATGGGGATAGTAAAATTTCCATGGATTTCAGATAATCGATGTATGCCTGCGCCTTTTGGCGCATCGCTTCCAGGGAAGGTGCAGAAATCGTAACGATCAGCGCAAAATAGTAAAAATCATTGGTGTTCGCTCCACCCGATAAGCCATTTTTCAGGTAGTACCCGGAAGCAATGCGGTCGCTTAATTCGTCATATTCTGCCGTAGACTGGTCCATCCCCTTGATGCTGGAGCCTTTCCATCGCAGACGCCGTCCGATCCGCTCAATGTATCTGCTCCTATCTTTTTTCTCTACATACAGGTCCACATCCACCCCGTCCCCGGCATTGATGATGCAGGCGGTCCAGCCAGCCCCTACACGTGCCGGGATGGAATCCGCGCGCACATAATAGGTCTGATAGTAGGTATCGTCCATCTGCAGGTAGTCACTGTGCCTAAAATCCAGCCGCTTTGGGGTAACATATTCTTTCACCGGGATTTGTTTTGTCCCTGCTTTCCCATAATTTAAATCATAATACCGGTACACTTCGGACACCCGCTTGGGAAAATCAACGGAGCTGATCCTTGTCCGGTTGAGCAGGTCGAAAAAGATCTTTGCGGTTTCCTCTGTCGTGCTTCCAAGGATTGCCACCCGGTTCCCGCAGTTTTGCAAATAGGTCAGCGTCCGGTCACGCATCCGGCACAGCACCCGCTCTATTTCTTCCTCGGTCTGCATCCGAAGTTCCTGCTTTGGTGCCTCAAATGCAAGGAAAAACCGTCTGGAGATTGCTTCATTTTGTCCCAAGTCAATGAGCAGCTTCCTGCTGTCCTCCATCATGGCTCTGCACTTTTCATCCGGCTCACATGCGATATTTTCATTCAGACGTTGTAAGTAACTGGAAATATCCGTCTTTTTTGCCAGCACCTTGATCTGGAAATTATCCGGTGCGATCCGCAAAAATTTCTCAAAATCGTAGATCACCTGTTCCTGTTCTTCCCTGCTCTTTAACAAAAAGTTGATTGGTAAGACTTCCAGAACTTTCACATACCGCCCATCGTCCGTATAAATGGTCCCGTTTTTAATCTTCTTGATCGGCAGGAAATCAACCGCCAGCGTTGTCGGAAGTGGTAACTGGTCTGCCTTTGCATCCGGTGTCTTTCTTTCTGCTTTCGGTACGGACATTTTTTCTGCATGGATCATCCGCAGACGCTGTGCCGCACTCATATTCAAAATATCATCTGGCTCCTGCCCTGTCCTATCGGTACTGCTCTCAAACGTCCGGCTTTTTCGCATACGTTCCAGTTCCCGATAGATTTTTTTCTCGTGCCGTAACTGTTTCATTTTCATCTGTGTCTTCCCTTTCTGCAACCACCTTTTTTATCCGGCGTGCTTTTGCCTTCTCCCGCTGCATTTTCTGGTATTCCTTGCGTACCATGAGCTGTTCCCGATGGATCTTGACGCTGCTGCCCGGTGCCTCATACAAGCCCCGGTCTTTCACCGTCTGAAAAAAATCCTGCAAAAATGAAAACAGACTCAACTCATGGATGCCTTTTAGCGCCAGCACCGCCAATGGGAGCAGGATAAAAATGGCAAGATACATCCGTACCTTAAACGGGAACGGCAGCAATCGGAAGATCACGCTTCCCGCCGCGCCGACCAGGATGATGGCTTGTACCATGCTGCTCCAGGTGATTTTTCCATACACATATCCTTCCCTCGCAAAATTGTAGGGAATAATATATTGTTTCAACGTATTCCTCCTTCCTGTGGTAAAAGCGGCAAGAATCAATCTCACCGCTTTTGAAAAATGGAAAGTACAGTAATCGCATGCCTTGCGATCACATAGAAAGATATACGTCAAAACGTCAGGATCGGAAACTTCGTTTTCTCACAAGCACCAGGCAAACGGCACAGGCCATGCCAATCCCGGCAGGGAGCAGCCACTTTCTGGTGACCTGTTTTTCCGGAACAATATCTTTCATCGCATCCCCACTTTCTTCTGTCCTGGTCTGCTCGGATGTTTCTGCTTTTTTGTCCGATTCCTGTGTTCCCCCGGAAGATGCCAGAATCTGGTCGATCACATCCGTCTGTCCCGTAACCGCTTCATAGGGCAGTTCCATTTTCTGGTTTGCCACATACCGGTATGCATCCATCTCCTGTGCCGCTTTGCAGACCAGCTCCGTTCCGGCGGTATCCTGTTCTCCAACCAGTAACGCGATCTCCGGCTTCTGCATGGCATTTCGGTCAACCGTAAAATACTTTGGGTAATAGACAGTGACCGGCTCCTGCTTCTCATCGTATGCATTGATCTCTGTGATCTCATAGGTTCCAGCATCCAGATCAACCGTCTTTTCTGACGCTCCCACAGAGGTTACGGTATAATCCTCCTGCCGGTAAGTCACCGTATCACCATAATACACATCCAGTACCGCATGCAGCGTGATCTGCACCGTTCCGGAAAATTTCTCCTGTCCGGAAAACACAATCTTACTGGTGACTGCTTTCGGTGCTTCTGACCGGCCGACAGCAAACACATATACCGGCTCTGTCTGTTCTTCTCCAGTCACCGAAAATGTCTCCGGGGAGCACGAATAACGGTAGTCAAAATACAGGTTGTCGTTAAACCGGATAGCAGACAGCCGGTAAGTCCCAACCGGCATCTGTGCGGTAATGGCATGGTTTTTATACTCCCTGCTTGCTACGGTTACCTCTTCCCCCGTATCCTGTTCTTCAAACACCAGTTCCATCGTCTGCCCGTCCAACGACAGATCCACAAAGCACTGAATTTGCACTGTTCCCATCACTTTTTCCTGCCCGGCAGCAAATACCGGAAACGGGAACAGTAGTGCCAAAATGAGCAGACTCATCTCACATAATTTTCTCATGTATCCTCTTCCTTCCTGTCCATCCATGCCGTTTGTGACATGGTGTTTTTCCTGTAACCAAAAAATCCAGACATCTACACAGTGGTATTTATTTACGTTATGCTATTCTGTCAGGAGACAATAGAACGTATCACAGCCATAACCGTACCTTTTTTTGTCTCCTTCCAAAGCCACTAAAGAAATATCTGGAATTTTCTGATCACAAAATGCCTTGATTTTCCAATCGATTCCTTTTCTTTCATTCAGATCATTTCTGAAACCAAAACCGGCGATCCTGCAATCATACATCTGGCGGTCCACAGCCCTCATAGGCTCTGCACATAGGTTTATACCACTGCTTCCAGACCGTCCGAACCGGAACGCAGAAAAACTCTGCCCCGTTCTCCCCCGACTCTAACCAAAACAGGAAACGTGCCTGCTGCCAATGGTTTCTTCCCGCCACCGTTCTGAAGGTTTCCGTATTTTCATGGGGCGCATTTCCCATAGCTTCCTCTGTAACTGGTTCACTCTGATTCCTTCCGCCTGCTGCCTGCTCCATATCCTGTCCCAGATCATCCAGATATGGGTAGAACGGATTCATTGGTGTAAGTTTCTGCCCATTCCCTTTAAAATGTGCTGTCCGGGCAAAACGCCTGATATGCTCCGGAAGGTGCTGCTCATCCCAGATATCGTGTTTTGCGATCTCCACCGCAAGGATTGCCGTTTCCGGATCAGGCAGAACCGGATCTTGTACCACATTCCCCCGTCTGGAAAAATGCCGGCTGCAATATCCGGGCAACACAAGCAGCATGCCCTGTGATTCCAGACATGCGGGATGTGTCTCATAGATGCCCAGTAAGCCATCCGACACAAAAGTGCCAAGTCTTCGCGACACCGTAGACTTAGAGCAGTTCCAGCGCACCGCCAGATCATCCAGATGCACTCTGGGATCTAAGATCTTTTCATTTTCCATACATTCCTTGTACACTTTTTGGTTCAGTTCCAAGTGTACTACCGGCATTAATACACTACCTGCCGTATAGGGATCACACACGGTTCCATGAAACCACAGGTCCAGGAACATATCCATCGGGCTCAAGTGTCTGTCCGGCTCATCCAATCGTAATAACTTTGAAATTGCTGTAATGGGGAATAATATGAATCCTGATTCCGCATAGAACAATCTCTGCATGGACGAAAGCTCCTTTTTCGGATTTATGAAAATACAGCTCCAGTCCAGCCAGATCCACACCTGCCCCTGTTGCACCTTATAGGTCAGAACCTTCATCTTCTGCATTTCTTTTAAGATGTGCAGAGCATCTTCCGATGTTCGCACATCCAATACCCGGCAAAGATGATTCCTGTGCTTTTTGGAGTCCAAAGGAAGGATCAGCATTCCGGTATTATATGCAATGCCATCCTTGTATCCAGGTCTGGTTGCCGCTCTTGCCCACAAGCGCAGGAAATGGAACAGATGTGTATTGCCCTTGCTCCGCTTCAGGGAAGAGTACGATAAAAATTCGGTTAGTACAGCCCGGTTCATCTGCTTATACTTCATATCACTAACGGCAGTATGATCGACTGCCACCTCCTGATAGCGCGGGCGGCACTCTGCCTGTGTTCTCTTCTGTGTTATCATTTTCTGCTGCATCTTCCCTCCCACTCTTTCTGTCCATATCCTTAGTGTATATATACTTCACATTGCGTTTTGCGGAAACTTCAGATAATCTTAAGAACACTTTCTATGTTTTGTGGTATACTGGAAAAAATTGAAGATGTTCATGCTAAAACAGTATGATAAATCGAAATGTTGGGAGATGGATTTTATGTGCTTTTGGTTGTTTATGTTAATATGTGATTTATTAGTTCCAATTATTATGATTGTCGGTGGAAGAATAATGTGGAAACATTGTCCCAAACATATAAATGGTATATATGGATACAGAACAACTCGTTCAATGAAAAATATGGATACATGGAAATTTGCACACGACTATTGCGGAAAACTTTGGTGGAAAATAGGATGGGTAATGATTATACCCTCTGCTTTGATACATATTCCATTATACCATAGTGATAAGAATACGATTGGAGTTGCAGGATTGATTCTTATGACAATTCAATGTATTCTTTTGATTTTATCAATTTACCCAACTGAGAAAGCTTTGAAAATACATTTTTATGATGACGGAACACGTAGATAAATTTGGACTTGTAAAGGAAATGTACAACATGAAGAAAATCTGCTTAGTGGTTTTTTCAGCTTTAACAATAGTGTTAGAATTATTGCCTTGTGGAACAGTTTGTATTTTTGCAACATCTCCAACAGAAAGAGTAAAAGAAACATTCTCATACTTTAGCCTTACACCGTTTGGCTATGCAAATTTTGCTCCACTTATCACAGCCACACTTACTGTTGCCATCTTCTTGCTTTCATTGTTTTCATTGAAAAAGAATGGTATTCTCAAAGCATTGTTTAACCTTTCAATTATTACTGTAGTTATTTCTCTTTTGCCGTTGATGTACGGCTTAAACTACTACACCCTTGTAGGAGCCTTTATAACAGTAACACTTGTAATAGAAAGTATTTTGGCTAAGATACAACAGAAATAAAATGCTAACTTCAAGTTTGTCAAATTGGAAAATTAGAATTATGGAAGGAGAGTTTGCTTATGGGACAGATAGCAAATCAAATGGCATTAAAATTATTTTTTAAGATTAAAGAGCGAATAAAAGAAAAAAAGAAGCAAAAACAAGACAATAAAAACAATGGTTCAAAGAAATAGACGACTTCCAGTTTTATGAGTTGGCTTATATTGGGGCATCTATTTTTGCGGTTTATTATGATCCTTGCCAAAGGTGTATCCAAGACCAAAACAGGTTAAGCCGAAACTTACCACAGCTATAAAGTCAATACTACATATGGCTTATCCCCTATTGAAAGGCCAACCGCCTACTATTACGGTAGCACTCATGTTTCCATTATAAAGTTCAAATATATATCACATGATTTCTCCCATCGTAGTTTATATCAGAAACAAAGAGAGCATGATTTTATTCTGACAGAATTATTAGCTGCCAGAGTAGAATCCTGCTCTCTTATTCATAATAGACATCATTTCATGATATCCAGTAATTCATTTGGTGTAACAATAAACGGCTTTTTGGGAAAATGCTTGCTGTTTCCAGTCACAAGGTATGCATTTTCATCCTGTTTCGCCATAACAACTTCGTAAAACACAAGATCTTTAGGATCTGGCAAAATTTCATTTGTAATAAGCTGCTCTGCAAATACACCATAGGTTTTTATTGTATCTAAAAGTAATTGAATGTTTGCATCCGGGAACTTAAACTTTGGACGGTGAAGTACATTATCATATTCTGCAAGAATCTCATCATTGAATACAGGAATAATTGTTCCGTCAAAAACAGCATTAAGCACCTGAACCGTTGCCGCATCACTATGTTTGGATAGTAAAGCGGATATAAGAACATTCGTGTCAATAACGACCAGATAATTCATATAGCGTCTCCTTATGCTTTACTATTGCGGGCAAGTTGTATTTCTGCATTTATATCATCTAAAGATAATTCCTGCAGGTTATTTTGTTCAGCAGAACGACGCAGAGCATTAAAGGCAGCGCGCCCATCCTCTAAACAAATGCTTGACTGTGCCGAGATTTCAAATGGGATTTTACGTTCTCTGACAACCGCACGCGCAAAAATATTAAATGCAGTAGAAGCATTCATGCCAAACTCTTTACATAAATTATCAAACTGATTTTTTAGTGATTCATCCATGCGGATACTAAATGTAGCCTGAGCCATAAAACATACCTTCTTTCATAAATATAATCGATTCATTTGTTATATTTATTATACACAGGAAAAGCAAAAATATCAATAATTAGAACACAAATAATTGCAAAAACAACACAATAGGTTCAAATCTTCATGTGGAATATAAGCCCGGTCAGTTTCCACGACCGGGCTTTTTGCTTATCCCTTACTTTGAAACAGACGTTCCGCTTCGTTCATTCTTTTCTTCAAGGCCTGGTACGAATTTTTCCGGCGTGCCGGGTAAAGGTTTCCCGTATACTTTGCCCCTGCCCCACTGGAATCCACTGCACGCTCATAACCGGCACAAAATTCCTGTGCCGACAGTTGCGGATCTGTCGCCGTCTTTAAAAAAGTTACCAGTTCCGGGTAATCGGCAAGCTCATATACCATGAAGCTGACCTGTCCCTGGAAAGAATCCGGGGAATAACCGTTTTGGATACAGTAATTTTTCATATTCCGTAAACGGTCATCTCCCCACTGGCAGATGCCATAATATCTTCCTGTTACATTCGTCGGATCATAGGTACTCTCCACATAGATATTTGCCAGCACACCGCAGGCTCCCGCCTTACTGAACCCACATGTTTTCGTCAGATATTCGTACAACGCATTTTCATCCCCGACACTGCCTGCCAGAGCCGCCACATACGGACGTCCATACCCAACGATGTGGTTATTGGTCTGGAACTTATCAATGCACACCCTTCCCCGGCTATACGATGCCTGGATGATCTCTGCCTGACCATCCCCATCAATGTCACCTGCATACATCGCCACATGGTCAATGTTTTTGTATCTCCCGTTCCCAGCTCCATACTGGTAAAAGATCAGGTCTCCCGGACGCAACTCCCCAGGTCCGGACAGTGCCGTACCGCGCGTGTCACAGTGTTGCCCCAGGTCTGCCGCTGTCATGCCATAAAGGGTATCATATCCCGCCTCCTGATAGCTTTTTGTCACCAGGGAAGAACAGTCGGAAAAACCGGTCAAAAGCCGACGCTCCTGACTGTATATATCCGTACTGTGATTTGCCAGCGCACACTGCACTGCTGTTGCCCCAAGGGTGTAATCCCCAAGAATTGCGCCCCCGCCGCCTACGAAAAATGATGTGTTGCTGGCGGTGGCATTCCGCCAGGAAATGATCTTATTGATGCTCTGTAAATCCTCTTTTGTCATCTGCTTGTGGATCTTTGCCGGACTCCACTGGAGCAGGAAGTCCTTGGCGATGCTAAAGAAGCCAAACACACCCTGATCCTCCGGTGCCGGATCACCCACAAGGAATCTCAGCAGCCGGATTGCAAGGTTTAAACTGTTTTCGTCTGTAACAAAAGCATACTCCCTGGACTGTGTCTGTACCATGGATGCCACCGGTTCCTGCAGGGATATGGTATACTGGCAGGTGATGTAACGGGTGACTTTCTCGGTTGTTATGCTCTCACTTTC
This sequence comes from Roseburia sp. OM02-15, assembly GCF_003481835.1. Classification (NCBI taxonomy): domain Bacteria; kingdom Bacillati; phylum Bacillota; class Clostridia; order Lachnospirales; family Lachnospiraceae; genus Roseburia; species Roseburia sp. OM02-15. The sequence continues at coordinate 255,430 of NZ_QULX01000003.1, forward strand.
AAGCTGCCACCATTCCCCATCAGAAAGTATACCATCCCCATTTTCCAAGTGTTTTTGAAATAAGGCTTCCCACTGCTCTTTTGTTTTTCCACCGATCCCCGCAAGCTGGTCCATTTCGTCCAGATAATAGCGTTTCCCTGTATCCAGGTACTGAAACGTTTTCCCTTCCGAGCCGCAATAACGGTAATAGGCGCGTGTGATCACTTCCTGTGTTGTCTCTTCCCGTACAAGATCTTCCCCTCTCACCCAACTCCCCCATGGGATGCTCTCAATCAGAACGGGTAAGTCTGCTTCCAACACGCTCCCGTCCCCATTTTCCATTTTCGTAATGTCCTCTGTCGTACAGGAATTTTGGATCAGTGGCAGAAAATACTTCTGATAGGTCCCATTGCTCCAGAAGGTATCATAATCAGACACCAGCGTATAGCCTTCGTATACGACTTTTGTCCCGTCTGCATCCACCATCGGCTTCCGTCCTTCCCCGGTTACTTGCGTATGTGCTTCATACACCCCATTATAATCTGCATCTACCGCATCATAGAGGGATTTTAATGTGCCTGCCGAGGGCAGCATATGGGAAGTATCATACGTTCCATACCGGCTCCCGTCAAAATCTGCCAGCAGGGCAGAAATGGAAGCTACATGCCCGGCATCTGAAAAATAGGTATCCATGGCAGCCGTCAGGTTTTCCGTTTCGATCTGAAACATCTCACTGGTATAATCAGCAGAATTTGAAA